>NZ_JBSGCB010000021.1:99936-159366 GCF_053601595.1 Nocardia sp. NPDC004711 | reverse complement strand
CACCCGATCCTTCGGACAAGCCACATCCCGGACCCACCAACCAGGCTAACCCCACACCCACATCCCGGTCTTGACATAAAGGGGAGCCATGAGCGTGCGTCTGCCGGAACGCCGATTCGGATCCAGCTCGAGACGGACGTGCCGCTCTGGTCCGCGACGGGTTCAGCGGGGCTGACAGGTGGGGCACCAGAACAGGTTTCGGGCGTCCAGCACCGAGTGCAGGACCGTGGTGCCACACAGACGGCACGGGTCTCCCGCCCGCCGGTACACGTAGGTTCGCGGCTTGTCCTTGGCATAAGCCGGTGCGCCGTGGTCGTCTTCGGGGCGGACCACCACGATCTTGCCGCGGCGCACGCCCACCTTCATCAGGTCGACCAGGTCGGACCAGATCGCCTGCCACTCTTCGTACGAGAGCTGGGTTCCCGGACGATCAGGCGAGATGCCATGGCGAAAGAGGACTTCCGCGCGGTAGACATTGCCGACCCCGGCCAGGATCTTCTGATCCATGAGCAGCGCGCCGATCGGCCGCTGGGAGCGGCGGATGCGGTCCCAGGCACGGTCGGGTTCGGCGTCCCGGCGCAATGGGTCGGGGCCCAGGCGGGAGGTGAGCGCTTCGACCTCGGGGTCGAGCAGGATCTCGCACGCGGCGGGGCCGCGCAGGTCGGTGCCGTGCAGGTCGCCGGTGCGGCCGCCGCCGATCAGGCGCATGCGGACCTCGCCGACCGGATCGTCCATGGGCACAGCGGATTCGGTGAACTTGCCGTACAGGCCCAGGTGGATGTGCAGGGTGACGCCCGAATCATAGTGGTGGAGCAGGTGTTTGCCCCACGCTTCGGCGCGGGTCAGCACCCGGCCGTCGATCAGCGCCGCGCCCTCGGCGAATCGCCCTTGCGGGCTGGAGACTCGGACCTGACCGCCGGCGAAGCGCTTGTGGTGCAGCTTCGCCAGGCGGTGCAGCGTATGGCCTTCGGGCACAGGTCAGTTCGGGAGGGCCGGGGGCACGCCGGTCTTCTCGTACTCGGCGAGGATGTCGATGCGGCGCTGGTGGCGCTCCTCGTTGGACCACGGGGTGGTCATGAAGGCGTCCACGATGGCGAGGGCTTCCTCGGTGCTGTGCATGCGGCCGCCGATGCCGAGCAGCTGGGCGTTGTTGTGCTGGCGGGCGAGCTGCGCGGTCTCCACGCTCCAGCCCAGGGCGCAGCGGGCGCCGGGCACCTTGTTGGCGGCGATCTGCTCACCATTGCCGGAGCCGCCGAAGACGAAGCCCAGCGAACCCGGCTCGGCGACCACACGGCGAGCGGCCTCGATGCAGAAGGCCGGGTAGTCGTCGAGGGCGTCGTATTCCAGCGCGCCGCAGTCGACGACATCGTGGCCCTGGCCCTCGAGGTGAGCCTTGACGTGGTTCTTCAGTTCGAAGCCGGCATGGTCGGCACCCAGGTATACGCGCATGGCTGCGATTCTGTCAGCACGCCCGCCCCCGGCCCGCACGGGGCTCTCACCCCGGCAGCCCGTCGCGTGAGCGGCCCCGCAGCGACGACCGTGCGTCGACGCCGGTGAAACGTACTATCCAGGCATGACGTCCGACGACAGTTCACCAACGCCGAACGCCTACGGGGGGCAATCCGCTGGCGGCCTACCGGGACCGCCGACCGCCGGAAGCAGTCCGGCCTGGAACCCCGTGACCGGCATGACCGGGTGGGATCCGCGGCTGGGCCCGCCGGGATGGGCTCCGCAGCAACCGTATTCGCCGCCCCAGCCGCCGGTGGTGCAGCAGACCCGGGGTCTGTCCCCGTTCGGGATGCCGGCACGGCACAGCTGGGAGATCCCGCTGCTGGTGGTCGTGATCGTGGCCACCGTGCTGGCGTATCTGTTCGCGCTACTGCTGCTGGTGTCCGGCTATGCCGGTCAGCTGGTGCTGGCCCTGGTGTTCGCGCCGTTGCTGGTCTACCTGGGCCGCGGTCTGAACTACGCGGCCCAGCGGGTGAACGGCGTGAAGATGTCGCCGACCCAGTTCCCCGAGGGCTATCGCATGGTGCAGGAGGCCGCGGCCCGGTTCGGCATGCCGAAGGTGCCCGATGCCTACGTGGTGCTGGGCAACGGCCAGATCAATGCGTTCGCCTCCGGGCACGGCTTCCGCCGCTACGTGGTGGTGTACAGCGATCTGTTCGAAATCGGCGGCGCGGCACGCAATCCCGAGGCGCTGGCCTTCATCATCGGCCACGAGGTCGGGCACATCGCGGCCGGGCACGTCTCGTACTGGCGGCAGCTGGGCATGTTCATGGCGCCGTTCCTGCCGATCCTGGGCAGCTCGCTGATCCGCTCCCAGGAGTACACCGCCGACAATCACGGCTTCTGCAACCGGCCGCAGGGTGCGCCCCCGGCCATGCAGACGCTGGCGGGCGGCAAGTATCTGAACAATCTGGTCGGTTTCGACGAGATGGCCGACCGGGCGGCCCAGGAGAAGGGCTTCTTCGTCTGGATCGTGAACGCCATGTCCAGTCATCCGGTACTGACCTGGCGCATGTGGGCGCTGCGCGACCGCAGCCGCCACGGCAAGCTGTTCTGGCGGCCCGACGCACCGCAGCGTCCGGTCGCAGCCCCGCCCTATGGCGGGTACCAGCCGCCGTACCCGGGCGGATACGGCGGTCCACCACCCGGATACGGCGAAACCACCACATATCACGAGTACCGGCCGCAATGACGTCTCGCGACAGCGAGATCGGGCGACGTCTCCAAATATGCGACGGCACAACTCATTTCGTGAGCCGAGGGTACCTCCCCGGGTACCGCGGAAATCGGCTTGCTGCTCAACCGCGGGCACGCGTGCCCGCCGGTGAACGGCTACCAGCCGGGCGCTGAAGCCCCGGGGAGGCGGAGAGCTCAGTCGAAGACGGGATCCTCGGTGCGGGTCCGCTTGAGCTCGAAGAAGTGCGGGTAGGCGGCCAGCGCGACCGCGCCGTCCCACAGCTTGCCCGCCTCCTCCCCGCGCGGGATGCGCGAGAGCACCGGCCCGAAGAAGGCGACGTCATTGATGTGGATGGTCGGCGTGCCGACATCCGGGCCGACCTTGTCCATGCCGGCGTGGTGCGAGGCGCGCAGGGCCTCGTCGAAGTCGGTGCCCTTGGCGGCCTCGGCCAGGTCGGCGGGCAGGCCCACCTCGGCCAGCGACTCGGCGATGATCTGGGCGAGCAGGTCCGCGCGGGAGCCGTCCTCGCGCTCGTACTCGGCGCGGCGGTTGTGCAGGCGGGTGCCCATGGCGGTGTAGAGCGGGGCCAGCACCTTGTCGCCGTGCGCCTGGGCCGCCGCGATGGCGACCCGCACCGGGCCCCAGCCGGTCGCGAGCAGCTCCTCGTACTGCGGGGGCAGGCCCTCGCGGCCTTCGTTCAGCACGGACAGGCTCATCACGTGGAAGTGCGTCTCGATATCGCGTACCTGCTCGACCTCGAGGATCCAGCGGGAGGTGATCCAGCACCACGGGCACAGCGGGTCGAACCAGAAGTCGACCCGGTCCTTCTTGGTGTCGCTCACAGGGAAATCCTTTCGCAGTCGATCGACGGCCGAGGGCAGGGCCGTACTCAATGCGCAACAACCCCGATTGTTGCCGATATTTCCGCTCCGCCCGACTCCACCCGGGCTAGGGTCGGACTATCGGCCTCATCGACGGCGGTCCCGACCGTACTAGCAGGGAGGTTTCGGCATGACCACATCCAGGTTCGTCATCGCGGGCGGTGGACTGGCGGCCGCAAAGCTCGCGGAAGCCTTGCGGGCCAATGATTTCGACGGTTCGGTCACGCTCGTCAGCGCGGAGGATCATCTGCCGTACGAGCGGCCGCCGCTGTCCAAGGAGCATCTGCTGGGCAAGCAGGCGCTCAGCGACTTCACCGTGGATCCGGCGCAGTGGTATCGCGACCACCATATCGAGATGATGCCGGGCACCACCGTCACCGCGCTGGATCGCGGCACCAAAACCATTGCGCTGCCGGACGGTACGACACTGCCCTACGACAAGCTGGCGCTGGCCACCGGTTCGCGGCCGCGGCTGCTGCGGCTGCCCGGCGCGGACGCCGAGGGGGTGCACGTGCTGCGCACCATCGAGGAATCCGACGCCCTGCTCGCGATGTTCGGCTCCGCGCGGCGACTGGCCGTCATCGGCGGGGGGTGGATCGGGCTCGAGGTGACCGCCGCCGCACGCGCCGCCGGCGTGGAAGTGACTGTGCTGGAGGCGGAATCGGTGCCGCTGCAGGCCGCGCTCGGGGCCGAGATGGGCGCGGTGTTCGCCGATCTGCACCGCGCGCACGGGGTGGATCTGCGGCTCGGGGTGAAGGTCGGCGAGATCACCACCGCCGACGGCCGGGCCGCTGGCGTGCGGCTCGACGACGGTACCCATATCGAGGCGGACGCGGTGCTGGTCGCGGTGGGTGCGCGGCCCAATATCGAGCTGGCCGCCGATGCCGGGCTGGCGGTCGGCGGCGGCGTCCTGGTCGACGAGAGCCTGGCCACCAGCGACCCGGATATCGTCGCGGTCGGTGACATCGCCGATCAGCAGCATCCGGTGCTGGGGCAGCGAATCCGGGTGGAGCACTGGGCGAATGCGCTCAATCAGCCCGCGGTGGCGGCCCTGACCATGCTGGGCAAGCCCGCCGTGTACGACCGGCTGCCCTACTTCTTTACCGACCAGTACGACCTCGGGATGGAGTACACCGGGTACGTGGCGCGAGGGCAGCAGGCGCGCGTGGTGGTGCGCGGCGACCTCGGTGAGCGCGAGTTCGTGGCGTACTGGCTGGACTCGGGAAACCGGGTGCTGGCCGGGATGAACGTGAACATCTGGGATATGCAGGACAAGATCAAGAAGCTGATCCTGAGCGGCGAGGCCGTGAACCCCGAGGAGCTGTGACGACCCTCATATGATCCGGAGTACGGAGTGCGTCGTCCCGGCGTACTGGGCTCCGACCTCTGGACGAGAGCGCCCGCAAGGGTGCACCGACGAAAGGAGCCGACCGTGAAGTACATCCTGATCAAGACCTACTCCGCCGCCGCCTACTGCGACACCCCGATCAACGAGTGGGCGCCCGAGGAGATCCAGGCCCACATCGACTTCCAGCGCGCCCTCGGCGAGGAGCTGGCCAAGTCCGGCGAACTCGTCGACGCCCAGGGCCTCGCCGATCCGGGCCAGGCGCGCACCGTCACGTCCGACGGCCGTTCCGCGCCGGTGGTCACCGACGGCCCCTTCCCCGAGACCAAGGAGTTCCTGGCCGGGTTCTGGATCGTCGATGTCGACAGCCCGGACCGTGCGCTCGAGATCGCGGCCAAGGCATCGGCCGCGCCCGGCCCCGGCGGCAAGCCGATCGGCGAGTACATCGAGATCCGCCCGATCATGAGCGCCCCCGCCGCCGATCTCTGATGCCGGACACCGCGATCGAGGATCTGCTGCGCGACCTCGCGCCGCAGGTCCTCGGCAGCCTCGTCCGCCGCTACGGCGACTTCGACGCCGCCGAGGACGCCCTCCAGGAGGCCATGCTCGCCGCCGCCACCCAGTGGCCCGCCGACGGCGTGCCCGGCAACCCGCGCGGCTGGCTGATCCAGGTCGGCGCGCGGCGTCTCATCGACACCATCCGCGCCGAGTCGGCCCGTCGAAACCGCGAGGCCGCCAACGCCATCCGCGAACCCGAACGACTCGGCGCCGCCGCCCCCGATCCGGCCGACGCCGTCATCGCCGAGGATCGCGACGACACGCTGACGCTGTTCTTCCTGTGCTGCCATCCGGCCCTGTCGCCGGCCAGTGCGATCGCGCTGACGCTGCGGGCGGTGGGCGGGCTCACCACCGAGGAGATCTCGCGAGCCTTCCTGCTACCGGAAAGGACCATGGCGCAGCGGATTACGCGGGCCAAGAAGCGTCTGGCAGCCGAGGAGCGGCCCTTCGCCATGCCTGCGGGATCGAACGGGCAACGGGAAGAATGGAATGAGCGGCTGAGCAGTGTGCTGCGGGTGCTCTATCTGATCTACACCGAGGGGCACACCAGCGGTGGCGAGCGACTGCGGCGGGGCGATCTGTCGAGCGAGGCGATTCGGTTGGCGCGGGCCCTGTTCCGCGTCCTGCCGGACGATCCGGAGGTCACCGGGTTGCTCGCATTGCTGCTGCTGACCGATGCCCGGCGGGCGGCACGCACCGGAAGCCGCGGCGAGCTGATCCCGCTCGCCGAACAGGATCGCGGCCTCTGGGATCGCGAAATGATCATCGAGGGTGTGCGGCTGGCGACCGCGTCGGTGCGCAGCGGCCTCATCGGCCCGTACCAGATCCAGGCCGCCATCGCCGCCCTGCACGCCCAGGCGCTGCGCCCCGAGGACACCGACTGGCCCCGAATCTTGCTGCTGTACAACGCCCTCGAACGCCAGTCCCCCAACCCGATGGTGACCCTCAACCGCGCGGTCGCCACCGCCATGGTCCACGGCCCCCAGGCGGGCCTGGACCTCGCCGACACCCTCACCGACTCGCTCGCGGGCAACCACCGCCTCGACGCCGTCCGGGGCCACCTCCACGAAATGGCCGGCGACTCCGACGAAGCCATCGCCGCCTACACCGCCGCCGCCCGCCACACCACCAGCCTCCCCGAACGCGACTACCTCACCATCCGCGCCGCCCGCCTGCGCCGCCAGTGACCGACCGGCGGCAGGTCAGGCGGCGGTGGCGCGGAAGGCGGTGGGGCTCTGGCCGCGGTGGCGTTTGAAGGCGGCGGAGAAGCCGAACGGGTCGGACAGGCCGCGGAACCAGCCCGGGGCGGCGGGCCCGGCCTGGTCGAACCAGGTGCGCAGGGTGCAGACCAGGCTCCAGTCGAGGAGGCGGTCCACCATGGCCTGTGAACCGGCGCTCTGATCGACGGCGGAGGCCGCGGCGGATTCGATCCAGCCGCACGTGTCGAAGTCGTCGGTGACGACCAGGACGGGCGGGAGCGAATGCAGCAGGCGTTCGTGCCGGCGGGCCGAGGTGCGGTAGGCACCGACCATCAGGGCGGTGGCATTCGCCTCACTGCCCCAATGGATTCCGGACAGCTCCTCGACGGTGCACGCGGAATCGCCGGTGAAGCAGGAGATCTCGTATTCGGTGGGCTTCGCGTCCCGGCAACCTTCCGGAGTCTTCGGTCCCGCAGGGTCCGTCGGGCCGACGCCTTCGTCACGAACTTCCTTGCCGCCGAAGCGGTTCCGGCCTAGCCCGGAACGCCGCTCCAGGTATTGCCGGTGATGAGCTCGTAGGCCGCGACGTACTTCTGGCGGGTCACCTCGATCACCTCGGCCGGAATCTCCGGGCCCGGGTACTCCTTGTTCCACCCGGTGGAGGTGGACCAGTCGCGCACGAACTGCTTGTCGAACGACTTCTGCGGGCGGCCGGGCTCGTAGTCGTCGGCGGGCCAGAAGCGGGAGGAGTCCGAGGTCAGCACCTCGTCGCCGACGGTGAGAACGTCGCCGTCCCAGCCGAGTTCGATCTTGGTGTCGGCGATGATGACCCCGCGCGCGGCGGCATGCTCGGCGCCCCGGGCATAGATCTCGAGCGTCAGGTCGCGCAGCCGCTCGGCGACCTCCCTGCCCTCCTGGTTCACCACGTCCGCGAAGCTGATGGGCTCGTCGTGCCCGGCGTCGGCCTTGGTGGTCGGGGTGAAGATGGGTTCGGGCAGCTTGTCGCCGTCACGCAGGCCGGGCGGCAGCGCGATACCGGACACGGTGCCGGAGCGCTGGTATTCGGCCAGGCCGCCGCCGGTCAGGTAGCCGCGCGCGATGCACTCCACCTTCAGCATCTTCAGCGGCTTGACCCGCACCCCGCGGCCCGCGAACTCGGCGGGCACGTCGGTGGTGGACAGAATGTGGTTGGGCACATCGGAGAAGAACCCGAACCACCAGTTGGACAGCTGGGTGAGCAGCGCGCCCTTGTCCGGAATCGGGGTCGGCAGCACCACGTCGTACACCGACACCCGGTCGGATGCGACCAGGATCAGCGAATCGCCGTCCTCGTACAGGTCGCGCACCTTACCGGCGTGGATGTGCTTCAACGGTCCTCCTCGTGCTGGGCGATTGCTGCCGCCGCAGAGCTTACCGACGGGCACCGCCCGCCCCGACGCCCGGTCGAACGCCCGATCGCAGTCGACCTGGAGCAACCGGCCCGCGCGGGCCGGGAACGATCGGCCCGCGCGGGCCCGCGCCACGGGTCGGCGGGACGTGGCATTGTGGGGAACGTCGTGTCCGCGCCGGGTCACGAGTGGAGAATTGTTCGGTCCGCTCGATGCCTCGCGCGGGCGCATCGCATTCCGCACCGAGCCCTGGGCAGCGCCGCTCAGCGAGCCGGGTGCACCTGCACGGCAGAAGTTCTCCGAGAGCTAAGGAGCCCCCTTGTCCGCACCGAATCTCACCCGCGAGCAGGCGATCGAACGCGCCGCGACGGTCCAGGTGGAGAACTATCGGGTCGAACTGGACCTGACCGGACAGCCCACCGGTGCCGAAGAGCCGCGCCGTGAGACCTTCCACTCGAAGTCCACCGTGACCTTCACCGCGACCCCGGGTGCGCAGACCTTCATCGACTTCGTGGGCGCGGGTGTGCGCTCGGCCGTGCTCAACGGCGTGGCCCTGGATGTGAGCGGCTACGACGAGGAGCAGGGCCTCACCCTGCCGAACCTGGCCGCGAACAACGAGCTCGTCATCGAGGCCGACGGCGAGTACTCGAACACCGGTGAGGGCCTGCACCGCTTCGTCGACCCCACCGACAACAAGGTCTATCTGTACTCGCAGTTCGAAACCGCCGACTGCAAGCGCATGTTCGCCTGCTTCGACCAGCCCGACCTCAAGGCCACCTACGACGTGATCGTCACCGCGCCCGAGGATTGGGAGGTCATCTCCAACGGCGCGGTCGCCGACACCCACACCATCGGCACCGTGGTCCGCCACACCTTCGCCCCCACCCCGCGCATGAGCACCTACCTGGTCGCGCTCATCGCCGGTCCGTACGCGAAGTGGACCGACTCGTACAGCGATTCGCACGGCGAGATCCCGCTCGGCATCTACTGCCGCGCCTCGCTGGCCGAATTCATGGACGCCGAACGGCTTTTCACCGAGACCAAGCAGGGCTTCGGCTTCTACCACGCCAATTTCGGTGTGCCCTATGCCTTCGGCAAGTACGACCAGCTGTTCGTGCCCGAATTCAACGCGGGCGCCATGGAGAACGCGGGCGCGGTCACCTTCCTCGAGGACTACGTCTTCCGCTCCAAGGTGACTCGCGCCTCCTATGAGCGCCGCTGCGAGACCGTGCTGCACGAGATGGCGCACATGTGGTTCGGCGACCTGGTCACCATGAAGTGGTGGGACGACCTGTGGCTGAACGAGTCGTTCGCCACCTTCGCCTCGGTGCTGTGCCAGGTCGGCGCGACCGAATACACCAATGCCTGGACCACTTTCGCCAATGTCGAGAAGTCGTGGGCGTACCGGCAGGACCAGCTGCCCTCGACCCACCCGATCGCCGCCGACATCCCGGACCTGGCCGCGGTCGAGGTGAACTTCGACGGCATCACCTACGCCAAGGGCGCGTCCGTGCTCAAGCAGCTGGTGGCCTACGTCGGCGAGGAGCCGTTCCTGGCCGGTCTGCGCGACTACTTCACCGAACACGCCTACGGCAACGCCACCTTCGACGATCTGGTGGGCGCGCTGGAGAAGGCGTCCGGCCGCGACCTGTCCGACTGGGGCGCGCAGTGGCTCAAGACCACCGGCCTGAACATCCTGCGCCCGGACTTCACCGTCGACGCGGACGGCAACTTCGCCTCCTTCGCGGTCGTCCAGCAGGGCGCGGAGCCCGGCGCCGGTGAGCGCCGCGTGCACCGCCTGGCCATCGGCGTCTACGACGACCAGGACGGAAAGCTGGTGCGCACCAAGCGCGTCGAGCTCGACATCGATCCGGCCGAGCGCACCGAGGTGCCCGAGCTGGTCGGCGTCGGCCGCGGCAAGCTGGTGCTGGTCAACGACGACGACCTCACCTACTGCTCGGTCCGCCTGGACGCCGGCTCCCTCGACACGGTGGTGGCGCGCATCGCCGACATCGCCGAGCCGCTGCCTCGCACGCTGGCCTGGTCGGCCGCCTGGGAGATGACCCGGCAGGCCGAGATGAAGGCCCGCGACTTCGTGGCGCTGGTGCAGCGCGGCGTCGGCGCGGAAACCGAGATCGGCGTCGTCCAGCGGCTGCTCATGCAGGCCGCCACCGCGCTCGGCGCCTACGCCGATCCCGAGTGGGCGCGCGCCGAGGGCTGGCCCGCCTACGCCGACCGCCTGCTGGAACTGGCCCGCGCCGCCGGCGCGGGCTCGGACCACCAGCTGGCGTTCGTCAACGCGCTGACCGGCGCGCTGCTCTCGCCACAGCACATCGAGGTGCTGCGCCGGCTGCACGCCGGTGACCCGGAGGGCGTCGGCCTGCCGGGCCTGACCGTCGACACCGACCTGCGCTGGCGCATCACCCAGGCGCTCGCGGCCGCGGGGGCCATCGACGCCGACGGCATCGAAACCCCGGTCATCGACGCGGAACTCACCCGCGACGACACCGCCGCGGGCCGCCGCCAGGCCGCGGCCGCGGCCACCGCCCGCCCGCAGGCGGCGGTCAAGGAATCGGCGTGGGACACCGTCATCGGCGACGACACGGTGCCGAACATCACCGCGCGCGCCATCGTCACCGGTTTCGCCCCGGCGGGCCAGGCCGCGCTGCTGGCCCCGTACGTGGAGCGCTACTTCGCCGAGATCGCGTCGGTGTGGGAGCGGCGCTCCAGCGAGGTCGCCCAGACGGTCGTGGTGGGGCTGTACCCGCACTGGGCCGTCACCGAGGAGGCCGTCGCGGTGGCCGACAAGTTCCTCGCCGATGACCACCCGCCGGCCCTGCGCCGCCTGGTGGTGGAGGGCAAGGCGGGCATCGAGCGCTCGCTGCGCGCCCGCGCCTTCGACCGCAGCTAGAAAGCACTGCACGGCAGCATATTTCGACCGGCACAGCCCCTCCCGAATCCATTCGGGAGGGGCTGTGTCGGTGCGGGGCCGCCGACTGAAGAGTCGCTGAAGAACCCCCGCCGGACAGGTCCGCGGGGCCGGGAGTCCGACATGATCGGTGCCGCAAGCCATCCCGACCGAATGAGGCCATCCACCATGACATCCTGGACCCGTCACGCCGCCGCCGCTCTCGCCGTCACCGGAATCTGCTCCGCCGCAGTGCTTTCCGGTACCGGGGTGGCGGCCGCCGACGACGATGACTCGCTCACCCGCTCCACCTGCAGCTGGGCCCAGATCGACACCACTCTCAACGATCAGGATCCAGTGCTGGCCCGGCTCATCGACGGCCACCCGGAACTCACCTCCGGGCTCGCCGTGATGTACCAGCTGCCGCCCGAGGCCCGGCCCGAGTCCTTCTTCCGCATCGTGTCCCAGTACCCCGACGTCGAGGACCGCATCGAGCAGATCCGCCACGACCACGCCCCCGGCAGCGAACCCGTGCGCGCCAAGTTCGACCGCGTCGCCGACACCTGCCACCGGCACTAGCCCGGCAGACGCTGCTGTGGGCGGATCCGCCCACAGCAGCGCGGCAGGACTTCCGGCGATCCGCTGCGGCACCGTGAAGGCATGGCAGAGAACAAGACTCCGATGTTCAACTGGCACACCAGGGAACAGCTCTTCGCGCGCCGGGTGCTCGTACTGGACGGGCCGCTCGACGACGACAACGGCACGCTGCTCATGACCCAGCTGCTCACGCTGGCGGCCGAGGATCCCGAGGCCGGCATCTCGCTGTGGATCCACTCGCCCGGCGGGTCCGTGCCCGCCATGCTCGCCATCCGCGACGTCATGCGGCTGGTGCCGGGCACGGTGTCCACACTGGCCCTCGGATTGGCCTGCAGCGCGGGACAATTCCTGCTGTCGGCGGGGACACCCGGGCACCGCTACGCCCTGCCGCACGCCCGCATCCTCATGCACCAGGGTTCGGCGGGCATCGGCGGCAGTGCCGTCGAGGTGGAGGTGCAGGCCGACGACCTGCGCTACACCGTGCAGACCGTCCTCGGCCTGATCGCCGCCGACACCGGCCAGCCCTACGACCAGGTCTTCGAGGACTCCCTGCACGACCGCTGGTTCACCGCGACGCAGGCCCGGGAGTACGGCTTCATCGACGGCATCGTGGACTCCTTCCACCAGGTCGTCCCACAGCGCCCGAAGCTGGGGATCTCGGCATGAGCAGCTACACGATTCCTAATGTCATCGCCCGCGACCCGCGCGGGGAGCGGATCATGGACGTCTACTCGCATCTGCTCACCGAACGCATCGTCTATCTCGGCACGCCCATCGACTCCGGTGTCGCCAATGCCCTGATCGCCCAGCTCCTCCACCTGGACGCGGAAAGCCCGGGCCAGGACATCAACCTCTACATCAACTGCGAGGGCGGCGACCTGCCGGCCATGCTCGCGGTCTACGACACCATGCAGCACATCCAGTCCCCCGTGGTGACCACCTGCGTCGGCCAGGCGATCGCGGTCGGCGCCGTGCTGCTGGCCGGCGGCGCGAAGGGCCGCCGCAATGTCCTCCCGCACTCTCGAATCGTCCTGCACCAGCCCGCGATTCGAGGTCAGGGCACCATCCCCGACCTGATCCTGCAGGCCGACGAAATCGTCCGCATGCGCGCCCAGATCGAAGCCATCCTCGCCACCCACACCGGCCAGTCCGCGGAAACCCTGCGCCGCGACACCGACCGGGACCGGGTCTTCACCGCGCGAACGGCGCTCGACTACGGCCTGGCCGACCATCTCCTCGGCCCCCGCGCCTGAACGCCGCCGAGCATGCGCTGGTGCACGCACAACGCCGAAAAGGCAGGTGCGCCAACGCATGCTCGTGGATCAGGCGGCCAGCAGGACGGGGGAGATCGCCAGCGGCGAGATGGCCGGGTGCCGGGCCGGGGCGGGACGGGCGCGAAGCAGGTCCTCGGCCACCTGCCGTGTGAGCGAACCCAAGCTGGTGCCCAGAGCCCCCGCCAGGGCCGCGATCATCTCGCTGGACGGCTCCTTGCGCCCCCGTTCGACCTCGGACAGATACTGCGGCGAAATACCCGCCCGCCCAGCCGTTTCCGTCAGTTTCTCCCCCCGCTCCAGCCGAAGTGAGCGTAACTGACCGCCGAGTGCCTCCCGCCACAGCGGCTCGCGCACCGGCGCCGGACGCATCGCACGTCGCGCCACGGCCCCTTCGTCGAGACCACCGGGAATTGCTTGCAAACGCGGATGCTCGGCCATCTCCCGAGCGTAAATTCCCCCACCCCGCCCCCGCGCCCCGATCTGCTCAGGGCGAAATGTCGTCGAGGCGTGCGGGGGTCGGTGCGCGACCTTCACCCCTCGGGGTTTGGGGGCCGAGCCCCCAAACGTCCCTTGGGGTTTCAGGGGCGAAGCCCCCGAGAAGTGCCGGAAGTCGGCTAGACCCGCCCGATGGCGGCGGCCATCACGCGCACGGCCGAGACCAGGCCGTCGATCAGCTCGCCCTGGCGGAAGGAGCTGGTGGCGGCGGTGGCGCCGAGCTGGCAGACGCGGTCGTTGGCGCGGTCGGCGACGTCGCGGCCGGAGCGCACCTCGACAGAATTGGTGTTCGGGTCCACCGCGATGAGCACCGAGCGGGCGGCCTCGGGGGTGGAGGGGAACATGGCGTCCACGCCGGCGGCCGAGTCGGAGCCCAGGTCACCGATGTAGATGTTGAAGCGCACCTTGGTGGCGCGGGTGGCGTCGGTGAGCGCATTGTCCATGAGTAGCCGCTCGCGGTCGCTGAACGGCGCTTCCTTGAAGACGTCGCCGGCCTCGTGCACACCGGAGACACGTCCACTCGTGGTGATCGCGTAACCGTGGGGTAGGTCGGCCTCGTCCACCGCGGGCCAATTAGAACTTGCCACTTGCCCGGCCTCCGATCAGCTCCGCGTGGGCGGATTCGATAGCCGCATGGTCACCATGCGAATCAGCAGTGTCGTGGTGGCCGGATCCGGTCACCTCGTCGGTCGCGCTCCACAGCACCGGGGGCTGGGTCCACTTCGCACCGAGTTCGTAGTGTTCCGGCTTCTTGCCGGGCAGCGGCTTGCCGAGGAACGACAATCCGGCGATCACCAGATAGATCGCGACCGGGATGCCGACGTAGATCAGCACTGTCTGGAGAATGCTCACGGCCCAACGGTAGTCGATGCCCGTATGACTACTACGACCGGTAAGGGCTAGTGCGGCCGTGTCGTGACAAACCCCTTTCAGACCAGCCAGGCCGTCGAGTTCGCCGGAAGTTCCCGCCGCGCATTGATCGCCGCGCTCGCCAGCAGCACCTCACCCGCGGGGAGCAGGATCGGCGCATCGGTGGCATTGAGCACGCACAGCAGACCGCCCTCGCGCCGGAACGCGAGGCAGCCGGGCGGACTCGCGTACCACTCCAGCTCGAACCCCCCGAATTCCGTCCGGACGGCCCGCAATTCGATCGCCATCCGGTACAGCGACAGCATGGAATCCAGTCGCTCCAGCTGCGCCTCCACGGTCAGCGCCGCCCACTCCGGCGGCATGGGCAGCCACGGCACCCCGGTCGTGAACCCGAACGGCGGCGACTCCCCCTCCCACGGCAGCGGCACCCGGCAGCCGTCCCGGCCGCGCTCGGTGTGCCCGGAGCGTTCCCAGGTGGGGTCCTGTAGCGCCCACTCGGGGAGGTCGTCCACATTGGCCAGCCCCAATTCGGCTCCGTTGTAGACGAATACGCTGCCCGGCAGCGCCAGCTCCAGCAGGATCATGGCCCGCGCCCGCGCCTGCCCGACGGGCCCGCCGCCGTAGCGGGTGACCTCGCGCTCGATGTCGTGGTTGGACAGCGTCCAGGTGGGCGTCGCGCCGACCTCGGCCACCGCGCGCAGCGAATTGTCCACGGCCGCGCGGATCCGATCCGGCCGGAAGGGCGTCTGGGCGAGCCGGAAATTGAAGGCCAGGTGCAGTTCGTCGGGCCGGACATATTCGCCGAAGCGGGTGTTGTCGTCGACCCACACCTCGCCGATGGCGACCGCGTGCGGATACTCGTCCATCACCTTCCGGATCCGCCGGTGGATGTCGTGCGCGCCGGGGTTGTTGAAGCGCGGATCGTCGTCCTCGAGATGGAGCATCCGCGTGTCGACGCGCTCCATATCGGGCAGGCCCGGGGGTTTGGCCATGCCGTGCGCCACGTCGATCCGGAAGCCGTCCACGCCGCGGTCCAGCCAGAACCGCAGGGTTTGTTCGAAATCGGCTGCGACCTCGGGGTTTTCCCAATTCAGGTCGGGTTGTTCGGCGGCGAAGATGTGCAGGTACCACTGCCCCGGTCGACCGTCCGGTTCGATCACCCGGGTCCAGGCCGGACCACCGAAGATGCTCGGCCAGTTGTTCGGCGGCACAGCGCCGTCCGGCCCGCGACCGTCGCGGAAGAAGTACCGCGCCCGCTCCGGACTCCCCGGCCCCGCCGCCAGCGCCGCCCGGAACCAGGGATGCTGATCGCTGGTGTGGTTGGGCACCAGGTCCATGGTCACCCGCATGGCCCGGTCGTGCGCCTCGGCGATGATCTCGTCCAGCGCCCCGAGGCCGCCGAACAGCGGGTCGATGTCGCGCGGGTCCGACACGTCGTAGCCGCCGTCGGCCATGGGCGAGCGCATCACCGGGCAGATCCACAGCGCGTCCACCCCGAGTAGCTCGAGATACCCCAAACGGTCACGCAGCCCACCCAGATCACCGACACCGTCACCGCCGGAATCGGCGAAGGAACGCGGGTACACCTGGTAGAACACAGCAGATCGCCACCACGGAGCCGGACCGGCCCCGCCCCCGGCTGCGGCGGAAAAATCAGTCACAGCCGTAATGGTGCCAAAGCACAGTGACTTTCGCGGCCACGTCGAATGGACTTGTCCAGTTTCAGCAAATGATCAGCGGACAGCTGCGGGCGCCCGGAAACACTGTGAGGCGCTGGGATTTCTGCGGATCCAACTCAGAAAGGCGAGTTGATCAGCGAATTGGCGGCCATCTCGAAGTAGTCGAGCAGCTGCTGCCGGTGCGCATCGTCGAGCACCTCCGGCTCGATTTCCGCCACCGCGATGCGCATGGCCCGCAGCCACGCGTCCCGCTCGATCGGCCCGACCTTGAACGGCATGTGCCGCATCCGCAGGCGCGGATGCCCGCGCTCGTCGGAGTAGGTCCGCGGCCCGCCCCAGTACTGCTCCAGGAACATCCGCAGGCGTCGCTCGGCCGGGCCCAGGTCCTGCTCCGGATACAGCGGCCGCAACACCTCGTCCTGCGCCACCTCGCGGTAGAACGCCGCGACGATCCGATGGAACGTCTTCTCGCCGCCCACGGCTTGATAGAAGGAGGTTGCAGTCTGCTCGCCGGAAGTCACGTCCCCATTGTGCCCACTCCCGCGACGTCCGGCCCGGGTGCACCCTCGATGCGGCCGATCGACGCCTCCCAGCACACCGTTCGCAGCCCGGAACAGCGTTTCTCGACGCCCGGGCGGCCCGCGTGCACGATTGTCACGTCCCGTTCATCCGAATGTGCCCGACAATGTGCGAAATCACCGTGCAATATGCGGCAAGTCATGGTCAACTGGGTGGCAGTCTGCCGAGATACCACACAATCGGACGAATACGAAACCGGGGTATGGCCCATGAAGCAGCGGCACGGCGCCCGACACGAGGCGCGGACCCATCGACAACTCCAGCCCGCCGACGTCCACAATCGTGGGTCGGGGGCTACTCCGCTGCACTTGCTGTCCGAACATTCTCATTCCGAGCATCACCTGGGCGCTCATCCCGAGCCCGCCCATCCGGGCGACCACCGCGAGCACGCGCATCATCCGCCCACCGCAGCACCCGTTCCCGCCTGGGCCAAACGCCGCGTGCTGCTGCTGAACGCCACGTACGAGCCGCTCACCGCCCTGTCCGCACGTCGCGCCATCGTGCTGCTGATCTGCGACAAGGCCGACACCGTGCACGACAATCCGGAGGGTCCGGTCGTGCATTCCGCCGGCACCTCGGTGGCGCTCCCCTCGGTCATCCGACTACGCAACTACGTGCGCGTCCCCTACCGGGCACGGGTCCCCATGACCCGAGCCGCCCTCATGCATCGCGACCGCTACCGCTGCGCCTACTGCGGCGGCAAGGCCGAAACCATCGATCACGTCATTCCGCGCAGCCGTGGCGGCGCCCACTCATGGGAGAACTGCGTCGCGTCCTGCGCCCCCTGCAATCACCGCAAGGCCGACAAGCTCCTGAGCGAACTGGGCTGGACACTGCACCATCCGATGGTCGCGCCGAAGGGTCCACACTGGCGGTTGCTGTCGGCCAGCTCGGAACTGGATCCGATGTGGCTGCAGTACCTCGGCGAAGGCGCGGCCTGACGCGTCACTCCCCCGTGGGCAGACCGGCTTCGGCGGCCAGTACGCCGAGCGCGCGCAGGAAGGCCGTGCGCTCCTTGTCGGTCAGCCCGGCGGTGAGTTCGTCGTCGAGGTCTCGCGCGGCCTTTTCGCATTCCGCCAGCAGCGCGTAGCCGTGCCCGGTGAGCGTCAGCACCTGCCGCCGCCGGTCCCCGGGATCACGCACGCGCTCGATCGCGCCGAGTCGTTCCAGATGATCGGCCAGCGCCACCACCAGGCTCGGCGCGACGCCGAGCCGGCTCGCCAATTCCTGCTGTGACGCGGCCTCGCCGTGGCTCAGCGCGGTCATCAGCCCCGCATGCTTGGGCTTGAGATCGAGGGTTTCGATGCGCGCGGCGAAGCGGTCGGCGACCACCGAACCCACCGTGCCCAGCCGGAACGAGACGGTCTTCGGGAGTCCGGTCGGCTTCTTGACATCGTTCACGGGTCAGATGATACTTCCCTCGAAACATTCAGACACTGAATGATTTAAGGAGTGAAGGAAATGGACGCGTACACCGGAATCGCCATCGCGAACGCGGCGGTCGCTTTGATCTCGGGAGTCTCCAGCGTGGTCGGCATGGCACGGCCCGCGATGGCGGTGCCGGACGGTACCCAGATCAATACGGGCACACTGTTTTTCGCGTATGCGTACGGGGCGCGGGCGGTGCCGCTGAGCATCGTGATGCTGATCCTGCTCGCGGTCGGGGCCCGCAGCGGACTGGCGCCGATCCTGGTGGTCGCCGGACTGGCTCAGATCGGCGACGCGGTCATCGGTGCGGGACGGCGCAACTGGCCGATGGCGGCCACCTGCGTCGGATTGGCGGCCGTGCACCTGCTGTCCGCCTGGTGGGTGGCCGGTCAGTGAGATCGGCTGCGCCGCAGCCGGATTCGCGGATCAGCTGTATTCGCTGACCAGCAGGGCCCAGGTGCCCGGCTCGAGGGCCTCGAAGACGTGCGGCAGGTCGCCGGGGTAACAGATGTAGTCACCGGGCCCGAGTTCCACCGGATCCTCGGCGAGCCCGACCTTGGCGCGACCGGCGCACAGCACGATGTGCTCGACGACGCCACGGGAGTGCGGGGCGGAGTCCCGGGGGTGGCCGGGTTCGGCAGTGACGCGATACACGTCACGGCGAGCCGCGGGCGGGGAGGCCGCCAGCAGGGTGGTCCGGTACTCGGACCGCGCCGAGGCGAGGACCGGGCCCTCACCCGCGCGGATCACCTGGACCTGCGGGGTCGGGGGATCCAGCAGCCGCGAGAACTGGATGTCGAGGGCGAGGCAGAGCGCCCACAGCGTTTCGATGCTGGGGTTGCCGGAGCCCGATTCGAGTTGGGACAGTGTGGATTTGGCGATCCCCGCGCGACGGGCGACCTCGGTCAGCGAGAGTCCGGAGCGAGCCCGCTCCCGGCGCAGAGCGGCGGCGATCGCCTCCTGCGGCGACGCGGGCGCCTGCTGCGGGGACGCCGGCGCCTGCGGGGCAGACTCGGGCACCTGCGGGGCAGACACAGGCTCGGAGCGGTCGGACTGCTGGGTCATGGTGGCGTTCACAGTACCGGGAGGTCGGCACGTCCCTTTGACGAACCTGGCCGGTTGTGTTCATTATAGAAAACATGCGTTCGGCATGGCGAACACTCGATCGGGGTGTGCTCACAGGTATCGCGGCGATCTGCCTGGCAGTCGCCATGATCGGCGTATCCTACGGCGCTACCGCGGTGACGTCCGGACTGCCCGGCTGGCTGCCGGTGCTCATGAGCGTCGCCGTCCTGGCGGGCGGCTCGGAATTCGTCTTCATCGGCATTCTCACCGCCGGCGGCGGGCTGGTCGCCGCCGTGCTGGCGGGACTGCTGGTCAACGCCCGGCACCTGCCCTACGGACTGTCCGTGCCCGATGTGGTCGGCACCGGCTGGCGGCGGCTGCTGGGCACCCACGTCATGAACGACGAATCGGTGGCCATGGCCCTGACCCAGCCGGATCGGGATCGGCGGCGCGCCGCCTACTGGGTATGCGGGCTCTCGGTGCTGGCCGCGTGGCCGCTGGGCGCGGCGCTCGGCGCCATACTCGGGGCGGTGGTGCCCGACCCCAATGCGTTCGGTCTGGACGCCGTCTTCCCGGCCGTACTGTTCTCGCTGGTGCTGCCCGCCCTGCGCGAACCCCTCACCCGCACAGCCGCTCTGGCCGGCGCGGTGGTCGCCGCGGCGACCACGCCGTTCCTGGGCGCGGGGCTGCCGGTACTGCTCGCGCTGACAGCGGTACTGCTGGTCGTGCGCCGCGCGGGCGCGAGCGAAGCCACCACCACCGCGAACGCGGATCAGGCGACGAGGACCGAGTGCACCCCCGCTGCGGCCGGGACCGTGTGATGCGGGCGATCTTTCGACGGTTCGGCTCCAGGAGCGCGCGCCGATGACCAAGACTCTCCTGGTGGGTGCCATGGCCTTGGCCATGGGCACCTTCGCATTCCGATTCGCCGGGCCGCTGTTGCGCAGCCGGGTCAGGATTTCGCCGCGCACCATCCGGCTGCTGGAGATCGCGTCGGTCGTGTTGCTCACCGCGCTGGCGGTCACCACGCTGGTGCCCACGGGCAGCGGCCAATTCGGGTGGGCGTTGCCCGCGGGCGTGCTGGTCGCGGCGGGGCTGGCGTGGAAGCGCGCGCCGCTGCTGGTGGTGATCCTCTCCGCGGCGGTGGTCACGGCGGGGCTGCGGATGCTCGGCGTGCACTGAGGAACGAGTCCTCGGTGTCTGCTGAGGAGCGCACCTTCGGCGTGCCGTATTCGCTAGCCGCGCAACAGGTCCGCGAGCCGGGCCCAGGAATCCTCGGCGACCTCGGGCCGGTACCAATCGCGGCCGGGGAAGAGGAAGCCGTGCGGGGCGTCGTCGTAAACCACGATCTCGTGCTGGATATTGGCCGTGCTCAGCGCCTCTTCGAGTTCGTCGCGAGCCTCGGCATCGATCAGCGGATCCCCACCGCCGAAGAACAACACGACCCGGCCCGTGATGCCGGGGGTGGCTTCGACGGTGGGTTCGGGTGTGGACAGCGGGATATCGGTATTGGTGAGCCAACCCGGGTAGAACGCGGCGGTGGCGGCCAGCGGGAGCTGAGTGGCGGCGTAGTAGGCGACATGCCCGCCCGCGCTGAAGCCGACCATGTTCAGCGAGACCGCGCCGCGGCCGCGCAATTCGTCGAGACAGGCCGAGACATCGTCGACCACCCCGGGACGGGTCAGGGTGCGCAGCAGTTCCAGGCCACGTTCCCGGTCGACGTGCAATTCCAGCTCGGCGCGCGGCGCGACGCGGTGGAACAGGTCCGGCAGGACGGCGATGACGCCCAGGGACGCCAGGCGGTCGGCGGCCGCTCGCGCCGTGGCGTGCTGGCCGTAGATCTCGTGTCCCACAACGACTCCGGGATACTCACCCGGTTCCGCCGGACGGGCCACATAGGCGCTCATCACGGCATCGCCGACCTTCAGGTCGGTCCACTCGGTCACGATCGCGGCATCGCTCATGCCGCCAAGGTAATCGGCACGGGGCGGGGCGACCAATCGTTGCGGCTATGCCGGCCATCGCGATTCCGATGGCCGACGGACCGGCTGTCGTGTCAGCCACCCACCACGGGCGCGAAGGCCGGAGCCAGCAGGGCGATGCCCAGCGCCACACCTGCGAGAATGCACCTCAGGATCGTCATGATGATGGCCCCTCACTGTGGTTACGTTCGGCCCGACTCGAACGTAGCTGGGCTCGAAAAACCTTACGAGCCAGGAAATTCGGTGCCCCGCGCATTGGGGGCGGGTTCGGGCGGGACTCGGCGCCGGAAGCGCGGCAGAGCCTCCGTGCGGGAGCAACAGCAGAGCCTCCATGCGGGAGCAACAGCAGAGCCTCAGTGCGGGAGCAGCGGCAGAGCATCAGTGCGGGAGCAGCGGCATGGCGGGGCCGCGACGGCGGGCCACCGAACCGTAGCGGGCGTCCAGGCGCAGCCAGGTCCGGGCCGCGCGCACCCGCACGATCTCGTCCACCGGGATGCGGCGGGAGTCGGTCTTCTCGCCGCCGTGCGGAATGAAATCCATGGCGGCGAGGGCGAACACCACCCGCATTGGCACCTCGACCTGCTCGCCGCCGCCGGATACGGTCAGCACCGTCTGATCCAGCAGGGCGGCCGGCGGGCCGTGCTGGCTGCCGTGCTCCTGCGCCAATTCGGCGCCGCGCTCGGCCAATTCGACGAGCATGCGGGCGGGCACGTCCTCCACGTGGACGAAGCCCGCCTCCGGCGGCAGCGCAGCGCGCCAGGCGGAGTCCATGGCATAGCCGAGCCCGAACGCGGCGCCCGCGTCCGGCCCGTGCAGCCCGGCGAGGACGGCGTCCGCGCCGACGGACACGTCGTCCATCCCGAGCTCCGCCACCACCGTCCGCACCGCCAGCGCCTCGAATCCGGTGGTCGCCCAGGCGGAGACGTAGCGGTCCCCGCGCCGGCGCAGCCGGATGACGGCCGCCGGGTCGAGGCGGATGGCGTGCGTGATGAAGGTGGCCAGGTTCTCGCGTTCCGCGGGATCCGGAACGTGCAGGGTCAGTTGTCCCGACAACGGTCGTTCTCGGTCAGTCGGCCAGCCACTGCGCGAGGTAATCGCGTTCCTCGGCGGTGAGGCGGCGTAGGCGCTGGGTGTCGATATCGAAGGCGGCCAGCTGGGTGGAGGCGATCACCGCCGGCGGGGAGTCCGGGGCGGCGCCGGCCGCGCGCACCTCGTAGCCGACGGTGAAGTCCACCGCGCGCAGCCGGTCGATCCACATGGACACGTCCAGCGGCGAATCCTCATGGCGGAGCTGGCCCTTGTACTGCACCCGCAGATCGGCCAGCACACAGCCGGACCGCAGCGCAACCGTCGGTCGCTCATCCAGGAACAGCCACGGGATGCGGGCCTCCTCCAGCAGGGTGACCATGCGGGCATGGTTGATGTGCTGGAAGGCGTCCATATCCGACCAGCGCACCTCCACCGTGGTGTGGAAACGCTTCGGCTCGGCCGAGACCGGGGACTCCCCCGGACTCGGTGCTGCCGTCTTCGCCTGGCCGTTCAGCGAACCGACACTTGTCAACGCGGTACCTCCGATTGCGCACCCACCCCACTTACCATGCTGCGCACCTGCCGCGCCGCAACCGACAGCGTGGCCAGATCGTGGGTTCCGGACTCGAACAGTTCCGACAGGGCAGAGCGCGCACGGCCCAGCCGGGACTGGTTCTTGGACTCCCAGTATGCAATCTTCTCCTCGGCCGTCTCCTCCGGGTCACCGCCGGAGAGCACGTCGAGGGTGAGCGAGCGCAGCGAGCCGTACATATCGTCGCGCAGCGCGAGCCGGGCCAGCGCGTGCCAGCGATCACCGCGCTCGAGGTGGCTGACCGCCTGCAACAGCCAGTCGATCTTGAGGTGATCGTTGAGCGCGTAGTACAGCGCGCCCACCTCCTCACCGCTGCGATCGGTGATGTCGGCGATATCGAGCACATCCAGCAGCGGGAACTGGTTCAGCAGGCCGAACACCTCGGTGGCCAGCTCCGAGGGCACGCCCTGCTCGACGATCGCCTGGGACTGCGCATTGAGACTGTCGATGTGGTGACCGCGCAGCCAGCCCGGCACCTTGGGCGAGAGCGTGCGCACACCCTGCGCATAGCGATGGATCTCGGCGCCCACCGCGACCGGCTGCGGGCGGTTGTTGAGCAACCAGCGCGAGGCCCGGTCCAGGGTGCGCTTGGTCTCCAGCTCCAGCACGTCTTTCGTCCCGGTGGAGATCTCCGCGGCGCGAATACGTCCCCACACCGAGTGCAGATCGAAGATCTGGGTCGCCGCGGTGAAGGCGCGGACCGCGTCGGAGGCCGAGGCCCCGATCTCCTCGCCCAGACGGAAGGCATAGGTGATGCCGCCCAGGTCGACCACCTCGTTCACCAGCATCGTGGCGGTGATCTCCCGGCGCAGGCGATGCCGCTTGATGGCCACACCGAAGCGGGTGCGCAGCGGGGTCGGGAAGTACAGCGGCAACCGTGCGGAGAAGTACGCCATATCGGGCAGATCGCTGGCCAGCAGATCGGCCTTGAACGAAAGCTTCACGTGCGCCATGAGATTCGACAGCTCCGGCGAGGTGAGGCCGGTGCCCTCCTCGGCGCGATACTTCATCTGCGCGTCGCTCGGCAGCGCCTCGAGCTCGCGGTCCAGGCCACGGCGTTCCTCGAGATCCTCGATGACGCGCTGGTGCACATTGAGCATGTGCGGGGCCTCGGCCCGGGACATGCCCATAAGGATGTTCTGGGAGACGTTGTCCTGCAGCACGAGTGCGGAGACCTCGTCGGTCATCGAGGCCAGCAGCGGATTGCGCTCGGCCTCGGGCAGCTCGCCGGAGGAGACCACGCCGTCGAGCAGGACCTTGATATTGACCTCGTGGTCGGAGCAGTCCACACCGGCGGAGTTGTCCAGCGCGTCGGTGTTCATCTTGCCCTCGTGGCGGCAGAACTCGATGCGGCCCAGAGCGGTAACGCCGAGGTTGCCGCCCTCGCCGATCACCTTGACCCGCAAGGCGTTCGCGTTCACCCGGACCGCGTCATTGGACTTGTCGCCCACCTCGGCATTGGTCTCGGTGCTGGCCTTGATGTAGGTGCCGATGCCGCCGTTCCACAGCAGCTGCACCGGGGCCTGCAGGATGGCGCGGATCATCTCCGGCGGCGACAGCGAGACGACGTCGGCGGCCAGGCCGAGCACCTCGCGGACCTGGTCGGTGACCGGGATGGCCTTCACCGTGCGGTCGTAGACCCCGCCGCCCTCGCTGATCAGGGACCGGTCGTAGTCGGCCCACGACGAGCGCGGCAGCGCGAACATGCGCTCGCGCTCGGCGAAAGACGTTGCGGCATCTGGGTTCGGGTCCAGGAAGATGTGGCGGTGGTCGAAGGCCGCGACCAGCCGGATGTGGCGCGAGAGCAGCATGCCGTTGCCGAACACGTCACCGGACATGTCGCCGATGCCGACCACCGTGAAGTCCTGGGACTGGGTGTCGATATCCATCTCGGCGAAGTGCCGCTTCACGCTCTCCCACGCGCCCTTGGCGGTGATGCCCATGGCCTTGTGGTCGTAGCCCACCGAACCGCCGGAGGCGAAGGCGTCGCCGAGCCAGAAACCGTACTGCAGGGCAACATCATTGGCGATATCGGAGAAGGACGCGGTGCCCTTGTCGGCGGCGACCACCAGGTAGGTGTCGTCGGCGTCGCGGCGCAGCACCCGCTCGGGCCGCAGCACCGCGCCGGTGGCGCGATCGACATTGTCGGTGACGTCGAGCAGGCCGGAAATGAAGGTGCGGTAGCAGGCGATGCCCTCGGCCTGCAGCGCCTGCCGATCGGCGACCGGATCGGCGGTCGCGGCCGGCGGCTGCTTGACCACGAAACCGCCCTTGGCGCCGACCGGGACGATCACCGCGTTCTTCACCGCCTGCGCCTTGACCAGGCCCAGGACCTCGGTGCGGAAGTCCTCCAGACGGTCCGACCAGCGCAGGCCGCCGCGCGCCACCGGGCCGAAGCGCAGGTGCACGCCCTCCACCCGCGGGGAGTAGACGAAGATCTCGAATTGCGGCCTGGGCTTGGGCAATTCGGTGATCTCCTGCGGTTCCACCTTGAACGACAGGTAGTCACGCACAGTGCCCTCGGCGTCGGTGACGTAGTAGTTGGTGCGCAGGGTGGCCTTGATCAGGCCGAGGATGGCGCGCAGGATGCGGTCTGCGTCCATGCTCACCACCTCGTCGATGCGGTAGCGGACCACGGCCTCCAGCTCGGTGGCATGGTCGGGGTTGGCCGAGTCCGGATCGAAGAGCGCGGTGAACAGCTCGACGAACATGCTCGCCGCCTCCGGATAGGCCAGCAGCACGCGGGTGATGGCGGCCTGGCTGTACTGGAATCCGGCCTGCTGCAGGTACTTCGAGTAGGCGCGCAGGATCGCGACGCCGCGCCAGTGCAGGCCGGCGCGCAGCACCAGCTCATTGAGTCCGTCGGCCTCGGCGCGGCCGTACCAGAGCGCTGCGAACGCCTCAGTGAAGCGTTCGCGTAAACCGCGCACCTGGGCGTCGAGCACGTCGAGCCGGCTCGCGGACTCCACCAGTTCGGCATCCATGTTCCGGTCCAGGGCGCTGCGCAGCAGCTCGGGACGGGCCAGCAGGCCGAAGTCGTAGATCCACTGCTCCGGACCCTGATCGCGCTCGACGTGGTGCGGGCGCTCGTCGATCACCTCCACACCGAGGCTCTGCAGCAGCGGGAGCACCTGGCTCAGCGAGATGCCGCCACCACCACCGATATAGAGCGTGAAACGCCAAGAGCCCGGGTCGGAGTCGGACCAGCGGTACAGATGCTGGTCGATGCCCCCGTCGGGCAGCCGCTGCAGCCGCAGGATGTCGGCCACGGCACGGGTGGGCTCGAAGTCCTCCTTGTAGCTCTCCGGCAGCGACTCGGCGTAGCGCTGCGCCACCGCCGGGTCGAGCACGGTGGAGTTGGCCACCTCGTCGCGCAGGTGGTCGTCCCAAGTGCGGCTGGCCTCGGCGAGCAGGTGCTGGATGCGCAGCCGGTTGGGCTCGCCGGTGTCGGCCACGATGCCCTGATCAGGCAGCCGGACCGTGAAATACACACTGGCGAGGTCACTTTCGGACACGCGCGCCGAATAGTCGATGGATACGCCGCCCAGCTCGCGCACCAGGATGTCCTGCATCTCCAGGCGCACGCGGGTGGTGTAGCGGTCACGCGGCAGATACACCATGCAGGCCACGAAGCGGCCGTAGCCGTCCATGCGCATGAACAGCCGAACCTGGCGGCGCATACCGACATTCAGCACCGCGCTGGCGGTGCGGCGCAGTGCCTCGCCTTCGGAGGAGAACAGCTCGGTACGCGGGAAGGCCTGGATGACCTCCAGCATCTCCTGGCCGGAGAAGGAGTCCAGGTCGAAGCCGCTGGACTCGATGATGGAGCGCACCCGGCGGTCGATGACGGGGATGTCGAGCACGTTCGCGTGCAGGGCGGTGACGGTGAAGACGCCGATGAACAGGTGCTCGCCCGTGACGGCACCGGAGTCGTCGATCTCGGCCACGCCGACGAAGTACGGGTAGACCGCCCGGTGCACGGTGGCCGGGACGAGGCCCTGGGTCAGCATGAGCAGCGGCTGGTCGCCGCTGTTGTCGGGGACCCGGAAGTCGGTGCCGACGTTGGGGCGCAGCACGCCGAGGCTGGTCTCCGGCACGATGATGGACTTGGCCTGACCGTCCACGGTGCTCCGCTCGTAGCGGGCGTAGCCCAGCACGGTGAAGTGACCGTCGGCCAGCCAGCGCAACAGATTGGCACAGTCGGTGAGATCCGTTGCGGGAAAGGCGGATCTGCCCGCGGTGACCGCGGTGTCGAGCTCGGCGGCGACCCGCTCCTGCGTCTCGCGCATGGCCTCGGTGTCCTCGATGACCCGGCGCACGTCGGTGAGCACGTCGGGCAGCGCGGTCTCGATCTGCTCGAGCTGGGCGCGGCTGGTGGCGGGGTGCAGCTGCACGTGCATCCAGGACTCGGGCAGGCCCGTGGTGCCGTTGGAGTCGACCTCGTGCGGCACCGCCTTCTCCAGGCGGCCCGCGGCGTCTCGGGTCACCTCGAAGATGGGGTGCACGACCTCACTGACGCTGACGCCGATCCGGCTCAGCGATGAGGTCACGGATTCGACCAGCAGCGGCATGTCATCGGTCACGAGCTGGATGGCGACGCCGAGCCCGGCCTCGTCATCCGCATGGTACACACGGACATTCGCGGTGCCGGGGGTGCGCTGGATGCCGAGATCCAGATGGCAGCGGAAGATGTGGGTGGATGTCGCGGGGATCGCGCAGTCAGCATCGCCGGCGTCGACGTGGCGGAAGTACGCCTCCTCGAGGGATACGAGATTGCCCCGCAGAGACGCGGGCAAACTCGCAGCCCAGGCCGCGCTGGACAATTCGGACGAGACCGTCATTTCGCCAACTCCTCGGATTCGGTTCCGTAACAAAGTGACGCCGATGCGAGAGTAGCTGGGCGCTAGAACTGCCGGGCTGAATTCCTCTCAATGCCGCGCCGCGTCTATCATACGGACGAACCGGACGGTTCGGCCGTCGCCGACTTCGTCCGATATCGCCAGGTCGCATACGACAAACCTTGCACCAAAACAGTTTTCACGCACAACTGCGAATGCGAAACCGCTGAGTTCGCTATTCGATAACCGTTCATCTGGCCGGTCACGGCCCGCCATCCAGCGGGCCGTGAACCGTCCGGTAAACGTCTTCGGTCCGACGAAACGGTGATCAATCGACCGTCCTTCGATGGACCGTACGGAATCCAGCGCTCGATAGCGGACCGATGACGGACGCGATCCGGCTACCTCACCCGCGTCGGTGGGTGAGGGCGGCGGTGAATTCGGTTGGGGTGGCCCGTTATCCGCGGGTCAGCTTGCGGTGGGTGACGCGGTGCGGGCGCGCCGCTTCCGGACCCAGGCGCTCGATCTTGTTGGCCTCGTATGCCTCGAAGTTGCCCTCGAACCAGAACCAGGAGGCCGGGTTGTCCTCGGTGCCCTCCCACGCCAGGATGTGGGTACAGGTGCGGTCGAGGAACCAGCGGTCGTGGGAGATGACCACCGAGCAGCCGGCGAAGTTCTCCAGCGCGTTCTCGAGCGAGCTCAGGGTCTCGACATCGAGGTCGTTGGTGGGCTCGTCGAGCAGGATCAGGTTGCCGCCCTGCTTGAGGGTCAGCGCCAGGTTCAGGCGGTTGCGCTCACCACCGGAGAGCACACCGGCCGGCTTCTGCTGATCCGGACCCTTGAAGCCGAACGCCGAAACGTAAGCGCGGGAAGGCATTTCCTGATTGCCGACCTGGATGAAGTCCAGCCCGTCGGAGACCACCTGCCACACCGTCTTGTTCGGGTCGATGCCGGAGCGGCCCTGGTCGACGTAGCTCAGCTTGACCGTCTCGCCGACCCGCACCGCGCCGCTGTCCGGCTGCTCCAGACCGACGATGGTCTTGAACAGCGTCGACTTACCGACACCGTTCGGGCCGATGACGCCGACAATGCCGTTGCGCGGCAGGGTGAACGACAGATCCTTGATCAGCTGCCGGTCGCCGAAACCCTTGTCCAGGTGCTCGACCTCGACAACCACATTGCCCAGGCGCGGACCGGCCGGGATCTGGATCTCCTCGAAGTCCAACTTGCGCATCTTCTCGGCCTCGGCGGCCATTTCCTCGTACCGGCCCAGACGCGCCTTGTTCTTGGCCTGCCGTGCCTTGGCGCCGGAGCGGACCCAGGCCAGCTCCTCCTTCAGGCGCTTCTGCAGCTTCTGGTCCTTCTTGCCCTGCACCTCGAGGCGCTCGGCCTTCTTCTCCAGGTAGGTGGAGTAGTTGCCCTCGTAGGGGAAGGTGCGGCCGCGGTCCAGCTCGAGGATCCATTGCGCCACATTGTCGAGGAAGTACCGGTCGTGGGTGACGGCCAGCACCGCGCCCGGGTAGGAGGCGAGGAACTGCTCCAGCCACAGCACCGACTCGGCGTCGAGGTGGTTGGTGGGCTCGTCGAGCAGCAGCAGGTCGGGCTTGCTCAGCAGCAGCTTGCACAGCGCGACGCGACGGCGCTCACCACCGGAGAGGTTGGTCACCGGCTCGTCCGGCGGCGGGCAGCGCAGCGCGTCCATGGCCTGCTCGAGCTGGGAGTCGACATCCCACGCGTCGGCGTGGTCGAGCTCCTCCTGGAGCTTGCCCATCTCCTCCATCAGCTCGTCGGAGTAGTCGGTCGCCATGAGCTCGGCGATCTCGTTGAAGCGGTCCAGCTTCACCTTGATCTCGCCGAGGCCCTCCTCGACGTTGCCGCGCACGGTCTTCTCTTCGTTCAGCGGCGGCTCCTGCTGCAGGATGCCGACCGTCGCGCCCGGCGCGAGCCAGGCATCACCGTTGTTCGGCTGGTCCAGTCCCGCCATGATCTTCAGCACACTGGACTTACCCGCGCCGTTCGGGCCGACGACACCGATCTTGGCGCCGGGAAGGAAGTTCAAGGTCACATTGTCGAGCACGACCTTGTCGCCATGCGCCTTTCGCACCTTCACCATCTGGTAAATGAACTCAGCCATATCGGCAAGCCTAACTGTGTGTAGTAGCGGGTTCTCCGGCAGTGTCCGCATCCACGGACAGCCGTTCCACGGGTTCGGTCCGGTCGGTTCGACCGAAGGTTTTGCGCACCACCGGGGCGGTGCAACGACCCAGGTCGGGGCCCAACGCCAGGGCCCGCATCTCGAGGTCGGTGCGCTCCGCGCCATCTCGGGTGGTGTACTCGTTCGAGCGCAGCTGCCCGTACGCGATGATCGGATCACCTCGCTGCAGTGACGCCTCGACTCCTTCGATGATCCCCCGTCGCCAACAGTTTACGGTGAGGTACAGGGTGCCACCGTCCACCCAGTCCCCCGCGCCCTGATCGTAGCGGCGGGCAGTACTGGCCAGCCGGAAACTCAACAGCTGTTCACCGTTCTGCAGCGCGCGCCGCACCGGATGGGTGACGATCCGGCCGATCACCGCGGTGTTCGCCTCGTACATTGCACTCCCCCTTGTCGATTCGAGCCTGTGCCTGCCGTCGATCTCAAGGTTCCCGCGCAAGCGCGGGCGGCGACAGGACCGGATCGGCGAGTGTGGACAACTCGCGGGGTGTGGATAGGTTCGCGGCGCGCTACAGCGTCGCCAGGTCGGTATTGGCCCCGCACAACACGATTACCGGCCGCTCCCCCGGTGCCGGCACGTACGCGCCGCTCTGGATCGCCGCCACCGCCGTGGCGCCGGCCGGCTCCACCACGATGCGGAACTCGCGCCACAGATACTCGCGCGCCATCACGATGGCATCGTCGCTGACCAGGATGGAACGCACCGCGTAGCGCTGCGCCACCTCCATGGCGATATCGCCGATCCGGTTCGCGCCCAGCGAATCCGAGGCCACGCTGGAGACCTCGACATCCACCGGGTGCCCGGCCGCCAGCGCCGAGTGCAGGGTCGGCGCGCCCTGCGGCTCGACCCCGATCACCCGGCCACGCAGCCCCAGCGCCGCCGCGACACCGGCGACAAGACCGCCGCCACCCACCGCGACCAGCACGGGCGGCCTGCCCCGCACCTGCTCCTCGATCTCGAGCCCGACCACACCCGCGCCCGCCACGATCTCGGGCAGATCGTAGGCGTGCAGCTGCATGGCGCCGCGCTCGGCCGCGAGCTGGCGGGCGTACCGGTGCGCCTCGGCGTAAGTCGTTCCGTGCCACAGCACTTCGGCGCCGTGCGACCACATGGCCGCCACCTTGGTGTGCGAGGCCGACTCGGGAACCACCACGGTGCACGACATTCCGCGCAACGCGCTGGCCAGCGCCGCCGCGATCCCGGCATTGCCGGCCGAGGCCAGCACCACATGGGTCTTGTCACCGCGCGCCTGCAACAGCGCGTTGAGACAGCCGCGCACCTTGAAGGTGCCGCCGTGCTGGAGGTGTTCCAGCTTGAGGGTCACCGGGACCGGGCCGCGCGGGCCCAGGATGTCGGTGTGGAAGACGGGGGTCTTGCGGGTGTGACCACGCAGCAGGCGGCGGGCCTGCCGCACATCGGATCGATAGAGCCGCTTGACTTTCCGGGTCGCCATGGCGACGTCGTTCACTTGCGCACCTCTCCGTCACGCCGGGCGAGCTCGGCGAACATGGCGTTGTACGCCGTCAGGTCCGCGTCGTCGTCGCGTTCGGCCTTGCGATCGAGCCGGTTCGCCAGGCGTTTGTCGCTGCGTGACCACTGGATGAGCAGCGCCAGCATCACCACCACCAGTGGCACTTCGCCGCTGGCCCAGGCGAGGCTACCGCCGGTGTGCTGATCGGCGAGCAGATCATGGTTCCAGGACAGGCCCAGACCACGATAGAACCAGCCGCCCATCACGGTATCCATGCTCATCAGCGCGATGCCGAAGAAGGCGTGGAACGGCAGCGAACCGAACACCATGCCCAGCTTGGTGAGCGGCTCCACCGGGCGCGGCTTCGGATCGATACCGATCACCACCCAGTAGAAGAGGTATCCGCTGAGCAGGAAGTGCACGTTCATCACCAGGTGCGCACCGTGCGTGCCGACGAACTTGTCGAAGATGCCGCCCAGGTACAGCGCGTAGAAACCCGCCACGAAGAACACCGAGGCCACCACGGGCTGCGTCATGAAGCGCGACACCGGATTGTGCACGGCCGCCAGGATCCACTCGCGCGGCCCGGGCGGCGCGTCCCGACCGGCCGGTTGAATCGCCCGCAGCGCCAGCAGCACCGGGCCGCCCAGCGCGAACAGGATCGGGGCCAGCATGGACAGCATCATGTGCTGGGCCATGTGCACGCTGAACATGGCCGGGGCGTAGCGGCCGACACCGGAACTGGTGGCGATCAGCAGGGTGGCGCAACCCGCGAGCCAGGCAATGGTCCGGCCGACCGGCCAGGAGTCGCCGCGCTTGCGCAGCCGCAGCACGCCCAGCACGTAGACCACGGCCAATACGAGCGCGAGGGTCCCGAAGACGAGGTCGAAACGCCAGTCGAACAGCAGCCGCCCGATATTCGGCGGGCCGGCCAGGTTGTAGCCGATCTCCACCTCGGTCGGCGTGGGCACCGTGCGCAGGTCCGGCGGCGGAGTGCGGCCCAGGCCCACGGCCAGGCCGACGGTGGCCGCGAAGATCAGCGCCTCGACGCCCGCGAAGCGAATGAGCGCGCCGCGATCCTGCGGATCCTTCTCCAGATCCGGGATGGCGCGCTGCCGCTGCAGGAACCCCACGACGCCGAGCAGGATCAGCGCGGCGGCCTTGGCCAGCACGAGCTTGCCGTAGGTGGTGCTGAACAGATCCGACAGCGGCACCCGGACATAGGCGTTGATCACACCGCTGATCGCGATGACCACGAATGAGACGGTCGCCACTTTCGAGAACCGGCGCACGGCGAGCGCGGTGTATTTGCCGTCCCGCAGTGCGTAGGCCAGCACCGCGAACAGGCCGCCCACCCAGAAGCAGGCCGAAACCAGGTGCAGGATCAAGCTGTTGGTGGCCAGATCGTGCGCGCCACCCGACGAGGAGTGCCCGGTCAGGGCAACCGGCAGCAGCGACAGCACCGATAGCCACAGCAGCACCGGCGTCCAGCCCCAGCGCAGCGCCACCCGGCAGCCGATGGCCAGCACCACCACCATGAACACGGTGAATCGCCACGACCCGGCCACATCGACCTTGTCCGCGGCGCGCCACACCTCCTCCGGGCGCAGCGAATCCTGCAGCGGTTGCCCGGTGGTGTCCGACAGGGTCAACGGCACCAGCAACGCTGCCGCGACCGCCCATGCCAGCGCCGCGTTCCCAGCGCGCCGCAGCGCCCGATACCCGCCCACGTCGAGCAGCCCGCTGCTCTGCGGCGGCACGAAGAACGCGGCGAACAGCAGCGACCCGACGGTCAGGGCGGCCGAGAAATCCGCGACCGCCCGCACCGCCGGCAGCCCGTAGGTGGTCAGCGGCCCCGGATCAGGAATACCCAGCAGGGTCAGCGCCTGCGCCGCGGACAACGCCACGACCAGCGCCGCCACCAGCGCGGTCGCCGCGCCACCCAGTGCCGTGATCGCCGCGAACGTCACCCCCGAACCCGACCGATTCGGCGAAACATCCGATCCCGCGGGCGGGTCCTGCACTGACGACATGGGCCCAGCGTAGTTCGGAGTGCCCGTCCAGACTCCCCTGGGGTTTCCGGTCCTCCGGTCTGCACAACCGCCCCGACGCGCCGAACAGTTGCTACGCGACCCAGCTTTGCTGATCTGGACGCTCGCTATACTTAACGCGCTGGACACCGAGATCGATTTCGGTCAAGGTGTTTGGAGCCCGCATCACCGCCGATGCCCGCACTGCCTCCGTAGCTCAGTTGGATAGAGCAAGGGCCTTCTAATCCCTAGGTCGCAGGTTCGATTCCTGCCGGGGGCGCACAAGGGGTGACTGACCAGCGACAACGCTGGCAGTTACACCAATACCCGTACCGGGGAACCCGCAAACCGGGACCGATCCCCTCACAAACTCCCCACTAACTCATTCGTCGCTGACCGCGCTGTGCAGCGCGGCGGCCGCGGCCGGATGCACTCGCCCGCGGGCCATGTAGCGGCGCTGAGTCATCGACGGGTCGGCGTGTCCGAGGACGTCGGCGGCGACGCGGGCGGACAGTCCGGCGTCGTCGAGGATCGTCGCGACTGCGCCGCGGAAGCTGTGCGCGGTGATGTCGTCGGGAATGCCGAGCGCCGCGCGCACCCGCTGCCATTGGTCCTGGACGTTGTCCGGGTCCCGCATCGTCCACCGTGTGGAGGGGAACACCAGGTCGTATTCGGGAGGCTTCGCTGGTCGGCGTGTCCGATTACGTTCCTCGAGTAGCTGCTGGCGCTGGGTGAGCATGACGACCGCGAACTCCGGCAGCGCAATTCGGCCCTTGCGGTTCTTTGGGTCGGCCTCCTGCACCATCCGGGCGAGTCCTTGCCCCGCGACGCGCACGACCTTCCCACTCGTCCGCAACGTCTTGTCGTCGAGATCGATGTCGGACCACAACAGGGCGAGTACTTGGCTGCGGCGGAGTCCGGTGGCTGCCAACAGTGTCACCCAATCGGCCAGATCGGTGCTGGCGCAGTAGTCGGCGACGGTGGGCGGGGTGTAGGCCTTGAGCGGTTTGGGTCGCTCGCGTTCCTGCTTGGTGAGTTTTCGCGGGCACGGCAGCGTCGAGACCCGGACGGCGGTGAGGATGAACCGCAGTTCGTCGACGGTGATGTCGCGGGCTCCGCCGGTGCGCCCCTTGGCTTCCAGGTTCTGGGGCAGTTCCACCTCGCGCACCGGATTGACCTCCCGCGCGCCACGGCGGACGGCGTAGCGGAACATGCCCGAGAGCACCGAGCGGGCACTGGCCATGGATCCAGGGCCTTGCTCGGTGCCGACCTCGGTCAGGAACTTCTCGACGGCGCCGGTGGTGACCTCCGCTACGGTCAGATCCCCGAACGCCTTGTTGAACATCACGGCGACGTCGTCATAGCGTTCGAGTGTTCTGGGCGCTCGTTGCAGAGCAACGAGGCGCTCCCGGTACAGCGTCCACAACTTGCGAACCCGCATACTGCCGGTGATCTCGCTGTCGTGGTCGACTTTGACGTCACGGGCGGCGGCCAAGACCGCGTCGGCTGCGCGAGAACCGTTGCGGTCCGGCACTTTCCGTCCTCGTGCATCCAGCCTTTCCGGGGACACCCGGGAGACTTCGCGCCGTCGGCCGGCAGCGTCGCGGACCTTGACGCGGGCCTCGAAGTGTCCGGGTGCCAGCTCGGTCAACGTCACTTTGCCGGGCACTCCGATCGGTCGCGGTGGGCGTCCCCCGGGCACCTCTACAGCCCTTCGCGTCGGTCGACTTGCCCATCGATGGCAGCGTCCAGCTCGTCGAGATCCCAGAGCAGGTTCTTCCCCACTCGCCGCGGCATCGGCAACCACGGATGTTCGTCACGGTGCCGATTCCAGCGCCGCAGCACCTCCGGATGCCGGTGGATGTGAGCGGCCGCATCGTTGGTGGGTACCCAGCGGCGCATAGGCGCGCGCTCACTCTCATTGGTCGCCGTCACGGCTTCATCCCTTCTCGAATCTCGTGGTCGACATGGCGCGCATCGGCGTGCGCTGGGGTCTGGGCCTCCGCATGGTGGATTTCGGGCAGACGGACGGGGAGCTGGTCCCAGATGACGCCGTCGAGGCTCCGGCCGTTCTGCTTGGGGGTGCGTCCGCCCCATTGTTTGAAGAAGAACGGCACGCCGGCGCTGACGCAGTGATCTCGTAGTGCTCGCACCCACTCCTGGGAGACTGGGCGGGCACCAGGGCCGGATTCGCCGCCGACGATCACCCATCCGATTCCGTCGTGCCGGCTGCGCAGTACCGCGGTGAGGTCGACGGGCCCGAGGAGTGGTTCGCAGGACAGGAACCGGACGGCTGCGGGTATGTCGAGCAGATGCCCGGCCCGGATGAGTGTGTCCTGGTTCTCGACCGAGACACCCATCCATAGGTTGGGTGGCCAGGGCAGTCGGTTGGCCAACCGGCGTGCTCGCAGGGAGCGTTTCGTGAGTATCTGGTAGGTGTGCTGGGGTGTCGAGGCGATCACCTCGAACACGTCGCGGATGAACGCTTCAGGGACGTGGGCGTGGAACAGGTCGGACATGGAGTTGACGAACACCAGCTTCGGTGAGCGCCAGCGGCGGGGGATGTCCAGTGCTGCAGGATGAATCGTGACCGCGAATCCGGGCCCGGAGGTGCGTGGGTCGCCGTCGATCTGATATTTCGGCGCGCCCATTGCCTTGAGCCGCTTGGCCATCGACAGCGCGTAGCAGTTGGTGCAGCCGCTGCTGACGCGGTCGCAGCCGGTGACCGGGTTCCAGGTTGTCTCGGTCCATTCGATACCGGTCATGACGCGGTTTCCTCACCGTTTGCAGGAGGTTGGATCAGTCGCAATCCCGACAGGGTGTCGCGGGTGGTGTCGCTGCCGCCGTAGCGTGCGACGACTCGCGCGACAGTGGAGTGATGGACACCGATTTCGTCTGCGATCTCGCGTGTGGAACGACCCGCGGCATGCAGCGCCAGGATGCGCTCGTCGCGCGTGATCGGATCGTCGCTGTCGCGGGCTGTCGCAGGACTGTCGCCTGGTGGCGCGCCCGTCGCATCAGGCTGTCGCGGCGTCGCATCCTGGTGTCGCACAGGCAATTCCGACCCGAGGACATCCCCAGCAAACGCTCCAGGGCTGTCATGGTGGCTTACCGCGTTGACGGATGCGGCGGACGGTTCGCCGACCTCCGCAGCCGGAACGCTGCCGGGCGCGGTGTGCGCGCGAACATCGACCACAACCGCAGGAGTGCGTGCGGCATCCCTGCCGGTGGCGCGGGAACTGGATTCGGAGAGCAGGGCAAAGCCGCAGGCGACCATCAGCCCGTCCAGCACCAGCGGGCCGACGGCGGAGCCCACGGCGCCGTACTCCCAGCTTTGCAGGACGTCGTGGACATGGCCGTAGGAGATGAGCGCCGAGCCGGCGGCGACGGTGCCGACACCGCCGTAGCGGGCCAGCGACCACGCCAAACCGGGTCGCCAGCGGACTCGCGAGAGCGCTTCGACGGCCAGCAACAGCGTGACAGGCCAGACGGCGGAACCGATTTGCGGCCATACTCCCGGCGACCAGCCGTGTGGCTTGGATGCGGCGGGCAACCAGGTGTGCAGCCAGTTCATCACGATCGACAGGACCGATCCGAAGATGAATCCGGCCCAGGCGACGACCTTGCCGCCGCGGTCTGTCGCATCGGTGTCGCGTATGCGACGGGTGTCGCGCGGCTGCTGCGACACGCTGTCGCGGCTGTCGCGGACGTTGGTCATGATCGCCTCCTCACGGAAGGTCGTGAGCGCCTCGCCCAGCCCTGGGCGGGGCGCGGGTGGGGTGGTGTCGCGTCCGTGCTGGCTGGTTGCCGGTGGTGCGACAGTGTCGACGCGGGGTGTGCCGTGGGGCGCAACGGCATTGGTGCGCCCCACGATCGATCCGGCGTCGTTGCCGGTCACCTGCCACCGCCGTTCGCGAGTACCGCGGGGGTGTAGACGGCGGTGTAGAGGCGGGCCTTGTCGTTGTCGGGATCGGGGCCGGTGTAGGTGACCGACAAGGTGGCGCCGACGTCGAAACTGGTTGCGCCCGAGGCGTTCATCGCCTGTCCGATGGCCTGTTCCATGCGGCTGGTCGGATACAGGTTGCGCGTCCCGTTCGGGGTCTCGATGGTGATGAACAACTGCTGGATGACATTGCCGTGATCGTCGGTGTCGACCTCGCCCGGCGCGCCGCCGTACTTCAGCTTCGGCTGTTCACCGATCTTGGTGATGCGCCCGTACACGGTGGTGCCCGGCGTGCTGTTCTTGCCGAACGCCGACGGGATCTTCGCGGCGGCGGCAGTGAAGCGCTGTCCGAAATTGGTGCTGGTCATAACGGTTTTCTCCTTTTGTGATCAATCAGGGATAGAAGTGGAAAGGGTCAGCGGCTGCGGGTGACCTGCCGCCGGGGTTGCGGGCCCGGCCGCAGTTGGCGGTAGTGGCGGTCGAGGTAGGGCACCATCTCCAGCTCGGCGAAACCGTGGCCGGCGTCGAGGTGGTCGGACAGGTCCTTGCCCGCGGCGGCCTGCAGCACCCGGACCTCACCGACGTGGCCGTGCAGGGTTTCAGCGACCTTGGCGGCGTGGTGGTAGCCGGGACGGTCGCGGTCGGCGACCACGATCACCCGCCCCGCCCCGTGCAACCATTTCGCGTGCTCGGGAGTCCAGCTACCGGCGCCCATGGCGTTGCAGGTGGCGACCTGGCCTGCGTCCATGGCGCGCCCGACGTCCTTCTCGCCCTCGACCACGTAGATCTCCCGCCCGGCCTGCACGCCGTCGAGGAGTTCCGGGAGCCGGTACGGGATCGGCACGAAACCGGTGGGTTCCCAACTGGTTCCGGTCCAGTGCGCTTGGGTGAAGGACTTCTTCTCGCCGTGCTCGTGCGGGGTCGTGTGCCGCACGACCACACCCTCCTCACCGCCGTCGGCGCGCCGGTAGAGGTAGCCGCACACGCTCTCCGTCGGCCCGATCGCCTCGCCGAGATCAGGTTTGGACGGGATCGGCAGCCGCGCGTAATCGATCGCCTTGTCCACCAACGACACTCGCTGCTGATGCGCCTGCTGAGCCGCCGACGGCGGGCGACGTTGCCCGCGCTGCTGCGGCTGGTGAGGGTTGCGTTCGGGCAGGCGATCCCACATGTCTCGGACGCGGAGTCCGATCTTGTCGAGGACGTCTTTGTCGTCGCAGTGGGCGAAGCAGCGGACGATGGTTTTGCCCTGGGTGGGGTCGTAGCGGACCCCGAGGGAAGGGGTGTGGTGTTGCCCGTCGGCCTCGTGGACCGGGCACAGGAACAATGTCCACCGTGCCCGGTCCCGGCCCGGACCCATGGTGGCAGTCAGGGCAGCGGTGATCAGCTGCCACGAACGCCCGTGAGCCGGATCGCGATCCATGACCGATCAGCGCTCCCGCTGGATCCGGCCCCACGGGCGCACCCGCTGCGGTTCGGTCAGCTCCTTGGCCTGATACAGGCTGCGACGCTGCACCTCGTCCAGGCCACCGTCCCAACCCTGGGCGAGGTTGTGCTCGACGTTGTCGAGGAACCGGTCCATTGTGTCGGGTCGATCGCGGAAGTCGGTGTACGCATCCGCGAGGTAGCGCCACTGCTCGGCGTACGGGCCGGAGTTCCAGCGGCCGTGGATCTCACGGACTTTGCTGAAGCTCTCCCCGATCTCGTTCTCGGTCACCCCGGCCTGATACGTGCGTGCCTGTAGCGATGCCTGTTCCCGGAAGTCGCTGCGCATGGCTTCCTCGTGCTCGGATTCCATGGCTCAGCGCTCCCTTCGGATCGGCTGCCGATGGGCGAGGGCAGCGATGGCGGCGCGTTCCTCATCGGCGATGTGGCGGGCCTGGGTCACGCTGCGTCGGCTGACGTCGCTGAGCCCGTAGTCCTCCCAGACGTTGCGGCTGACATCCAGGTCGCGGGCGAAGCGGGCCATCATTTCGGGGCGGTCGCGCCAGTCGGCGTGCGCGGCACGCAGGAACTCCCAGTCCTCGGCGTACGGTCCGGACTGCCACCGACGGTCGTAATCGACGATCCGGTCGGCGATCTCGTAGCGCTGGTCGTCGCTGACCTCGGGCTGCGCCATCTTCAACATCTGCGCCTGGCGGTCATGGAAGTCCGCGCGCATCGCTTCTTCGTGCTCGCTGTGCATGATCACCGCTCCCGCTGGATCGGCGGACGCGGCTTCTCCGGACCGAATCCGTTGCCTCGTCCGTGGCGGTATGTCTGGTCGAAGTCGCCGCCCTGGCTGTGTCGCATCTGATCCGTCGCGTCCTGGATCTGCGTGTCCTCCGCCAGGGCTCGCCCGTGCGCGGCGGCCTTGGCCTGCTCGGCTTGCCGTTCTGGGCTGCCGTACCGGTCGCGTTCGGGGGTCTGCTGCTTGAGCCGCTCGACCGCTTCGTCGCGTTCACCGCGGTAGCGGTCCCGCTCGGCGCCGACGGTGTCGAGCTGTTCGCGGGCCTCCCGCAACTCGCGGTTGGTGCGCAACTGGGTGTTTTTCAACGTGTCCAGTTCCGCGCGCACCGATTCCAGCTGCTGCTTGTGGGTGTCGCGGTCGGCGGTGACCGCGTCCAGGCCACGCTGCAACATCAGCACCCGACGCTCCAGATCCTCCGAACCTCCACTGCTGGAAGACTTTTCGCGGGATCTGTCCTGCCCGGTGGTTTCCGGGGGCTGGTCGTGGACGGGGCGGTCGACCTCGGCGCGCCAGCCGTTGACCTCGTCGGTGACGAACGCATGGCTGCCCTCGGTGGTGAAGAACGGCTCACTGTGACCGCTTTCGGTCCCGGACAACCGCACCGCCTTCGGGGTGCCGAACTGGGCGATCTGCCCCTGCCGCATCGCGGCCCACGCAGCGGCTTCCCGTTCGTTCGGGTGCAACCCGACTTGGTTGTCCACCTTTTCGAGGTCACCGTTGGGGCCGGGGTAGCGGGCGACGATGGCGACCTCGGCGCGGGAGTTCGCGGTGGCGTTGTTGAACTCCCAGGTGATCTGCTCAGCCGACAGCCCGGCCTGCGCGGCAGCCCGGGCGGCCTGTTGTGCGGCAGCGTCCCGTTGCTGCGGGTGCGGCGCCCAGGGGCGGTCGACGGCCTGGCTGCGCCGGATCATCTGCACGGCATCGGCCTGCGCCATCGAATACCCGCTGCCCAGTTGACGGCCCGGATGGGCCTGACCGTTCCCGTTGTGGGACTGTGTGATTACGGGCCGGGAGTAGGCGGGGGTGCGGGCGATACCGGTGGCAGCGTGGGCGCGGGCGACCTGGGCGCGGTAGCGCAGCGCGTCCAGGCCGCGCACCTTGCGGGCGTGTTTGAACAGGTTGCCGAGTTTGAAGTCCGGGAACCGGGTGGCCGCAGCCATCCCATCGAGGGCGATACCCTGCTCGATAGGCGTCAGCATCTCCGATTCCAGGACCCGCGCCTCCAGGTCGCCGTGGTGGCGCGCCAGCGATTCCCGGTCACGCACCCGCTGTTCGGCGCTGGTGCCCGGATCGATCGCGCGGGCATTGACCGCCGCGGAGTGCTGGCGATAGTTGTCGATCGCGCCGGCGGTGGCCTGCAACTCAACGGTGCGCAGCTGTTCGGCGGTGCGGGTCTGTTCGCGCACCAGCAGGTTGATGCCCCTCTTGATCTGGCGCTTCTCCCGCCAGCCCTTGGCGTGGGAGAGCCGCGCCAGCAGTTGCGCGATCTGGGCGGTGAAGCGTCCGGCTTCGCGGGTGATGTCATCCATTTCGGACATGAGGGTGTGAATTCCTTTCGGCGGTAGCGGGTTTGGTCAGTTCAGGGAGGGGTCGCACGGTGTGACCGCGACGATGGCCTGGTCGAGCAGTTGCTTGCACAGGTCCCACTGCTTGCGGGTGGCGGTGGTGGTCTTGCGCAGGTAGTGGACGGCGTCGCAGTAGGCATCGATGGCGAGGTCGTCGGGCAGGTCCTCGACCGGGCCGGTGAGGTCGTCGCTGTCGTGGGTGAGCGCTCGAAGATGCTCGGGAAGCCGCTGTTCGACCCTCAGCAGGTGGCGGCCCTTGTCGATGTCGGTTCCGGGTCCGAGTACCACGAGGGTCAGCAGCGCCAGCCAGAGCCCCGACAGCACGCCGTCGCTGTGATCGCGGTTGTGCTCGGGCTCGATCAGCTCCCGATGCGCCGCGCGCCGCCAGCACACGGTCATGTCCGCGGTCGCGGCGGCGACGGTCGCCAGCGTGTGGATCAGATCTTCGGCAGGGTCGAGTTCGTCGGTCATGCGGTTGGTATTCCTTTCCTTCACAAGGGTTTTGAGCTATCGCGTGCGTTCGATCGGGGGACGCTGCTGGCCGAGTTGCTGTTCGCGGTGCTCGGCGGCGGCGTCGGTAAGGCTGATGCGGGACGCGGGCCCGTGGGCGTAGGTGATGCCCATCTCGACGGTTTCCAGATCGCGGTCCACCGCCCGCAACGCGGAGTGGGTGAGGATGACCGCCTCGCGCGGGTCGGTCGGGGCGCCGAGCTCGTCGACGCGCAGCGACTTCGGGGACTGCGCCAGTTGCGCTTACTCGCCGCGGATTCGGGCGACGTCCGCCCGCAGCGCCTGCACTCGGTCGGCGAGCTGGCCGATCTCGTTGTAGAGGTCGCTGGGGATGGGCGGGATCGGTTCGTTTCGGTTCTTGAACATCGGATTCCTTTCGGGGATAGGGGTTTTCGTCAGGACTGCGCGACGGCGGTGGTGGTGTCGGCTGCGGGGCTGGGCACCTCAGTGGTGAGCTCGTCGAAGCCGTGCACCTCGCTGTAGGCGGCCTGCCAGCGCATGCGGTCCAGCAGGTTGAGGGCCTGCCCGGCGTTGGGGTTGTCGCGGCGGCGGTCGAATTCGGAGCGCATGGCTTGCAGCTGGTCGGTCCAGGTATTGAGCGAGGCGTAGTCGAGGCCGCCGGTGACCGGGTCGGCGGTCCAGGCGTGGCGGACTTGGCGGCGCGCGTGCAGGATTTCGCAGATCAGCCCGGACAGCGACAGGTCGACCAACTCGCTGCGGGTGCCCGACAGCAGGTCAGGGCGGAACTTGGAGCGCTTGTAGCTCTCGCCGCGTTCGCGCTGTTCGCGCTGTTGCTGGGCCTGGTGGTCGATCAGGCGTCGGGTCGCGGCGAGTTCGGTGCGCTCGGCTTCCGTCATCCGCGACCGGGTGATGGCTTCCGAGACTCGGGTGTCGAGATCGAAATCGTCGATGGCGATGATCGTGGCAACGGTCGCGATCCCGGCGACGACGCCGGCGGCGATGCCGAGGCCGATCGCTCCGGAGGTGTTGGTGTGCAAGGTGTTTCCTCTCCTTTTGTGGTGAATTGCGGGGGTCAGTGGATGCCGCGCTGCTGGGCGCGAGCGGCGCGGTGTTCGGTGAAGGTGGCCAGCGCCATCGACGGGGAGGGACGGCGGGCGGCATTCCAGGCCAGGTAGGCGATCCAGCCCAGCCCGTAGACGACGACGGGGCCGCCGACGTCGGCGGGCTGTCCCCACGCCGCGGTGGTGGCCAGACCGACCACAACGAAGGAACCGGCCGCGCTCGCGCGCCAAATCTGGCCACGGGTATGGGGTTTCGCCGACGGGACCGGTGCCGGGTCGCCCGATTCCACGGGCGCGGCGGTCGCGGGCTGCTCCTGTGTGGGCAGGGGCGGGACCAGCCGCAGGATCGGTTTGGCCGGCGGGCGCTGGACGGTCTCGTCGGCGGGGTCGGTGTCGTAGGCGGTGGGGTCGGCGAGGTAGTCGGCGATCTCGTCGGCCAGCAGGTCGGCGTGGGCGGCGATCTCGTCGCGGTTGATGCCGGCGCGGGGTTGGTCGTTGTCGTGGTCGTCGCCGTCGTGGTCGTCGTCGTGGTCACGGAAAATGCGCATAGTTGTTGTGCTCCAATCGATTCGCGCCTGGATCGGGCGGGTTATGCGGTGGCGGGGGTGGGGTCGTCGCCGGTGCGTGGGGCAGGGGCGGGTGAGGTCCCGGGCAGGCGGGTCTGTTCGGATTTGTCGCGCAGTACGACGCGGCCGTAGTCGGCGCGGCCCTGTTTGAAGAACACGAACTCACCGGTGTCGAATCGGCTGACCCGGGCGGGGTCGACCAGCCATTTCTCGCCGATGGAGACTTGGCCTTCGTCGCCGTGGCGCTGGCCTTTGATCAGGTGCCGTGACGGCAGCATGGCCGGGACGGATCCGGCGTGTTTGCACAGCTCGCCCGCGTTTTCCATGTAGCCCAGCAGGACTCCGCCGGCGCAGGTCTTCAGCAGCCGGTTCAGCGACCATTCGTCGGGGGCGACCGATTCCGGGGATTGGCCGCAGAACACCATGGCGATCTTCTGGGAGCGGCCCCGCTCGGCGATGTCCTCGATCCCGATCGACCCGTGCTTGGTGGTCAGGGCCGACAGTTCGTCGATGAACAGGATCACGCTGCGCCGCAGCGCTTTCGCGGTGCGTCCGGCGCGCTGCATCAACAGTCGCAGGGTCATCGCGACCTGGGCGCGGGCGGCGTCCTTGTCCAGGGCGGGCACGGTCATGAACAGCACGTCGAGGTCGTCGAGGTCGACGCCGTCGTCGAAGACCATGCGCCCGTTGGCGTCTTTGAGGTCTTCGAACAGGTTGGTGCACTTGATCAGTGCGTCGTCGAGTTGCGGGACCTTCTCGGCCTGCATGGCATCGATCTGGCGCACCACATCCGGCGCGTAGTTCCATGCCTTCTTGAGGTTGTCCTCGACCAGCAGGTCCAGAAACTCGGTGTGGTTGCGGGGCTTGCCGGTCGGGTTGTCCACCACCAGGGCGGCGATGCGGGTTTGCATGCTCTCGAAGTGCTGGCCTTCGGCGGTGGTGGCCTCGCTGGTCGCGGCCAGCAGTGCCGCGACCATGGCGCGCAGATCCCGGGCCGGGGTCTTGTCCCAGGCGTCGAGGGTGTCCATCCCGGGCACACCCACCAACGCGATGCGTTTCGGGTCCACGCCCCGGGCGATCATGGTCTTGCGGATGCTGAGCCCGAGTTCGTGGTCGTCGACCCCGCCCTTGCAGGAGATCATCGCCAGCAGCGGACGCGAGTGTTTGCCCGCCATGCCCGGCACGCCGGCCCATTTCTGCCAGGCCCGCCATTCGTAGTCGAACAGTGCTTCGGAATACTGTTCGTAGAGAGTGGTTTTGCCGCTGCCGGTGGTGCCGAACAGGGCCTGCTGCTTCTTGGCATCGGCGTACGGGATGGCCAGCCACGGTTCGTGCCGCTTGGTCAGTGACCGCCACACTCCGGGAGATTTGTAGCTGACGGTCTCGACGAGGGTGCCCAGCACGATGTCGTGGCCGCGGTGCAGGGGCGCACCGAGTTTCGCCGCCCGCGCCGCCGCCTGATGCCGGCGGATGGTGAGGGAGTCCTGAACGCGTTTGGTGCGCCGCAGCGACTTCAACCCGACGGTCTCGGTCTTGACCAGGAAATGCGCCCACCACAGCGACGCGGCGACCATGGTCGCGGGCAAGCCGATGATCAGCATCATCGACAGCCCGCCCAGCTGCCCGCCGGCGAGGTGCTGCGCGCCGTCCCACAGCAGGCTCAACGGGGTCGACCACGACCCGCCCGCCAGCGCCGAGGTCAGTGGCAATGCCCATGCGGCGGCAGCGAAATTGCGTAGCCGGTGCGGCTCCAGCGGCCGGACCGCGGCCACAGCCACGATCAACACAAGCATCGCCGCCAGCGCCGCCCCGCACACCAGCGCGGTCTCGGCGGCCTGTCCGGCATGCGCCAGGTTCGGGCCCGACAAGTGGGTGACCGGGTCGGTGACCGCCCGCACCGCCGGCGGGGTGCCGGGCGGGGCCTCTGGGGTCATCGGGGCGAACTCGTTCGCCGTGGGCGTCGAGTCGGCGGGCAGTGGTGTGGCGGTGGTGGTCGGGCCGCAGTCGGTGGGAGTGATCAGGGCGACACAGTCGTTGGTCATGACGTTTCCTAAAAGGTTTGAAAGGTGCTGCTGGACTGGCGTTTTGCCTCGCGCTCACGCTTTTCTTTGCGTTTGGCTTCGCGCAGCACATTGCGGGCGTCGAGGAAGGACTTCCATTGCTTGTCGAAGTCCTGGATGTGCAGTGCCAGCGGCGAGTCCGCGAATTCGGCTTCGGATTCCAGCCGGTTGGCCGCAGCCTCCACGTTTTTCAGCACGGCCTCGCTGCGGCACAGGTAGAGCAGGCCGACCATCGAGTACGGGTGCGCGTCCTGGGCGGCGCGGATCGCACCCCGCAATGCGGTGTCCATCGACGCGCGGTCCTTGACCGAAAGCTCGACCTCCAGGGCCCACCAGCCGTAGGTGCCGCGTACCACACCCAGGAACCGGCCGTCGTGGATGTGGGGGCATCCCGGGATCGGCTCACGCCCGGTGGAGAACTCCAACATCGTTGCGGTGCGGCGCTTCTCGGCCGTGACCCGCGCGGAGCGGTTGGCGTCGTGACGCAGGGTGCGCTCGGAGATGAATGCGCGGCGATCGCTGCCGACGAGCATGATCCGCGCCTGTGCGACAGCCCGGTAGTGCTCGGCGTACATCAGCGGCGGGCTCCACTCGCCAGGCTTCCACCCCAGATACCGCTGCTCGACCAGCGGCGGCGCGTACACCCACGCCCGGCCGCGCTGAACCTTCGTCAGCTCGCAGAGCATGCCTTTGGTGATCAGCTCCCGCACCAGCGCATACGCGGTGGACTCCAACACGTTGAGGTACTCGGCGAGCACGTCGACCTGCATGCCGCGCATATGCGTGACTCCGGCGAGTACCTCGTCCTGGCGGGCGGTCACGGTGCCGCGCCGCCGCGGCGGCAACACCCGCCCCAGCGACCCGACCGGTATCCCGATTTCGGCGGCGATCTCCTTGGTGCGGAAACCCTGGGCCCGCAAGGCTTCCGCCTCACCGAGCACGGTTTCGATCTGCCGCAACGAAACCCCGAGCAGTTTGTTGATCTCGTGGTAGGTAAGCCCGGCGACGCGGAGCCCGTCGATGATCGCGACGCGGTGACGCCGGTCCAGCGCGGCGAAACGGTCGGCATTGACCTGGCTCATCGGCTGCGCCTCCTCTCTGGCGTGGAAGTGGTGGCGCGGCCGGCCGCGGCGTCGGTGCGTTCTGCGTTGTGGGTGTGGCGGGCGCGGTCGCGCGCGACCTGGCGGGGGTTGATCCCGAGTCGGTCGGCGATCTCGTCCTCGGTCAGCCCGCGGGCGGTCAGCGCGGTGACCTGTTCGCGCCGTTCCTCCCACGCCGATCCGGGGGTCCAGCGGGCGCGGACCGGGCGGGCGTTCGGGTCGTCGAGGGCGTGTTCGTCCCACTCCATCGGCAGCGGCCAGCCGCGCCGCTCCCCCAACGCCCGCGACTGCGCCGACGGGCCCGGCGTCATCTGAAACCGGTCGAACAAGGTTTTGACCGCGCGCTCACGCTCGGCCGAAATCTCATGGGTGACACGCCCGTCGCTGTCAGCGCGCTGGCCCATCAGCGAATGAATCGTGCGATTGGTGCGGGTCACGCCCAGCTCCCGAGCCAGCTGCGCCGCCGGATACCCCGACGCCACCAACGCTTGGAAGCGCCGGCGGGCACCCAGGATCGGGACCAGCGCGGTGTCGGTGGTCACCTCGGCGGCCCGCTCGGGTACGGGCACCGCCAGCACCGCTGCTTCCACCCACGTGGCGATCTTCTTCTCCGGGCCGGTGGCCATGATTCGGGACAGCGACGGCTGGGCGACGCCGGTCAGCTTGGCCAGTTGGTTCTGGTTCACACCGGCCGCGGCCATCGCCTCCACGTGTGCGCGCACCGCGTCGGCGGGCACCCGAGGATTCCAACGCCCATACGCGATCTCGCGACGCCGGTGCTCGGCATAGTGGGTCGCACACAGCCCGCGGCCCTTGGCCTGATCGGTTCCGCATGCGCAGCTCACCGTGACCGCCTCCTATCACGCTCACCACGCCGACGTTTGGTTTCGCGGCGAGCCGCCAGATCGGCGCGGGCCTGCACAATCAGCTCCCGCATATCGGTGGCGTCGATCCCGCGGTCCTCGCACGCGTTCACCGACCGCACCCAGCGGGCGATCTTCAACGACTCCAGCTGCGCGTCAGAGCATTCGCGCTTCGGTACTGCCTCGGCCTCGTCGTACAGCAACGCCTGCAACTTGTGCCCGCGACGGCTCATCCCGCCCAACACCTGTGCGTGGGCTTCGCCGCCCGGACGCCGTTTCTCCTGCGCCAGTTGACTTTCGGTCCGCAAATGCGCCGGCGCCATCCGCCACGGGTAAGTGGGGATCCCGTACCGCTTGCCTTCGGGATCATGGAATCGAGCGTTCACCGCGACCGCCGCCGATCACGCTCAACCGGCTCAGCAGATTGGTGACGCGCCGCCAGATCCGTGCGGGCCTTCACGATCAACGCACGCATGTCCGGGTCGTTTGCATAGGCCCGTTCGATCGCGGCACGGGATTCGGCGACAGACTCGCTGCCCCATCGCGCCTCGTGGTACGCGTCTGCGGCGGCGAGGAACTCGGCCAGGACGGGCTTGTTAACCGCCTGCCAGTGGTCGCGTTTGGTGTCCTCGGCGGCGCAGTCGCGGTAGCCCTTGCGCTGTGCCGTGTCGCAGGCGGCGTTGACGATGTCGGACAGGACGCCGTTCACGGTGTTGAGACGGTCGCGTTCGGCATGCAGAGCGGCGAGCTCTGCCGATTCCTCTCGCTGCGTGGTCATCTCGGCTCCGGGAAGTTCTCGGAGGTGAATCCACCCTTGGGACGCTGCAGCTTGGTGACCGCGCGCCCACGTCGCCACAGGTTCCATGCGGTGACGATCAGCCCGATCTGTTCGCGGTCGCTGATACGCAGCCGGTTGACGCGGATGGAATCGAGGCGGTCACGCAGCGCGAGGATCGGGGAATCGGCCGCCAGGCCGGCGCCGCAGTCCCACAGCCGCACGAACTCCGCCGCAGCGGCCGCATCGATTTCCGACAGCCGCATCGCGACCGCGCACGCCACCGCCGGACGGGCCTTCAACCGCTTGGCGACGACGGTGAACCGGTCAGCGATGGTGACCAGTTCCGGGTAGGCGGTGGCGAATTCGACCACCCGCGTGGTGGACACACCGCCCCCGCGCACGATGTCGCCGAAGAGGTTGCCCTCCATCCACACCATGTAGACGCGCAGCGCGGCCGCGACCATCGAGGTGTTGTGGCTGGTGATCCCGGTGATGGTGAGCTGGTCGCTGGGGGTGCGTTTGGCGCCCTGGTCCATGGTGACCTGGGTGTCCGGGGACAGGCCGCGCACGATCAGCATCGGGAAGCGCATGCCGGTGGTGCGGGCGATGGCCTGCAGGCGGTGCTGGCCATCCAGGAGTTCCCCGTCGGGGCCGAACTTGATCGCTTCACCGTTGAAACGCCAACGGCCTGACACCATGTCGTCGTAGTACTGCTGCACCCGCGCCTGGCGGATCGGCCGGTTGTTCGGGTTACGTTCGAGCCAACGCCGCGCCAGGGCGCTGTCGACGTCCATGACCTGGCTGGTCACGGGAGTGTGATCGGGGTCGACCAGATGCATGGGTTATCCCTCCTCGGGACGGTCAGAAGAATCGGAGAGCCGGTCGATGACCTGGTTCAGGGCGTCGCGTGCGCGAAGCAGATCAGCGAGGAACCGGTGCGAGAGCTGCCCCGCGTGCCGGTCGAAACGGTCATCACCGGTCAGCCGGACCAGCGTGTTCGTCTTGGTCAGCAGCTCTCCGCGGGCGGTGTCGAACGAATCGGTGATCGGACGCCGCCGACGCGGTGCCACCGCCGGCTCGCCGTTCTCGGCAGGGCCGATCTCGTTGTCGCTATCGGTAATTGGTTCGCGTTCAATGGGTTTCGGCTGATAAGTCCGGCCGTCCAAACCGACCACCGAGTCAGGTGATTCATTTGAATCACTCGACGACAGTTCCCGAGACACCGTCGGCTGGCTCAAACCGGTCGCGGCGGCGATGGCGCGGGTGCTCATGCCGATGTCGCGCAGGGAGGCCACGACTTCGGCGCGGTCCTCGCGCGGGATACGCAGCTGGGCGCCGTCGAACTCGGCAGCACAGTAGGTGTCCCAGCTGTCGTAGCCGAGCACCGTCCACACACGGCCCGTGTAGGCGTGCCGGACGAGCTCCCATACCTGCTCCACCCGGGCACGGATGTTGTCGGTGAGCTCGCGTGCCGCTTCCTCGGTCAGCGGCTGCTGCTCGGTCGTGATCTCGATGCTCATCGTGACCGCCTCCGATCTGCAGTGACTGGTGCACTCGTGGCGGTGCTGTCGAGTTCCCGCATCCACGGCCGCACGCTCGTCTGAGCGGTCGTCCCGCGGGCCTCATGGCCTTCGGGGGCGGGGTGCTGGGCGCGGACCTGGCCGACCCGGTCGATCCAGGCCGCCGGCGTGAGCTGCTCATGCGGGGCCGATAGGGCGTGCATCTGCTCACGGTCCAGCGCGTCGTCCAACGCCGTCGACAGCTCCGACACTTGGGCCTCGCGGTCGGCCAGAGCTCGTCGCAGTCGCTGGTTCTCGGCCTCCAGAACCGCCTTCGGTCCGAACAGCGCGGTCCAGTTCATCGCCACACCGCCTCGGTCGGGGTCGGAGCGACCGTGACGTGGATGCAGTCGATGCGCGAAACCTCGTCCGCACGGCACACATTCGGCGACGGTGCCGTCGCGGGGCTGCCCTGGCCGAGCATGATCCCGACCACGACACCCGCCCCGAACACCACGGCCACCGCAGCGAACATCAGCCGCCACCGCAGCGACTCGACGTACACCTCCGGCGCAATCAAAGTGGCGGGGTCGTACTCGCGGCCCGATAGCGCCGGCATCCCCGAGTGGTAGCGGGCGAAATCCAGCGGATTCATCGCCGCCACCTCCTCCGCGACGACCGCACGAACCAGCGCAAACCGAACACGATCACGCCCGCGCCGATCAGCACGCTCGCCACGAACTGCGGCGCACTCAACAGCGCGACACCCAGGACGACCAGAACAAACAGGAACAGGTCTAGGCGATTCATAACCGCCCACCGTTTTCGCTGTCGCGATCGAGATAGAGGTGGCCAAGGATTGAAGCAGCCTTGTAAAGCTGTTGGGCCACAACATCGAACTGGTTGGCTGCTGAACCCAGCGCGAACCCCGCGATGGTGACGGCTCCACGGGTCAAGTCGCGCGGGAGGTCCTCGTCGTGAGCGAGTTCGGGCTGCTTCTTGGCTCGATCAGTCCACTGGTTGAACTGCGACAGCACCTGTGCAGCACTGTTTCCGGAGATTGCGAGATTGTTGACCGTGACGAACACATCCGCCGGTGCAGCCAACCCTTCGGCGTCGCTGCGCAATGTGGCATGGGCGAGGTACCGCCACAACTGCGCGATGGCAACACTGGCGGTCACGATGGCGTCCGCTGTGTGAGGGCCGTTCAGTGGCCACAACACCTCGATGACATCGGCGCGGTCGATCCTACGGGGGTCGCTCATCACGCCACCTCCCGCAACAGGCCGGTGGTTCCGGGCAGTGCAGACGATTTCGCGCGCGCCGTGCCCGAGACCGGCGGCGAAAGCGCTACTAGCCGATCGAGGTGTTCGGAAACGAGATCACGCTCCGGCTCCTCGTGGCACCCGTTGGGAGTTTCCTTCATCGAAGCCAACCCTTCGACGCGACTTGTCGTGCACGACCGATCGTTTGGAGGGTTCATGCCGCACCGCCCGCGGAGCCCGGCCGGACAGGCTGGACGAGGTCAAGCAGCTCGTCACGGTTCACGCGCCAGGGGCCGTTCTTAACGCGGAACCCTTCCAGGTCACCGGTTTTGATCCAGTTTCTGATCGTCTGCGGACTCATCCCGACCAGGTCGGCGGCCGTCTTGACGCTGATGAAGCTCCCTACCCTGCTCGGCAGAGCAGAGGGGCGATCCCTGCTGATCAACAGACTCAACTCCTTTGGCGAAATTGGCGAAATATCTTGCTAATCAGCACTTTTCGCGAAAAAAGGTCTCATGAAGACATGAAAGTGGCTGTGATCGTCCACTTTTGGAGCGCAAGAGTCTTGTTTTGTCTGGTTTCAGGCGTAGACTTGAGTGATCGACGTCACCAATGCGTAGCGGGAGGGGTTCCCATGGTGACCACCCTTAAGACCCTGCTGCAGGACCGGCATCTGCAGGGCTACTCGGACTTCGTCGCTGAGTACAAGAAAGTCGCCCGCAGGTTGGACTCGAGGCTTGCCGAACAGACACCGGGCAAGGCGCAGTACTACAAATGGCTATCGGGAGAGATTCAAGCCATCCCCCGCGGCCATCACTGCCGTGTCCTAGAGGCGATGTTCCCGGGTTGGACGGCCGACATGCTGTTCCAGGAAGCCGCCGCCCGACCAGCTGCGGCAGGAAGACCAGCGACACATCTACCAGAGGCCGACGAAGGCTTCGAATCGTTCCTTGGATCCGAAATGGTCAGGTACGGCGCTACTTTGGTCTATCCAACCTTCGAGCTGGCGCGCGCATCCACGCAAGCCCTCTCGGATGCTGGTATCGCCCGCCAACACATCTTCGGTAAGCCCGATAGTGTCTTCCCGGCAAAACACCGCATCGACGTTCCAATGGCCCTCGCCGAGAATGATGTTCGCGGACTGCTATACGTCTTCTCCGTCCTGCAGCGATACACATCCATCGATGTCGCGATTGAGAGCGATCGAGAAATTGTTGCCCAGTGCAACCGCCCGTTCATCTCGTTCGGGCTCAGCAGCAACGACTGCACGCATATGTACCTGGAAGACAGCCGCAAACCGCTGTTCACGATCCAGGACGATCCAGAGTCCGGCGCCTACCTGGAGTTTCTCGAACTACAGGACGGAACTCGCTACAGCTCAACGGATGACACGAACGTGGGGATCATCGCGCGCGTACGACCGAATCCTGAGCTGCATCCGCACCGAAACTGGATCTACTGCGCCGGGCTCGGGCCGCGCGGTACTACCGGCGCAAGCTGGTACCTTGCGAACTACTGGAACATCCTGCACGACAGAGCTGGATCAAACGACTTCGTGGCAGTGGTCAAGGTTCGTTCGTACTCCGACCAGACAACGCACCTTGAACACATCCTGGTAGCCCAGACAGAGGAGTGAGATGGCGTCCGCAATATTCGTCGGCCTGACGACCGTAGACATCGCCTACGGTGTGGACTCATACCCTCCCGAGGACAGCAAAACCCTTGCCCGCGACCAATTCCTAGGCGCGGGTGGCCCCGCAGCCAACGCGGCGGTTGCGTTCGCGATCCTATCCGGCAACCCTCCTCGGCTTATTACCGCCTTGGGTAAGCATCGCCTTGCCGACATTGCCCGACAGGATCTCCTGGAATACGGTGTCACGATCGTGGACGCCACCGCCGACGGAGACCACCAGCCCCCGGTGTCCTCCATTCTGGTCTCGCACAAATCCCAGTCCAGGACAATCGTTTCACTGGACGGCTCGCGCATCTCCGCCCGCTTCGACGACGATCTCACCCTGGGGCTGGACCGCGCCGATATCGTCTTGGTCGACGCGCACCACCCCGAGCTGGCAATCGGAATTGCGACTGCGGCGAACCAAGCCGGAGTGCCTGTAGTTCTGGACGCTGGCCGCTGGAAAGTGGCACATAGGGAGCTGCTCCCCCTAGTTGACGCTGCGATCCTCTCCATAGCCTTTGAGCCTCCCGATCTGGCGGGCAAGCCCGAGACAGATGTCATCGACTACGTCCACTCGCTCGGGCCCCAGAAGGTGGCCATAACCCATGGGGCGGGACCTATTCGATACTCCTGTGACACGGGTTCGGGGGAGATCGACGTCCAACGGGTAGACGCTATCGACACCCTTGGCGCCGGCGATATCTTGCACGGCGCGTTCTGTCACTATGCAACCGGCGGGCATGACTTCGTCGAAGCCCTCAGTCGGGCAGCCGAAATCGCAACCCTGTCGTGCCAGTACTTCGGAACTCGACTTTGGCGAAACTTTCTTACGTTAGATCCTCAGTAAAGTATCCGCCGACGTGCGCAACGAGGATCAGATCTGCTGACTTCTTCGTCTCGGCAATCAAGTGAAGGTTAGGGAGATCGCTTTCGGCGATCTTCCGTCGAGCTTCCTCAGGTGTTCTACCACTCCGCAAATGACGTTGGTAGAGCCGCTGCTCTGCTACCTCTGATTCGACATCAACATACCAGGCTTCATCCAGCAGATTTCGTACCTCTGCCCATCTGGGCCAGTCGAGCAGCAAGTAGTTGCCCTCCACGATCACGACGCGGTTCCGACCACCGATGACTGGTCCAGGGACCGGATCATGAAGCTTGCGATCATATTCCGGCCACTGCACGCCGGAGTCATCAGCGGTAACCCGAAGTTCGCGAAGCCGATCTAGAAACGAAGCGACATCGAATGTGTGCGGTTGCCCCTTCTCGGACAGCCAACCTTCCTCTGCCAATTGGCTATTGGGGAGGTGAAACCCGTCCATTGGCGCGACCACGGCAGCCTCGGTCGATCCAGGTTCGTTGATCGCGTCCCGGAGTCCACATGCGAGGGTTGACTTACCGGCGGCCGGCGGACCGGCGATACCGACGATGAATCGAGCCGCCCCGAGTTCCGATGCGCGATTGGTGATCCTGTCCGCCAGCTGGTCCAACGAGATTGGCCTCAAGGTCATATTCGTATGCCCCTCCAACGCGCTCACTCGTTGATGACGAACGAGTCGACAACCTTTTCGGCTTCGGCGCCGAGGCCGGAGTCGAGTATCTCCGATCGATACGTCGACCAGTCTGCCAGCTTCGGTAGATCGCGTTCGGCGCCGCGGCGGATCATCCTGTCGCGGATCTCTTTGGGGTCAACCGACATCCATACCGTTCGCACGTCGACTGCATGGTCAGACTTCGACCGGAGGTAGTTGGACAAGCTGAGACCGGCTCGAACAGCTGAGCCGACGTACTCAAGGAAGGGCGCGTCCACGACGACGACGTGACGCCGACCGACCATCAGCGCGTTTGCTACCAAGGCTTCGTAGATATAGGGACCGACCACCCGTCGATAAGTCGTACTGTCTCGGTCATGCGGGTTACCTGTCAGCTCGGCCATCACAGACTCTTCAAGCTTGGGCGCAAAGCTGTCTTTGTCGAAGACGATCGCGTCAAGCATGTCAGCGAGGAACCGAGTCGCTGTCGACTTGCCTGAGGCTGGAAACCCGCACACTACAACGACTCCCGTATCGACCCCCTCTACCGCACTACGAAGAGCAGCCTTGGTGGCCGTAGAGAACTGCTGTTCCTCGGATCCCATCAACTCAGCCACTGCCACCCTTTCGCCACAAGCACCATGATCGTCCACGTTGTTCACAGCAATCCTTCCAAATGGAATCAACACGGAGAGCGGAACACCTCAACTCACCGGTCATCCGATCGGCAACGCAGACTACGGGTTTGAGGACAAAGCCCTACGTGAGGCTACCTTGGGACGATCTCGACGTCCCGTGGTCGAACTGCCGTCGTCCACGGGGTGCAGGCCAGACTCGCACCTCGCACAGCAGATCCATCACGCACCGCGTCGCTGGCGGATCAGCCGCATCAAACGGTTTCATGGCGACTTCGCCAGGAGGATTGCGCAGGCAGCGGTTCCGGCCGCGAGGTCCGACCTCTCGATCTCTAGATCTCGTCCTAAAGATCACGATTGATCGACTCGGCCTTGTAGTCAGCCCGCGCTCGATCGGTTCGAGCCTTCGCCGGGTGCAGCTTCGACCGCTACGCCGCGCGGGCGCACCCGCCATTGTCTATGCACGGTGAACCCGTGCGGCTCACCTTCCCGCTGATGGCTCAAAGGCGTCCACCGCCTACAACGAGCACGCTGAGGTCAGTCTGGGAACATCGATTCGAGCAGAAGAAGGTGTGGACACACAACTACCCTCAGCCCACCGCCTGCCGAATCGAAACCAAGCATCTCCCCCATCCGAGGCAGAGCGAATCCGTTCATTACGAACTGAAGGGCGTAGTCGTCACAATCATCACCGGGGACCGACACGGGGATGTAAACCGCGTACCTTACCGAAGACGCCGCAACCTCATTCGAGCTCTGAGATATGGTGCTAGACATAGCCTTCCCCACCCATTGGTTCCATCTTCAACGTACGACCATCGACCCATGCGACGGAGCCTCAAGTGACGGTTCGCAGGTTCGAATCCTGCCGAGGGCACATCCTGACCTGGGCATTTGCACACAGACGCGCATAAATGCCAGATACGTGCCAATTCCGGGCGATCGACAGTCCCAGAACTGGACATCCGAGCACAAGGCGGAGCGAGGTCCGAGCCAACAGCGGACACTTGCGTGTCCGCCGCAACGTCCGGCCCGTGCTCGACGTCAAACCAGGCATGAATGACGAACGGAGCCATTGCCTTCGGCGTGCGGGTCTCGACCTGACCGACCCCGTTAGCAGGTGGCGATTTCATCAGATCCGGATCCTGATCATTACAACGATGCCGCGCGGGCTTCGGTGTGGACGGCGGTGGCCGGCACGCCCCGGTCGACATCGGTAGCGCGGCAATGCCTCCCGGCATGTTCAATACCGGTCGGCGAGATCCTCGTCGTCGACCACGCGCACGGCATCGGCGAGCCGCCGCAACCTCGCGACCACGATCTCGGCCGCCGCCCCGGTCCGATAGACGCCGTCGCACACCGCGACGATGCCACCGAGCATCGGCAAGGCGAGCAGCGCGAGCACCTCATCAACATCGTCCAGGCTCGGTGCCGGGTCGACCGCGGGCCGGACCGCGCGCAGTACATCGCGCCCGTCGAACAACTCGGCCGGATCGACCTCGGCAAGGACGTCGAGGACCGCGGCGAGGAGATGGTCAAATGTCATCGCTGACACCGTCCCGTCCATCGAAAGCCAATGGGCTACAGCCCGCCGCGAGTTCCGGCTGATATACCCGGGCACCGCACCGACCACAGGTATAGAGGAGATGGCCGCGGCGGCATCCCTCGCGGCGGCATGCCGTCCATCCGAGGGTGAATCCACCGTCCGCCAGTACATGGCGGGCCGGGCCCGTGCAGAACATCGGCCTCGGCTGCACCCATCCATGCGATGTCTCGACGAGCCGGTCGTTGTCGATCGCATGGCCGTCCGGGTGCAGATACCAGACACGACGCCGGTTATTCGAACCCATGTGCGAATGATAGCCGAGCGGTCGCTTATGATCTGCGCGTGTCGGACGATCAGAAAATGTGCCAGATCTGCGGAGAGCGCCCGGTCGGCGAGGGCTACATGTCCATGATGTGCCCGGAGTGCCGGGCGCGGATCGAAGAGCAGAACCGCACCCGGCCGTACCCGTTGCTGCCCCCGCCGGACGACATCATCTAGCGCGCCGACGGGGTGCGCTGGCCGGCTCGGTCATCGCGTTGCGCAGCGCGAGAGCTCTGATTCAGATCCCGCGAATCAGAGCCGAACGGCTAATGGAAGAGCCCCAGCACCTGCAACCCGAGCGCGAAGGTCACTGAGGCGCTGCTACTGCCAGCCACAATCGTTCGGATCCATCCCTGCTTGAGCAGGGTGAAGAACAGGACAGCCAGCAGCCCCACGACCAGGGCAATCAAGCACACGTAGCCCAACCCGATCATCGTGGAGATGGAATTGGTCGGAAAAGCGTTGTCGGTCATCTGCTCCTGCCGAAGGGCATGGGATGGGAGCAGACCGGACGAATGCAGATAGATAGATGACGTGCACAGCCCGGCTGAACCCATCCAGTTGGATGTGGGTTTAGCCGGGGTCTGGCGGAGCAACCGTTACCCGGGTAGAAACTTTCAGGGCACCGCGCCTGGCGGCCTATTCCTGCAGCTCGCCCTCCGGGCTCACTGGATTGAACGGTCATACTCCATGAGAACCACCGCCTGGGTGCGAACTCTCCGGCCCGTTGCAACTGCGCCAAGGCTACACCCACCGCGGGCTGATCCCGTGGCACATGCCACCCGTGTCGCTCGCCGAACCTGGCCGCAAGGCCCGCAGAGTAGCCCTATGGCCCTGCCGAGGGCCCGGGCTACGGAGTGTCGGTGCTCGGGTTCTCGATACGAACGAAGTAGCGGTGCTCAAGTCCGTAGAAGTCGTACACGCAGGCCTCGCACACGACAGCGTTGCAGCTGCCGAACAGGTATCCCTGGTTCTCCCCAACAGGCCCTTTGCAATCGACGCAGATGTCTCGGTAGCGGTTGCGGCGCATCATCTCTCCTCGATGGGTAAGGCGGATCGATCGTTGTGGTCAGTGGATCCATCCCGCGATGGCCGCGATGGCGAGCACGAAGGCGATCAGCAGCAGAACCTGGACCCAGCGGGTCCGAGACGTGAGCTCCTGTGTGGCGCCGCGGTATCGCTCTTCCTGCTGAACCGCAGCAGCTTGGGCGGTGTCGAGGTTCTTCCGCACCGCCTGCAGGGTGGCGTTGAGTCCGGCGATGATCTGATTGGCTTCGGCCAGATCGGTGTTGGCGGCGGCGAGATCGGCGGTGACCGTATCCCGTTCGCCGGTGCGGGCGGTGAGGTCACGCTTGTGCCGGGCACCCTCCGCGATCAGTGCGTCGATGCGTACGTTCTGCTTGCCGATCGCCTCGGCCTGTTTGGCGACGCGGGCGTTGGCGGACTCGACCTTGCGGCGCATCTGGTCGATCTCGTCGGCCTGCTCGGCGGTGTATGCAGTCCAGTCAGTCACGGTGGCCCACCCTGCTTTCTCGGTCTCTCGATATCCCCAGGCGAGTTCGCCCTCGATCCACGCGTCGAGGAACTGGCGCACGGCGATCGGCTCGACCCGGAGTTCGGCGCGGCGGCCGTGGCGTAGGTATCCGGTGTGGGCGAAGTAGTGCCCGCCCGAGGTCGGGGTGAAGCTCTTGATCCCGAGCGCGGGCAGCTGCTCGACCCAGTTGCACGAGCGGGTTAGCCACAGCACCTCGTCGGCGCCGGCCGTGCGGTGGTGCTCGGTGCGGGCGTGGGCTTCCTCGACAGTCAGTGGCGACCATTGGATTTCGACGGCGTAGCCGCGGCCGTCGCGTTTGCCGAACACGTCCGGGCGGCGCCCGTCTTGCCATACTTCGATCTCGGCGTCGACACCACGGTTGCGGAGTTCGTCGCGGACCCAGTACTTGAACCGCAGGTGCTGGAACGTCTCTCCGGCTGACTGGCGGTCCCGGGCGCTAACGGTGACACCGTGGCCCTTGCTGTGACGGACAAAGGGGTTCTTGCCCCGCGAGCGGTAGACCACGACCGGATGCCGGCACACCAGGCACCGCAGGCCAGCCGTGTTGTGCCAGGCTTGGAAGCTCTCCTCCACGGCGATGTCGATGAACTCGTCGTACCGGCCAAGCCCGGCAGTCATCTCCGATGCAAAACACTGCCCAGCAGTGCTGGATTCGTTCATGCCCCAACCCCGACAGTCGCGAAATACTGACCTGCACAACGATAACCATGAACACCGACAGACAGCAGAAAGTCTCACAGATGCGTAATTGACTGTTGCACTTGCACTTTCATCTGCACTCGACAAGTTATTGCCGAAGCCAGGAACCGCGAATGTTGCCTTGCTGCAATATCTTTCACCCGCTTAAGCGGGTATTCCGAGATAGAATGGAGGCATCTCCCGCGACCGGTTCCAGGTCCCCTCTTATGCGGAGATTCCCCCATTTCCGGAGGTCTAGATGCCCATCGGCGGCCCTTTGGCCACAGCAATCGATCAGGTGTGGGACAGCATCCGCGCGCGTCACCCCGACGTCCCGGAGGCGGTCGTGTCCATCGCGTCGGGCTCGACCGGGCGCGGGCGCAGCGTGCGCCGCGGGCACTTCGGGCCCGACCGCTGGGAACACCGCGGCCAGTGGCTACCGGAGCTGTTCATCGGCGCCGAAGGACTCGCCGGCGGCGCCTGCGACGTGCTCGCCACCCTGCTACACGAAGCGGTCCACGGGATCGCGCTCACCCGAGATATCAACGCCGCCAGCGATAACGGCCGCTATCACAACAAGAAGTTCAAACAACTCGCCGAGGAAATCGGCCTCACCGCGGCCCGCCACCCCCACTCCGGATGGTCATTGACAACCCTGCCCGACGCCACCTCGACCGAATACCAGCGCGAAATCACGATCCTCGACCGCGCCATCGTCGCCCACCGCCGGCCCGAGCACACCGCCGAGGACACCGACGCCGCCACCGCGGTCAACGAGACCGAGGACGAAGATGCCGAAGACACGACCGCAGCCGAACCTGATCGCAACGGCCAGCCACTGACCTGCCAGTGCCAGCCACCCCGCCGGATCCGAGCGCACAAAAAGATCATCGCCGCCGGACCCATCCTCTGCGGAGTCTGCCAGGAACCGTTCAGCCCCTAGCCGATTCCCTCGTTGTGGTCCCGAAGTGTCTCCCCGC
>NZ_JBSGCB010000021.1:0-99839 GCF_053601595.1 Nocardia sp. NPDC004711 | reverse complement strand
CGCGTAAGAGGCGACGCTGCGGTCCCCGCGTAAGAGGCGACGCTGCGGTCCCCGCGTAAGAGGCGACGCTGCGGTCCCCGCGTAAGAGGCGACGCTGCGGTCCCCGCGTAAGAGGCGACGCTCTCGTTGTGGTCCTGCTTGAACAGCTCCCCGTGCTCGACGTGACACCGCGAACGCAACGCTCCCTTGTGGTTCCGACTCCTGACGCGCCCAGCCCTCCCAACGCACCGTGCCATGCCAAGCCCTCCCCTTGTGGTCCCCCCCCTTGTGGTCCCCCGATCTCTTCTCCTTCTTCGATCTTCTGCTCTCAACTGTTTGGTGGTGGTTTGCCTGCTGCCCGATCCGCACTATCTTCAGCGAAGCGGGAGATAGTGCGGATCGGGCAGCAGGCGGACCACCACCAAACCCACAGGCCAGAGCGATTTCGTATCGCACTTTCATCGCAACGCTTGTGTGCATTCGTTGTGCATCCAGTGTGCATTCATTCCGCATTGGTTCCGCATCGAAAACCCGTCGATCCATGGCACCCACCGCCTATGGTCGCGTCCCATTGGGTAGACCGACGGCCATCTTCCTGCAGCCCTCGTGGAGCTTCGCTACGGGAGCCGCCGACAGCCGCGGGCTTCGTGGCAGATTACGGCCGCCCCGAGACCATGGAAGACCACCCCACCTTGACCCAAGAATGGGCCCACCTAGGCAAACATGGCACGCCGCCGTTTCGGAGAAGCTCGATCAGCGCCGCCTGCCGGCCTGCATCGACGCATGCACCAGCCAGCCCTAGGTGGATCTGGACGGCTCGGCTTAGAGATCGACTTGTGGAACGAAGTCATTGGACGCCGTACCTCGGACTCAGACGAGTGTACGGAGTTGCCCCAGAGGCGTGACCAGGCACAAGAGCAAGATCAGTCTTAAAGCTCTCGGACCCTACATCTTGAGGCATGATTGCACGGTGCCTGACTACGACATAGATCGCCTTGGGGACCGCGCCTTCGAACAGCTGATCGTAAGCCTCGCCGTACGAGTTCTTGGCGCCGGAGTTCAGGCGTTTGGGGACGGGCCCGACGGTGGCCGCGAGGCAACCTTCGAAGGGCCGATCAATTGGTCCAATACCTCTGATGGACCATCCGGCGTTTGGGATGGTTTTACAGTATTTCAAGCGAAGTTCCGCTACCACCCATCCAGCGTTAAGGAAAACGCGGCGTGGTTAAAGAGCCAGATCAAAGGCGAGCTCGACCGCTGGACCACGGCGATGGATAATGGGACCAGACTTCGGGCTCCTGACTATATAATTTTCGTATCGAATGTCAGACTCTCCCCTAAGGGCGTAAGTGGTGGCATCGATACTCTTGAAACCTACTTTAGAAGTCTTATCAGTGACAAGACCACCCGCTTGGGGCGGCTCGGAATTATCGATTTCAAGATATGGCATGCCGACCAGATTCACCGATTCCTCGATGCAACAGAATCGGTTCGCCACGCCTTTCCCGCGCTGCTAACAGTCGGGGATGTACTTGGCAGGATTGGAGATCATGTTTCCGGAAGTCAGATACCAGCGCTAGCGCAACGTATGCGTCTACATGCCGCACAATGCATCAGAAACGAACGTTGGATACGACTGTCTGAGGCCGGAGCGCGAACTGGGCAAAAGTCGAAAATTGAGGACGTAGGAATCGATCTGCCTGGGATTTGGTACAGCGACGACGGCATCAATCGGAGCACGCGAATCACGCCCATTGACTGCACTGTCGTTACTGAAATCATCAGTCGAAGTGATGCAGTACTTAAGAGGGATATCGAGGATTCCATTCCACGTCCACATTGGGTGATTATTGGAGGCCCAGGACAGGGTAAGTCAACTCTAAGTGCAATGATCGCCCAGATTTACCGCGCAGAGCTACTTGCCAGAGGCGCAATGACGCCCGATGTAGAGCACATCGTAAACCAGACCCGCCTCGCCCTGGAGCGCACAGGAATCCCGGCGCCCCGGAATCTTAGATGGCCAATGCGAATAGATTTGTCGCGTTATGCGGAAATCCTCGTGGCTACACCCGAAAAGAGCCTCCTGGCTCATCTCGCTGGTGAAATAAGCAACCGCACCGATGCGCCTCTCACGCCGAACGACCTGCAGTCATGGCTCCGCGCATGGCCTTGGGTAGTGATCCTCGACGGATTGGACGAAGTCAGCGAATCGAGCCTTCGAAGAACACTAATAGAACGTGTGACCGATCTGATGGAAACCGCTGATTCTTTACATGCGGACCTTCTGCTGGTGGCGACAACACGACCACTTGGCTACGATGAACAGTTTGATCGAGATCTATTTTCAGAGATCAGACTGACACGACTTCCTCCGTCGCTTGCGAAATCTTTCGGTGCAGCGCTCGTAGCAAAGCGCCTGGCAGATGACCCCGATCTTCGTGACACTGTAACCGAAAGACTTAAAAATGCAGTGGACGACCGTCGAGTCGGTCAGCTGATGTCCACCCCATTGCAAGTGGCCATCATGTCATTTATCGTGGAGAATTTCGGAACCCTCCCCAACGATAGATATGAACTGTTCTCAGACTACTACAAGACTGTGTATCAGCGAGAGTTAGAAAAAAGGAGTTCAATCTCACGACTTTTGAGGGAGCACCGCTCGGACATCAGTCATCTTCATATGCAGGTAGCGCTTCAACTTCACGTAAATGCCGAGGTAACTCGATTTTCGGCAGCTATGCCTCTTGATGAACTCGAAAACCTTGTTCGAACCCGCTTGGCTCGCCAACGTTATACAGCTCGGGAAATCGACGGTATCGCCACAAATTTGGTCGTTGCAGCAACTCACAGACTTGTGCTGCTCGTCCCAGATCGGAATAAGGTAAGATTCGAGGTACGAAGCCTGCAAGAATTAATGGCCGCCGACGCGTTGACTTCAGGCACCGAATCTCGGTCTATGCAAATCCTAGAAGCTTGCGCACATCACCCACATTGGCGAAATGTGTGGTTGCTCGCAGCGGGAAAGCTGTATAAGCGTGAGCACCTCCAAGAACGTCTTGCCGATGTGGTTTCCCGGAGCTATACGGAGAGCAACCCACTTTTCAAAATCGCCCCTTCGTCACCGAGTCTGGCCTGCGGTGTAATGGATGATGGTTTCGCATCACAATCCCCCCTCAGCCGTCGCCGGTACCTCGACATAGTGCTGGACGGGTTAAGCAGGCATATGGGTTTTTCGTACTTACCCGTAGCATATTCAATGGTACATTCGTGTCAGACCAGCGAAGAAACTCAATACCTCTTTGAGGCTTTGTCAGCTGCTCTCGATCGCGGTGAATTGGAAATGATGAATGCCGTCAGGATACTGGCTGCGATAATCACTAGAATTCCGAATCATTCCGATCGGGCGAGTAAATTGCTGCCGCGGACCCGTCCAAAGTTTAATTCCTTAGGATTGACCCGGATGGATTCCGTCAAGCTCGTTTTGAATCAACACGGAGATGTTCTGACGGAGCAAGAGTCAACTCACCTTTCGCGGCGATCACTCCAGACCACAAGGGCCGAAGTCGAGGTTCTACTCACTCTCCTGAATCACTTCTTATCACAACAATCGGAGACGTTGACGCACGAACAGGTGGAAAGGTTTCGTCTTGCGCTTGACGAAATCAATGCCTGGGGATCAAGGGAGCATCTTTCAGATACCCGTAAATACGACTATAACAGTCTGGGGTTAGCAACTGCCGAGATTGTCGGGATGGTCGATAATATCGACCTTAATCTTTCCGAGCTGATACTCGAAATTCTCCGTCCACTGATTGCCCGTCAACCTGTTGGCGAGAAGATCCTCCGTATAATACTCGGACCTGATCCGTTAGAAATCGCATAGGCCTCTGCTCAATCCCCGCCTCGTGATGGGCGGGTCGATCGGTCCCATACCTGGGGCCGATCGATCACCGCCTACGGTCTGAATGAAGTCCGCTCAACCGATTTCTTCACGACGAGACTCTCAATAGATCCATAGCCCGTCGCACCTGACGAACACCGCCCGCAGGAGGAACCGGTGACGCACCGCGCTAGTGGGGACAGACAGAGTCGAGTGAGGATACTGAGGATGAGTGCTCCCGCGAAGGCTTCGCCGCCGGTGTAGATGGTGGTGGCCCAGGTACCCGATGCCTGCCTACGGGCGGCCTTGCCTATCACAGGCTTCGGCGTGTTGCGGCAATGATCAAGACGATGTCGCTGCCCACCAGCCGGCTCACGCAGACGGCCAAGACTATGGCGTGCGATGACCGCCGTTTGGGAACGTTCTGCGGCGATGGTGCCGGACGGCGTGCGGGGGCGACACACCGAGCGGCTGCATCGACCTCAACTGCAAAACCGTGGTGGCCATTCGGTGGCCACACAGCATTCGCGACAGCGAACAACGCCCGGTCACGAGCGACCGCAGCGTGCAGGCTCGGCGTGGGTGACGTGCGCGAATGAGGTAGATGCGAAGCTGGGAGTCAAGTGTTTTCATCACTGAGACCCACTTCTACATCAGGCGGTGGAGCAAGATCACCACGCAGTACGCAGCCGGTACGCCACAGGGCGAGGACGACCTACGAGCAGTACTCACCGACTGTCTTGAGAGCGCGCCCCTGGCCTGGATGGACTCCACTCCGCTGGGTTCCACACCACACGAGACCCAACTATCTCCCACCAAATCCATTGCCCGTCCCAGTATTTGAACATTGCACACGATGGTCATGAGTTGACATCAAGGAATCAGATGACCAGGTGGACAAGCCTTTTCGGTCGCTCTTGACACCAGTCCATAGCATCGAGTAGCCGACCATCGCGCTAATCCCTAGGTCGCAGGTTCGATTCCTGCCGGGGGCGCACAAGGGGTGACTGACCAGCGACAACGCTGGCAGTTACACCAATACCCGTACCGGGGAAACCGCAAACCGCACTGTAACCCCAACTAATTCACTTGGCGCTGACCGCGTTGTGAAGCGCGGCGGCCGCCGGATGCACCCGCCCCGGACGATGTACCGCCCCTGGGTCATCGAGGGCTCGGCGTGCCGAGGGCGTCGGCTGCGACACGCGCGGACAAGCCGGCTTCGTCCAAGATCGTCGCCACGGCACCGCCACCATCCTCCACAGCACCGCCACATTCCTGACAAACCGGGGCTTGCCATCCCGTGCCACGCCGCTGCACTGGCCCCTGGAGCACCGTCGACGAGCCCGTGACCGGGCTGCTGGCCCCGTTCGTCAAGGTTCTTCGTAACGGCTCAGAGAGAAGGGCACTTGAGCGTTCGGGTAGGCGGAGGAACATATCCGTTCGGCCAGATCGTGGCTGACGAGTAGCACACGGATTCGAGGTCCGCGCCGGTCAGGTCGGCGTCGGCCAGGCCCGTGCCAGTCAGGTCCGCACCCTTCAGGTTTGCCCTGGTCAGGTTCGCGCCGAACAGGCTCGCGCCGTTCAGGTTCGCGCCGTACAGGTTTGCCCCGGTCAGGTTCGCATTGAACGCCAGTGCGCCGATCACCTGTGCCCCACCCAGATACGCGCCGGTCAGGTTCACGCGGTTCAGTTGCGCGCCATTCAGGTGCGCGGCGGCCAGGTGCGCGCCCGACAGGTCTGCGCCAGTCGGGGCTGCGCCGGTCAGATCCGCGCCGTCCAGCGTCGCGCCCGTCAGTTTCGCTTCGAACAGTCGCACGAACGTCAGGTGCGCGTAGGCCAGATGCGCGCCGGTCAGATGGGCGCCGTCCAGCGTCGCCCCGCCCAGATCCGCGCCGGTCAGGTTCGCCCCATCGAGCCGGGCCGCCGCCAGGTCGATACCTGCCAGGCACGAGGCTTCGAGGTCGATCGGATTGGGGCCGTCATGGCTTGTTGCGCGACGGCCGACGGCCGCGACCGCAGCCTGCACATCGACCGGTAACAGCGATCCAGAATGCGTCCCGGGCTCGGGTGCGACACACGGCGTGAGGGGCGAATGAGTTCGAACGAAGGCGGTGAGCACTTCGTACACAGTCGGATGGTCCGCGGGCGAATCGTGGGCCACGCGTTCCAAGGAGTAGATGCCGCCGAGGCGTATGTCGATCGTGGTTGAACCGAGGTGCTCGATTGCTTTGCCGAACCGGTCGGCTATCTGGCCTTGCTCGGACAAAACCATTTGATTTTGGTTGGCGTGCAATGACTGGCCTGTAAACCATAGTGCGGATACGGCCGTGAATGCGGTGGCGAAAGCCGCCACCTTTACCCAGCCGCTCCAACCGACAACTTTCGCCAAGAAACGGCGGAGTTTCTCCCACCACCGTCGGAGTAGTGATCTGCTGGGCGGAGTCAACCGGAGCGTGCTGTATCGGCCCGCTACCTGGTGACGCAAGCGATTGGAAGAGCGGCCACGCAGCCGGTCGGTAAAACGAGTCACCGTACCTCCCAACCAGATTCGCTCGATCCACGTGGCGAACCATGCCGTCTAGTTCGGTTTGGGAAACTCTACCCGATTACTCGTCCATATCACGAAGGCCGCGGCAGCAAAGACGTCGAACGAGCGAGCAAGTTATGGACTTCGACATGTGAACTGACGCGCAGCCGTGAATGTTTCAGCCTTACAAGGGGCTCGGTAGCTTTGGCGCGAAATACAACGGATAGCCTGGCCAGGGGCACAGGGCTGCCATAGGTGTTGCGGCCGGGCTCGCCCATGGAGTGAGGGATCGACGAATAGAGCACTGTAGACCGGCAGGCCCGGTCCCGGCGGATTCCGGCATCATCTTGCGGTAGTGCGCTACGGGGCCTGCGGAAGTGCTCGAACTGCTGGATTATCTGCGGCGTTGGCGTGACTGCCGGATCCTGGGCATCTGCACCACTATCCCCGGGTTCCGCAGTCACGAGTTTCCGTGGAGCCCACCGCTTCTGCATTGTTCCGGGCGATCGGCTGAGTGAGTACTCCGCACAGGACCAGATCGAGCAGGCGGTCGACGGACGCGTCGTCGGCCGATCGGTCGCCGGTCCATGCGATAGCCGTCGCCATGCGGACCAGGTCGTCGACGGCGACCCCCGCCCGCGCGTACCCGGCCCGCTGCGCTTTCGACAACAGGCGCTCGGCAGCGACCATGGCCGCTTCACAGTGCGGCGCCAGCGGATTTCCTGGGGTCTCGAGCGCGCGCGCGATCTCCTCCGACAGCCCGCGGACCCGACGAATGTGCGACACCAGCGCGACCAGCCACTGCCGCAGTACGTCCTCGAGATCGGTTTCGGCACACAGGGATTCCGCCAGCGCAGTCACCTCACCCAGGCTCTCGCCGACGGCCGCGGCAATGAGGTCCTCCCGCTTCGGGAAATGCCGGTACAGCGTGGCCGCGCCGACCCCGGCACTGCGCGCGATCTCGTTGAACGACACCGCAACGCCCTCGGTTGCGAAGGTCGCGCGCGCGGCCTCGAGCACGCGTGCCCGGCTGCGCCTGGCATCGGCCCGCACACCGCCCGGCGGGGGCGAGTCAGCATCGCTCACGAACTACTCCTTGCTCAATCGGAATGCCGTTCCATATATTCGGAACGGTATTCCGAATCATAGATCACCGAGGTTGACCGTGACTCTTCCACCGAACATGCCGCGCACCGGACTCTGGGTGAACGGCCTCGATCTACAACCACCCACGATGGTCGCCGAACTGGCCGCCGAACTCGAGGCGACGGGACTGGGCGCGATCTGGCTCAGCGAGGGGCTCGCGCACGACCCGTTCGTCACCGCCGCCGGGCTGCTCGCCGCGACCCGGTCGCTGGTGGTGGGTACCGGGATCGCGGTGATCTACGGCAGGCATCCCCATTGGATGCGGGCCTCGGCGCGGGCGGTGCTCGACGCGCACCCCGGCCGGTTCCTCTTCGGTCTCGGGACGTCGAATCCCCTTGTGGTGGAGGAAGTCCTGAGGCTGGAGTACCGCAAACCACTGGCCGCACTGGGCGAATACCTCGACGAGCTCGACCAGCCAGACGCCCTGCGGGGTCGGCTCGGGCTACCCGACCCCGGCCCGCTGCCCCGCTTGCTGGCTGCACTCGGCCCGCGCGCCCTGCGGTTGGCCGCGGACCGCGCCGACGGTGCGATCACCTATCTCGTTCCGCCCGAACACACTTCGCAGGCTCGCGCCATTCTCGGTCCGGAGCGTGCACTCGTGGTCGAGCAGGCTGTCGTGGTCGGAACCGACGACGACAGCGCCCGCGCCCGAGCCCGGTCGCATGTCGGTGCGTACCTGTCCAATCCCGGATACCGTGACAGCTGGCGCCGGCTCGGATTCACCGACGCCGATCTCGCCGGGACCGGCAGCGATCGGCTTCTCGACGCCCTGGTCGCCGTCGGCCAGGACGAAGTAGACCGGCGGGTCGCGGCCCACCTCGCCGCCGGCGCCGACCACGTCTGCCTGCAGGCTCTGCCCGCCGAGCCGTTCACCATCCCCGTGGAGCAGTGGAAGCTACTGGCCTCCATGGAGATCGGCCGCTGACCGCCGGCCCGGTCAATGGATGTTGTGCCGGCGCTTCCCGCAACGGCCCGAAATCCCCTGCGCCGACACCGATCCGGTTCTCGCGGCCGTCGGCCATCGTCGGCTTCCGCCTGAGCTGGTTCGATGGCCGCGATGCGGCGAAGCCCCGGGTTGGCCCAGGTTGACGAGAGGCGCGGCGCCACGCAGGATCGATCGTGAGATGGACGATTCATGCTGGTAGGGCTATTGGGTCCGGTGGTGGTGGAGGCCGCGGACGGGACGAGGGCGGCGGTCGGGGGGCCGCGGGTGCGGGCACTGCTGGGGTTGCTGGCGCTCGAAGCCGGACGAGTGGTGCCGGTGGCGCGACTGGTGGACGGGGTGTGGGGGGAGGACCCGCCGGCGGGGACCGGGAATGCGTTGCAGACCTTGGCGAGTCGGTTGCGTGCAGCGGCGCCGGGGGTGGTGCGGAGTGACGGGGGCGGGTATGTGCTCGAACTGGCGCCCGAGGACGTCGATGTGCATCGGTTCACGCGTGAGGTCGTGGCGGGGCGGGCATTGCTCGCGGCCGGGGAGGCCGAACCAGCCATCGCGTGCTTCGATACCGCGCTCGGGTTGTGGCGCGGGGAGCCGTTGATCGATATGGGGGAATCGGAGGTATTGCACGCCGCGGCACTGCGATTGACCGAACAGCGGCTCGAAGCAGTCGAACTGCGAGCGGACGCCTTTCGCACCCTGGGCCGAGGCGGCGAGGTATTGCGTGAGCTCCGCATGGAAGTAGCGGCCCATCCGTTCCGGGAGACACTGGCCGCACGATTGGTGCGGGCGCTGGCGGCAGCGGGACGAAAATCCGAGGCGATACAGCAGTTTCAACGAACCGAGGCCCTGTTACGTGAGGAGCTCGGCACGCCGCCCGCCGAGGCACTGCGTTCAGCCCTGGCCGAAATTCACACGGACACAACTGATCCCGCAGTCGACGGACCTGCCTTCGGAACGACGCGCGGATCGGGTCGTCCGGGAGTCGCGGCAGCATCCCGAACCACCGGGACATCGAAGGCGTCCGTGCCGCTGCTGCCCCGGCGGTACACCAGCTTCGTCGGACGCGAACGCGACGTGGAAGGAGTGCGGCGGGCGTTGCGCGAGGCCCGACTGGTGACACTGTCGGGTACCGGGGGCGTGGGGAAGACCCGGTTGGCCGTCGAGACGGTCGGGGCGCACGCAGTGGACTGGGCGGATGGTTACGCCTTCGTCGAACTGGCCGCACTCGAGCGGGAACGGGCGGACCGGCCGGCCGTGACCGCGGTCGGAGTGGCGATAGCGAACGCGCTCGCACAGTTCGAGCGACCCGACGAATTGTCCACGGAGTGGGCCGAAGTACTGGAGCGGACGCTGTCCGGCCGCCGAATGCTGTTGGTACTCGACAACTGCGAGCATGTCGTGGAGGCGACCGCGCGCCTGATCGACGACCTGGTGCAGCGTCTGCCTCTGCTGCGGGTGCTCACCACCAGCCGGGAGCCGATCGGCGTGGACGGCGAGCGACTGTATCCGGTCCGCACCCTGGACCTGCCCGAAGCCGACGCGGATTTCCTGGCGGCCACCACATCGCCCGCGGTCCGGCTGTTCATCGACCGCGCCACCGCCGCACTCCCGGATTTCGCGCTGTCCGCTAGCAATTCCGCGGATATCCGCGCCATCGTGCGCAGCCTGGACGGCGTGCCGCTGGCCATCGAACTCGCCGCCGCCCGCGTGCGGAGCCTGCCGCTGCCGGACCTCAGCGCGCGGCTCACCGATCGCTTCCGGCTGCTCACCAACAGCACTCGCCACGCGGTCCCGCGCCATCGCACCCTGCACGCGGCCGTCGCCTGGAGCTGGGCACTGCTCACGGATGCGGAAGCGGCAGCAGCCCGGCGTTTTTCGATGTTCGCGGGCAGCGCGACCTTGGACGCCATCACCCGGGTGTGCGGTCCGGACGCCATCGACACGGTCACCTCGCTGGTGACGAAGTCGTTGGTGGACTTCGATGGACACCGCTATCGAATGGCCGAGACCGTCCGGGCCTATGCGACCGCGGAATTGACCGCGGCCGGCGATGCGGACGAGGTCGCCCGCACCCATGCCGACTGCTTCCTGGAATTCACCGACGCCGCCGCCCCCGGATTACGCACTGCCGCACAGCCCGATTGGCTCGCGCGCCTGATCGCCGAACACGGCAATTGCGAAACCGCGCTGCGCTGGGCGCTGGAAGTCGGCGACGGTGAGCGCGCGGTTCGCCTGTACGCGAACCTCGTCTGGTATTGGCTGCTGCGCGGGTTGCACGGCGACATCTCCGAACGCCGCCGCGAGGTCCTCGCCCTGCTCGGCGACACACCGCCGCCAGGGTGCACCGGGGCGTATCTGGCCTGCCGGTACGCCGAGGAGCTGCCGGCGTACTTCACCAACATCTGGTGGGGCCAAATCCTGGACAACACAGGGCAATTCGAGCGGCTGACCCGCGCGGCCCTCACCGAGGATCGGCCCCCGCACCCGATGTTCGTGCTCATCCTGGCGCTGCGTGACCTGCTCGGCGACGACGACCGCCTGTTGACCGCGTGCACCACCTCCGATGACCCATGGCTACGCGGAAATGCGCTGATAGCAAAAGGTTTCGATGAACTCGGCGGCGACCATCCGGCCCGCGCCCTGCCCACCCTGGAGGCGGCGCTGACCTGCCTCGGCGCGCACGGTGACGCCCGGTCGCACAGCCGCGCCCTGATCTCCCTGGCCAGCTACCGTACCCGCATGCTCGGCCTGGACACCGCCCGCCCGCTGATCGCGAGCGCGCTGGAACTGCTCAGTGCCGACCTGGGCGCCGGCGAGCGCATGGGCGTGCTGCTCTTCGCGGCGGAGATGTACCTGGTCGGCGGCGATACCGACTGCGCGGCAACCTGTATCGACCGGGCCGAGGCCGTGATCACCCCGCACATCATCCCCGCCCCCGGGCGCTTCCTGGCGGCGACGCAGGCGCACCTGGCGCACCTGCGCGGCGACAACGACCGCGCGATCGAACTGTACCGGCGGATGTCCGAGTATCCGCTCCCTGCGGGCCCGCCGCCCGCGGGACGCCATGACACGGTCCGCTTCGTGAATCTGGTCTTCGTGAGCACCGCGCACTCGGCGGCCCTGGTCGCGGTGGGTCGGCCGGACGACGCGCTGCGAGAGCTGGCCATGCCCCGCGATCTGGCCGCCCAGACCTCGGCGGCGCTGCTGGCCGAGGTCGGTATCGGTTACGCCCTGGTTGATCTGGCGAAGGGCGCCCCGGAACGCGCGGCCCGCATTCTCGGCGCCACCGACCGGATCAACCGGAGGGCCGGGGTGATCCGCATCGGCCCGTTCCGGCGGCGGGCGCTCGATCAGGCGGAAGCGGCGCTCGGGCCCGTGCGCCTGAGCGCGGAATTCCTGGCGGGCGCCCGGCTTTCGGACGAGGCGGTGCTCGAACTGCTGCGCACAGTTCGCTGACAACGACCGTCAGCGAACGGTACGGACCGCACTGGATGCTCGGGACGCGTATCCCACCGATCCAGGAGTGCTCATGTCCGTCCTCTCGAACACGGAATCAGTTGTTGCCGTGCGTGGTTCCCGCCGACTCGGCGAACGGCTCGGCATGGCCGGCGCCGTCCTGGGCGCCGGGTTCATCATGGCCGTCGGCGGCGGCTATCTGCTCGCCCCGCAGCGAATGGCCGCGGGGTTCGGTTTCACCGAGTGGCCGCACGTCGAGGCCGACGGCTTCCTGAACGTCAAAGGCGTCCGCGATGTGGTCACCGGCCTGATTCCGCTCGCGCTGCTCGCGGCCGGGCAGCGCCGCGCCCTCGGCGTCACCACCCTCACCCTCGCCCTCATCCCGACCGGCGACATGCTCACCATCCTGGGGCGCCGCGGCTCCACCGCCACCGCCCTGTCGGTACACGGCTCCACCGCCGCCCTGGTGGCCGCCAGCGGCGCGCTGCTGCTGCGCCGTGAAAACCGGTGAGCGCCCGATGAACCCGATGAAGACGCTGGTCAATATCGCTCACATCTACATGATCATCGGCCTGATCTCCGGGTTCTACTACCGCGAGATCACCAAGGCCGAACGTTTCACCGGGCAGTCGCAGCTCGGTGTCGTGCACACCCACGTGCTGGCGCTGGGCATGCTGTTCTTCCTCATCGTGCTGGCCGTGGAGAAGCAGTTCACGCTCAGCGCCCGGAAGACCCTGTACGCCTGGTTCTTCTGGCTGTACAACACCGGCCTGATCATCACCATCGCGGTCATGACGCTGCACGGCACCCTCACCGTGCTGGGCAACAGCAGCGGTGAGGCGATCGCGCTCTGCGCGGGTCTGGGCCACATCCTGCTGACCGCCGGGCTGATCGTCTTCTTCATCACCCTCGGCAAATCCGTCGACGACAGCCGGACACCGCGCACCGCAGCGGTATTCGCCGGACAGGAGGCATCGTGATCACCGGCCGGGACAGCGCGCTGTGGACGCGGGACGCGGTCTCGCTCGCGGCGCTGATCGCCGAGGGCACGGTCACCGCGGTCCAGGTCGTCGAGGCGCATCTCGAGCGCATCGAGCAGGTTGATTCCGAACTCGGTGCTCTTACAACGGTATTCGCCGAGACGGCGCGAGCGGAGGCGGCCGCAGCCGACCGCAGGGCGCCGACCGGGCCGCTGCACGGGGTTCCGGTCACCATCAAGAACAACCTCGATGTCGCGGGCAGCCCGACCACCTGGGGCGTGGCGGCCCTCGGACAGGCCGTCGCGACAGCGGATGCACCCGCGGTGTCCGCACTGCGGCAAGCCGGGGCGATCGTCATCGGGCGAACGAACATGCCGGACTTCGCCACTCGCTGGCACACCGACAACGACGAGGCGGGCCCGACGGTGAATCCGTGGAACCCGACTCGCAGCCCGGGCGGTTCCAGCGGCGGTGACGCCGCCGCGGTAGCGGCGGGCATGACACCCCTCGGCCTGGGCACCGACTTCGGCGGTTCACTGCGCGTACCCGCCGCGTTCTGCGGAGTCGCCTCCCTGCGCACCACGCCCGGCCGGGTGGCGGTGGCCTCGTGCCTGTCCGGGGCCGCACCCGCGCCGACGAACCAATTGTTCGCGGCGCCAGGGCCGTTGGCGCGCACCGTGCGCGATCTGACGACCGCCTTCGAGGTCCTCAGCGACAGCGCCGACCTGCGCGATCCCGGATGGATTCCGGTGCGTGACGCGACCGATACCGCCCTGCCCGCGGTGGCCGTCACGCTCGGTGACGATATCGATCCGCAGGTGCGGGCCGCACTGCTCGGCTGCGCCGACGCCCTCGAACGCGCGGGATATCCGGTGGCCGAACTGGATCCGCCGCAATTGGGCGAGATGGCGGCGGACTACGGCCGATTGGTCTCCACCGAGGTGGTGGTCCAGCGCCGCGAAGCCATGCGGCGAGTCGGCAGCGCCGGACTGAACATCTTCATGGACGCGGCGATCGACCTGTTCCCGCCGCTGGATCTGGCGGGCTACATGACCGCGCTGGGTGAGCGCCTCACCCGCCGCACGGCCTGGTCGCGCTTCCTCGCGGAGCATCCGATCGTGCTCGGCCCGGTCTCGGACGAACTGCCCTGGCCGGTCGGCTACGACCTCGGCGGCACCGCGCAGGTCGCGACCATGTATGCGGCGCACCGCCTCACCATCGCCGCCAACTACCTGGCCCTGCCCGCGGTCACGGTCCCCGCGGGCGTCTCGGCCGAGGGTCTTCCCATCGGGGTCCAGTTGATCACCGCCCCATTCGCCGAGCGCCGCGCGCTGACCGCCGCCGCTCATATCGAAGCGGCCTTTCCGATGCCCACACCCATCTCCCCGGCGACCGACCCGGCCACTCGGACTCCTGCCCGGGGCCAGGCTCCGTCCAGTGGCTCGGGCACGACGCGGTGAACATTCTTGTAGCGAAGGGAGTCCAGATGTCACACAACACTTTGCGATCCGCCGTGCGCGGACGGGTACTGCTACCGGGTGACGAAGAGTTCGATACGGCACGGACGCCGTGGAATCTGAATATCGACCAGCCGGTCGCGGCCGTCGTGCACGTCGCAGACGCGGAGGATATGGCCGCCGTGGTCGGCTACGCCCGTGACGCGGGCCTTTCGGTGACCGCTCAGCCCAACGGTCACGGCGCTTCCGGTAATGCCGCCGGCACCATCCTGGTGCGCACGCGCCTGCTCGATCGGATCGAGGTGGATCCGGCGCGGCGACGTGCCCGCGTCGGCGCGGGAACCAATTGGGGCCAGCTGCAGGCGGCGGCCGCCCCGCACGGCTTGACCGGGCTGGCCGGAAGCTCCCCGGTGGTCAGCGTTGTCGGCTATACCCTCGGTGGCGGATTGTCGTGGTTCGGCCGTAAATACGGTTGGGCGGCCGACAGCGTCCGGGCCTTCGACATCGTCGATGCCGATGGTCGTCCAGCCCGGGTCACCGCAGAGTCCGACCCGGAGCTGTTCTGGGCATTGCGTGGCGGTGGCGGGGATTTCGCGCTGGTGACGGCGGTGGAGTTCGATCTGTTCGCGGCTCCGGCCTTGTTCGGTGGCCTGATCGCCTGGCCGGCCGAGCAGACCGAGGCGGTCCGTGATGCCTTCCAGGACATCACCGATCACGCACCGGCCGAGCTCACGGTCTGGCTCAACCGGATGGAGCTGCCGCAGGCTCCGCCGGTAATCGCGATCGCCGCCGCCTACCTGGGCGAACCGGCCCGCGGACGGGACCTGCTGCGACGGCTGGACACGATCGACGGCATCCTCGCGGACACGCGCCGGGAATTGTCCCCGGCCGAGTTGGGCGCCATCGTCAACGAGCCCACCGCCGCGGGCCCCGGACTGCTGCGGACCGAGCTGCTGACCGCGCTGGACGAGAGCGCCGCCGAGATTCTGCTGCACGCGCCGATCGATCCGCTGATGGGCATCCAGATCCGGCAGCTGGGCGGTGCGCTCGCCGAGCCCACCCGAGGAGCGGTTCCGCCGTTCGCGGAGCCCTACGCGCTGTTTCTGCAGGCGACCGGCTCGGACCCCGACACGGTTGCCGCGGTGCACGCCACTCAGAAGCGCATCATCGCCGATCTGGGCGCGCGGGTCAGCGGTCGCAAACCGTATACCGTCCTGTCCGCCGGCGACAGTGTCGCAGAGGTTTTCGACACCGGCACCTTGGACAGGCTGAGAAAGCTCAAGCAGGCCCGCGACCCACACGGCGTATTCCGCGCCAATTTCCCGATTCCCCACTGAACCTTCGGTTTCGAGCCCCTCGGGCACCTCCGCACAGCACTGCCCCGCCGATCGTGATCGGCGGGGCAGTGCTGTGCCGGCGATCAGCTATCCCAGCCCCCCGTTCCTCGATATCGAGGACCGGCTGCCGCTGGATACCTCGCGCGTCGGGATCGAGAACCTCGGGATCGAGGGACCCGACGGCAACAAGATCCCGGTCAGCGTCTACGAGCTCGAGGGCGTGACCGGGAGAGCTCGGAACATCCGATGCCGCGCTGCGGTGCCACGCGACAGGGAACGAGGAGGCACCGAGTAGTGTCCAGAACAGGGTGAAGTCAATGGCATGCCGGTCTAGGAGGTCCGTATGTCGATCGCTTTTCCGAATGAGTCGCGAGAGTATCGCGAGGCGCGTGAGGCGCTGCTTCAGCAGGAGGCCGATCTCCAGCGGCTGATGGATTCCGTTGCGGCGCAACGGAAATCACTACCGCCCGGCGGCGAGGTCCCCGAAGATTACGTGTTCGATCGAATCGGCGACGACGGCGCCGCAACAACAGTGCGTATGTCCGAGCTGTTCGGCGATGACGACACACTGATGCTTTATCACTACATGTTCCCGCGTCACCCGGGAGATGTTCGGCCCAGACCGACCAGCGGGATCTTCTCGGAACTGCCCACCGACGAAGGACCGTGTCCGTCGTGCACCGCGCTGATCGACATGTGGGACAGCACCACGCCCCACTTCGACGATTTGGGTGGCAATTTGGCGATCGTTGCCAAGGCCCCCATCGAGCGAGTAGCGGCGTTCGCGCACGACAGGGGGTGGCGGCACACAAGGGTGCTGTCGGCGGCGAACTCGAATTTCCGGAGTGACTACGGCGGCGACAGCCCTGCCGGCCACCCTGTACCGCTGCTGACCGTTTTCAAGCGCTCGCCCGACGGCACGATACGGCTGCACTGGGCAAGCGAGCTCATGTTCGTACCACCGGATGATCCGTGGCAGAACCCAGAGCATCCCGACACGGTGGAGCCGCTCTGGACACTGTTCGATCTGGGCACATCGCCCCGGTTCCGCCAATGGCGAGTTCGACACCTACCCGCGAACTGGTGACGTCGCGGTTCCTCACCCGGCGATTGTCGGCGAGCCGATCGCCGGGCTAGGTGAAGTGGGCGTCGGAGCGGAAGAGGAGTTGCCAGTATTCGCTGCGGATCGCGTCCCAGAGGTCGGCGAATTTGGTGAAACGTTCACGGGCCCAGCACAGGTCGTGACAGATGTTGTCGTCGAAGGCGGCGGGGTCGGGGGGTCGGGCGGCATTGGTGACGGTGAGGGCCAGGATTTCGATGCTGCTGCCGATCATGCGCCATGCGGCCTGTTTTCCGCCGACGGACGTGTACCGGGTCCGTTGTGTGCGATGTGCGGGTGTTGCTGACATGTATCGCGATCCGGGTGGGGGTGAACGGTGCTGTCGACTGTCCTCCTCCGGCACCGGTGCGATCAATCGGAGAGGAGTCCAACAGAACGTCCGGGGTTGCCGCATCGGGTTGGAGATTCCTACGGCGGTTCAGACGAACCACGGAGCACATCGAGATTCCAGGACCACTCGTCCACCTGCGAGGAATTTATAGGACTAGACTCAGAGAAAAGTTGTTCACTTCTTGGAGCTCGACATGGGCATGCGCGAATGCGTTGGCTCGGTTCTGGCCACCACCGCGATTGCCTTGGTACCGAACATCGTTGCGCCCGGCACGGCCACAGCCGCCGATCCGCTACCGGAGGCGACTTTCGAGGAGATGGTTGCCCGGGAAGCCTGGTTCGTGGTGTCCGGGCAGGATCCCGCACAATCAGCGCCCGGCGTGAATGTGCCGTGCACACCGTCGGCGGCCCATCCGCGGCCGGTGGTGCTCGTGCACGGCTTTCCTGCCAATCAGTACAACGGGTTCGCGCATCTCGGGCCGAAGCTGGCGAATGCCGGATACTGCGTGTACTCCCTGAATTACGGCGGGACCAACGCGTTCGACGGCGGCATCGACGGGGTGTCGGTGTCCGTGCCGCAGGTATCCGCCTTCATCGACCGCGTGCGGGCCGAGACCGGCGCCGCCAAGGTCGACCTGGTCGGGCATTCCGGTGGCGCGTTCGTTGCGCTCTACCTCGCGAAGACCGACCCGGCAGCGGCTGACCGGATCGGCACGGTCGCCGTCCTGGCACCACCCACGAACGGAATCACCAGCGGACTTATCGGCGGCGCAACACAACTCGGGTTACGCGCGCTGGTCGCGGGGGTATGCGGGATCTGTGAGGACGTCTCCCCCGGCTCGGCGGCGCTGACCCGGCTGCACGACGGCCCGATCGCCCGGACCGGCATTCGCTACACCACCATCGTGTCGGCGCACGACGCCATGGTGTCCCCGCCCGCCGCCGCCGCCATCGCCGAGGGTGGCGTCAGCGACCTCGTCGTCCAGGACCAGTGCCCGGACGACCCGGTCGGGCACAGCGGCTTGGCGTACGACCCGAGCGTGGACGCGATGATTCTGAACGCGCTGGATCCGGGGCGGCCGGTGCCGGTGCAGTGCGGGAGCGGGCCGCAGTTCTGACCTGCCGATCGCGGACCTGGAGGTCACCGCAATACGGCGGTGAGGAACTCGAGCTGGTCGGCCACCGCCTGCTGCTGCCACGGGCCCTGATAGATATCGAAATGGTCGACGGGGTACTCGCGAATCCGCGCCCGCGGACCGGTTTTCGCAGCGACGCGCCGGGCCGCGCTCGGTGGCGCGACACTGTCGTTCGTGCCGACCTGCACCAGGATCGGACAGAGCACGCGCCCGGCGAACGTGGTGGGCCGGTTCAGGCCGACTTCCAGGGCGGCCCGAGCGCACACCTCGTTACGCCAGGTCGGTCCCGCGACCGGAATGACGGCCTCCACCGCGCCCGGGCTGGTCATGATGGCCGGCGATCCGGGCGGGCCGACGATCGGCACGTAGTGCGGCGGCCGCTCGGCGATGCTCCGGGCGAGGTCACGCAACCCGTGCCCGGCCGCACGTGCGAGGTAGCCGATACCGGCGCGGCGCATGACGTGCGCCAGCGTGGCGAGCCCGTCCATCGCGGGGGTGATCGCCACGATCGCCGTGATCCGCCGGTCCTGGGCGGCGACCGCGACGGCATGGCCGCCGGAGTAGGAGGTTCCCCAGAGCACAATGCGTTCGGGGTCGACGCCGGGCAACTGCCGAGCGACGGCGATGGCCGCGTGGTAGTCCTCGCGCTGCTGTCGGTACGAAACGTGCTGTCGTGGAGTGCCTTCGGAGTCTCCGAAGCCACGGTAGTCGAAGATCAGGACGTCGTACCCGGCCGCGGCGAATGGTTCGGCATACCCGAGCAGTCCGGTGTCGCGGGTGCCGCCGAAGCCGTGTGCCATGACCACACACGGACGCCCGGGCTCGGTGCCCACCCCGGGCAAATGCCATGCGGCACAACGTATTCCGTGGCTGGTGAAAGCGATGTTCCGCATCGCGCTCACCTCGCCGCGACCACGGTCGCCGGGGCGGCGAAGGTGAACCGCAATGCGGTGTCGTGCACCGGGCTCTCGCGCAGGCGCTCGGCGTCCTTCTCGTAGGCCATCTCCACTGTCCACGGGCCGCGAGTTCCCGCCTGTGGGAACCCCGCGATCCCGCGCTGGACATAGCCGGAGTGCAGGTCGTCCACGAGCGGTACCCGCTCCATGGCCGGGTCGGCCGCCGCCGGCGTGACGGTGTGAAAACCGTTGGCGTCCATATGATCGAGCAGACGGCAGAAGTGCTCGCAGACCAGATCGGCCTTGAGCGTCCAGGAGATATTGGTGTAGCCGACCACGAAGGCCAGGTTCGGCACCTCGGAGAGCATCATCGACTTGTAGACCGTTGTCCGTGGCAGGTCCACCGGTCGCCCGTCGACCTCGAACCGGATCCGGCCGAAGGGCGACAGGTTGAAACCCGTTGCCGTCACGATGATGTCGGCGCTGAGCTGCTGACCCGATTCCAGCAGGATGCCGGTCTGCGTGAAGCGCTCGATGCGGTCGGTGACGACCGAGGCGCGGCCGCTCGACAGCGCCTTGAACAGGTCACCGTCCGGCACTACACACAGCCGCTGCTCCCACGGGTTGTAGCGGGGCGTGAAATGCGTGTCGACGTCGAAATGGGCGGGCAGTTGCCGGCGGACCATGGCGATCAGCAGCCGGCGCGCCGAGCGCGGGGCGCGCTTGCAGGCCTTGTAGATTCCGCGGGTGATCATGATGTTCTTCCGCCGGATCAGGGTGGCGGCGCGTTCTGCGCCCAGCACCCGGTTGAGGGCGCCGGCGATCACGTCCACGCCGGGCAGCGACATGACGTAGCTCGGCGACCGTTGCAGCATGGTGACGTGGGCGGCGCTGCCCGCCATCGCGGGAATCAGCGTCACCGCCGTCGCGCCGCTGCCGATGACGACCACGCGTTTCCCGGCGTGGTCCAGATCCGCCGGCCAATGCTGCGGGTGCACGACGCGGCCCTCGAATTCGTCGAGGCCGGCGAAATCAGGGGTGTATCCGGCACGGTGGTCGTACATTCCGGTGCCCAGGAACAGGAATCGCGCGGTGAATCGCACCTGCTCCGCGCTGCCGATGTGTTCGACCAGGACCGTCCAGCGCCCGGTCGCGGAGGAGAACTGGGCGTCGAGCACCCGGTGACCGAATCGAATGTGTTCGGACAGACCGTTTTCCGTGATGGTTTCACGCAGGTAATCCAGGATGAGATGCCCGTCGGCGATCGACTTGCGATGCGTCCACGGCTTGAAGCCGTAGCCGTAGGTGGGCATGTCCGAGTCCGAACGCAGACCCGGATATCGGAACAGGCTCCAGGTACCGCCGATCGAGTCGCTGGCTTCGAGCACCGCGAAGGACGTGCCGGGGCGGCGGGTCGCGAGGTGGTAGGCGGCATCGATACCGGATATTCCGGCGCCGATGACCAGAACGTCGAAATCGGTGGTGCCGTGGTGGCTGGACGGGATGGTCACGAAAGGTCTCCTGGGCCGCAGAGAGGCGGGGCTGTGATTCGTTTCACGTTAGGAGTGGGGTCGCCGTCGGGGTATGTCCGCCCGGCCAGCATTTGCCCCTGAAAATGTGCGGCTGCACACTGGGTGCATGAATGGTCCCGATCCGGCACCCGAACTCGTCGACCTCATGGGCCGAGTGGCGGACTTGATGCTGGCCGATCTCGACCAGCTGGTCGCCGAGATGGATGCCGCCGAGATCGAGCTGACCCCCATGGTGGGCGCCGACGCGGCACTGATCGCGGACATGACGGCCAGCAATCGCGCGAATGCCGCACGGCTGCTGACCGTTCTCGCCCGCCGGGAGGCCCGCGTATCCCCGATCGATGTGCCGCCCGAAGCGCTCGATGTGGCCCGCACGGTCGCGCGGCGCGGCATGGATCTGGACGTGATCTTCCAGTCCTATCGGAGCGGGCAGAACACCGCGTGGCGGCACTACCTGGCGCACGCCACGCGGATCGCGGGGTCGGGTCCGCTGCTCGTGCCGCTGCTCGAGATCTCCGCTCAGCGCATGTTCGAGTATGTCGATCAGGTTGTCGGCCGGGTCATCTCGGTCGCTCAGCGCGAACGCGAGGAGATCCTCGGGGGCGCGCTGGCCCGGCGCGCCGAGACGATCCGGCTGATTCTCGACGGCGCGCCCATCGACAACCGCCGGGCGAGCGAGCGGCTCGGATACGACCTCGCCGGCACGCACACGGCGCTCGTGCTGTGGTCTTCGCCGACCGGTGAGGTCCAGGGCGCGCTGGAGTCCGCGGCGGCGATGCTGGCGCGGGCCGGTGGGGCACGGCCCCCGCTCACGCTGTCCGCGGGCAGCTCCACACTGTGGGCGTGGGTGGGCACCCGTTCCGCCTTCGCGGTCGAGGGCCTGCGCGGCGCGCTGGGCGCGGCCCACCCGGGCGTCCGGGTCGCGGTCGGCCCGGCCCGCTCCGGCATCGCCGGCTTCCGCCGCTCGCACGAGGCGGCGCTGGGGATGCACAACCTGCTCGCCGGGCTGCCGGACGCCGCGCGGGTCACGCTCTTCCACGACCTGGAGGTCACCGCGCTGACGGCGGAAAATCCCTCCCGCGCAGCCGAATTCGTCGCCGACACGCTGGGTCCGCTGGCGTCGGACACTCCCGCCGCCGCCCGGTTGCGTGAGACCCTGCGCGTCTTCCTGGAGGAAGCCGAGAACGCCCCGCGTACCGCGGCCCGCCTGCACACGCATCGAAACACGGTGCTGCAACGCGTTTCTCGCGCCACCGACCTGCTCGGGCATCGGCCGGGCGAACGCCGGTTGGCTGTCGAGCTCGCACTCGAACTCGCCCATCGAATCGGAGCCCGCGTCCTGACTCGCACCGATGCGTAGCCGGACACGGGTGGCCCGGTTTCCGGAGAACTGACAAGGGCATTCGACCGCGAGCTCGCCATTCGTGTCCTTTACATGGCTGTTGACAGCGTCGCACCGCCCTCTTAAAGTCGAATTCAATTCGAGATCGGACTACCGCCGGGCCCGTCGGCCGATTGCGGTTTCAGCGCCCGTTTGTGGCGACAGGACATGAACAACAGGAGCGGAGTGGGCCCATGCCCGAGAACCAACGTGCGAGGTCGGCCGAATGACCAGCGCACATCCTTCGTGCACCGCCGGCTCGACCGGTGGGCCTGATAGTGGGAGCTGCGGCGGGCGTTGGACGGACCTCGGAACAGAGCCGCCACGGGCACCCCGACCATCGCACGAATCCCAGCTCCGGTCCGAACAGCCCACGAGATCGCCGAGACCGCCGGGATCCAGCCATGTTCCGGCCCTGAGTGACCCGCAGCGAAAGGCGGTGCCGATGACTCCCATCGAGAGCGAGATGCTCGAATTCGCGACCGCCTGGGCGCCGTACGGCGGGAATGATGCCGAGGCGTTCGTACGTTTCGGCTTGAGCCCGAAGGAGTTTCACGCCCGTCTCATGCGGCTGCTGGCGTCCTCGGCGTCACAGGTGCTCACCGGAGCGACCGCGTCCACGCTTCGCAAACAGTGCATGGAGCGGTTGCGTCACCCTGCCGGCGGATAGTCCCGCCCGGTAGCGGATCCGGTACGACGTGCAGGCTTTCCGCCTGCACGTCGTCGTTTCCGGTGTCGACCTCATGAGCAGCGCGTAGGGCCTGCTCACCCAGTCGTGTCCCCGCAGTGGGGAGTCCGCCGCGCGTCACCTGATCTGCGCGGCGGAGGCGCGAGTCTCGCTTATCCCGCAATCCCGGCGTCGGCGGCGATCAGGTCGGCGGCCTTCTCGGCGATCATGATGGTGGCCGCGTTGGTGTTGCCGCGCACGACCGTCGGCATGACCGAGGCGTCGGCCACGCGCAGGCCTTCCAGGCCCAGGACGCGCAACTGCGGGTCCACGACGGCACCGATGGCGCAGGTGGAAGTCGGATGATAGAGCGTCTGCCCGGTGCGGCGGGCGAAGTCGAGCAGGTCCGCGTCCGAATCCGAAGCCGGAACGGAGAATTCGCCGGTCGTGACCTCGCGCAGGGCGGTCTGCCCGGCGATGTCGAGCGCGATGCGCAGCCCGGCGATCACGGTCTGCTGGTCTTCCTCGGTGGCCAGGTAGTTGTGCCGGATGCGGGGCGCGGTGCCCGGTGCGGCCGACCGCAGGGTGAGCTCACCGCGGCTGCTGGGATTGACCAGGCAGGGTCCGAATCCGAAGCCGTGCTCGAGCAGCGGGCCCATGCCCTCGTCGTAGAACAGGGCGGGCGCCTGATGGAACTGCACATCGGGCCCGGCCAATCCGGGCCGGGTCGCGAAGAATCCGCCCGCCTCACCGACATTCGAGGTCAGCGGTCCGCGCGCCTCGGTCTGCAGCAGCGCGAGGTGGTCCGGCGTCAACGCGGTCATCAGCGATTCCCGATCGGTGCGATAGTTCAGGAAGACCGCGAGATGGTCCTGCAGGTGCTGCCCGACCGGGAGTTCGTGCACGGTGTCGATACCGAAGGGCTCGATGCCCGCCGCGGGGCCGACGCCCGAGAGCAGCAGCAGCTGCGGCGAGCCGTACGTGCCGGCCGCCAGCACCACCTCGCGGCGAGCGGTGATCAGTTCCGTCTCCGCGCCGCGGCCCACCAGCACGCCAATGGCTCGATTGCCGTCGAAAAGAACCTTGTGCGTATGGGTTTCGGTGTACACGGACAGATTCGGCCGGTTCAGGGCCGGGTGCAGATACGCGACCGCCGCACTGCAGCGCATGCCGTTGCGCTGGGTCAGCTGGTAGCGGCCCACACCCAGCTGAGTGGCGCCGTTGAAATCGTCATTGCGGCGGTAGCCCGCCTGCTCGGCGGCGGCGAGGAAGGCGTTGCCGAGCGGATTGACCGAGCGACCGTCGCTGACCGAGAGCGGACCGCCGGTGCCGTGGTAGGCGTCCTTACCGCGCTCGTTGTCCTCGGCCCGCAGGAAGTAGGGCAGGACCTCGTCGTAGCTCCAGCCGGTCGCGCCCGCCGCCGCCCACCCGTCGAAGTCGGCGCGCGCGCCGCGAATGTAGATCATGGCGTTCATCGAGCTGGACCCGCCCAGCACGCGGCCGCGCGGCAGGTAGGCGCGCCGGCCGAGCAGCCCCGCCTCGGGTTCGGTGTCGAAGTCCCAGTCGAGCGGGCTCTTGAACAGGGCGGGGAAAGCGACGGGGAGATGAATTTCCTCGGCGGTGTCGCGCGGACCCGCTTCGATCAGGGCCACCTGCACATCGGGGTTCTCGGACAGCCGGGCGGCCAGCACGGATCCCGCGGAACCCGCGCCCACGACGACATAGTCGTACACGATCGGCACCTCTCTTCGCTTTCGCATCGAACTCGGGCCGATATGGCCCAGATCACTATCGATCTCGATACTGCAAGCGAAGCCCCGGTCCACACCATGTGCCCGAGTCGGCGGATCCGGGTTGCCGGCTGTGTTCCAGCACACAACACGATCTCGTCATTTTCGTACTATCGGACGCATGACAGCCCTGATCGGACCGCCCGCCAACGGGTCCGAGGCGGTTGCCCGCACCCTGCTCGCGGACGTCGACGACCTCACGAGTGAACTGGTCGGGCGCATCCGTACCGGAGACCACGCCTACGCGGAAACCGCCGCCCTGCCGGAAGCCGTGCTGCGCACCGCCGTCCACGACAATCTGGAGGCCGTGCTCGGCCAGCTCGCGGGTATCGGCGGGCGACGGTTACAGGCGGCCACCGAGGTCGGCAGGGCCAAGGCCGAACTGGGTATTCCACTCGCCGCGCTGCTGCACGCCTACCGGCTGGCGGGCCGGCTGATCTGGGAGCGGTCCCTGGCCACCGCGGACCGGTCCGGCGAAAACATCCTGCCCGCACTGGGTTCGGAGGTCTGGCGGCTCATCGACGACTACTCGAGCGCGGCGGCCGACGCCTACTCCGGCTTCCTGACCGAGCGTGTCACCAGGGCCGACGCCGAACGGCAGGCCATGCTGCGCACCCTGTTCTACAGCGACACCGACGCCGCGTCGCTGGCCGATATCGGCCGCATGCTGCACCTGCCGCGAGCCGGTGTGTTCGTCGTCGTGCACGCCGAGTCGGGTGTGCCGTCCACCAATCCGGTGCCGGGCGCGGAGGGCGGGCTGCGCGCGGCCTACGTGCACTCGGTGTGGCTGACCGAATCGGATGCTCGCATCGGGCTGCTCAGCCTCGGAAATCAACGCGCACTGGATCATTCGCTGACCCGGCTCCGGCAGATCGTGAGCGGCCGGGTCGGCGTCAGCCGCATCTTCAGCACACTGTCGATGACCGGCGCGGCCGTGCGCGAGGCCGAACTCGGCGCCCGCTGCACCCACCCCGGCTCGAACGCCGTCACCGTCTACGGGCATACCCCGCTCCCGCTGGTGCTGGTCAGCGCGCCCGAGGCCGCCCGCAGTCTCGCCGACGAAATCCTCGGTCCGATCCTCGAACTCGACGACGAGGACCGTGACACCCTGCTCGACACCCTCGATCTATGGTTCGACTGCGGCGGATCGAACACCGAGGTCGCGCAGCGGCTGAACTACCACCGCAACACCATTCACTACCGTCTCCGCAGAATCGAGACCCTCACCGGGCGTCGCTGCTCGGATCCCAGATCGGCTGCCGAGCTCTACGTCGCGCTCCGCGCGGTCCGGCTCGGCTCCTGACCCGAGTCCGTGCCCGGTAGCTGCGGCGTTCCGTACAGCACGGACATCCAGATGTTGTAGAGCACGTCGACAACCCGCTTCGGATCCGCTTGCGGGGCACGACCCAACACCCGGTTCAGATAGCGTTCATCCATCCAGACCAGGGCACGCGCGGTTTCGGCCGCATCGAGAGAGGCGCTGATGCGGCCGGCGGCCTGATCATCGGTGATGCGTCTGGCGGTGGCGTCGGCGAATCGTTCCATCAACCCGCTGTATGCGGCGTCGACCTTCTCATCGCCGGCGGCCGCATCCGCCAGCGCGCTCAATACCGCTCCATGCTTCAGGTAGACCTCGGCAAGTCCCTCGAACGCCGCCCGTGCGTCATTGAGCAGGTCGGTCCCCACCAGCCAACGGTCGAGCATCTCGGACACGTCCTGCCCGAGTTCGTCGGCAACCCGCAACGCGAGATCGTGACGGTCGCGGAAGTGGACGTAGAACGCCGGACGCTTGAGCCCGGTAAGGCTCATCACCGCGTCGACGGTCATCTCACGAAACGGCCGCTCGCGCAGGAACTCCTTTGCGGCGTCGATGATCTCGCGTTCCGACTCCTTGGGATCATGCTTCGGGCGTCTGCTCATCGTGTCCTCACTACTTCACGATAGAGGTGACCCCGTGCAGCCGCCGCCGGGCATGTCCGCCTATCGGCCAGGTTCCACCGTCATCTGGGCTGCCCCGGGCTGACCACGGGCTGATGGGATTCCGTTCGCTCGTTGTGGCGGTGCAATGCGCGGTAGGCGTAGTAGTACATCATCATCTGGAATCCCCAGGTCGCGAGCGCACCGATATAGAAGAACGTGTGGTTCTCGTCATCGCCGGGAATATGATAGAAGTCGTACGTCGCGGCGATGACGAATGCCGCCGCGGTGGCAATAACCACCCCGATCGCCTGTCCTCGCTCATCGATATTCCAGAGCCGTCGCACGAAGTAGAGCAGGAACACGGACGTGATGACGTTCACCACGACATAGAAGGTCGCCCCGGCGACGCCTATCCGGTCGGCGAATATCGACAGGTACAGGCCCGCGACGGTGGCGAGCGCGAAGACGGCGATATCGGTTGGCAGCGAAGGCTTGTAGCGGTGGGTCACCTTCATCAAACCCAGGATGAGAATCAACGTGATTCCGACCGCCCTGGAGAACGCATCGAAGAAGAGCGCGATGTGGTACATCGGGCTGGTCCGATGAGCGCCCAGCAATGCGAAGAAGAAGAAATTGGTGCCCGAGGTCGCAACGATGATCCATTCGAGGCCGAGTAGGTAATTACGGAAATTCCTGATGAATTTCGAGCCATAGGTGAACCCGACGAAGATCATCCAGAGCTCGGCGAGCAACAGCAATAAGTTCTTGATTTCCATGGTTATCTCTTGCGTTCGTAGGCCTGACGGCCGTGTTCGAGGGGCCCGACTGCTGCCGGACCCGCCGTTGATCAGTGGCGTGCCAACCGGTCGGACAGACGGTCACCCAACCAGCCGAGCTCCAGTGCCGGTCCGCTGACGAAGCTGGGCCAGAAGCCGCCGCGGCCGTGCCAGATGGTTGTCAGGTCCTCGGGCATGGGTTCGCCGGAGAGCCGACCGGCCAGCATGTGGCCGACATACTGGGCTTGCGCGAAGCCGTGCCCGTTGCACGCCAGCGAATACAGCACGTTGGGCGAGGCCTCCCCCGCCACCGGCAGCCAGGAGGAGCTCATGCCGATCCAGCCGCCCCATGCCCGTTGCGGCGCGACATCGTGCAGCCCGGGGAAGCGGTCGCGGAAGCCACGGACGAGGTCGTCGACGACACGCGTCGACGGGGCCCGGGCGAGCAGCGGACCGCTGGTCGTCTCCAGGCGTCGGGTACCGAACACGATCGAGTTTCGCGGGGTGACCCGATAGCTCTCCAGGATCATGTGCGCGGTCACCATGGGCGCCCGACTGGTCCAGCCGATTTCGTCCAGGCGTTCCGGGGCGATCGGCTCGGTTTCCACCAGGGACGTCCATACCGGCGAGACCAGCCGGCGCGGCGCGATCGAGAGGTTCTTGCTGTAGGCGTTGGTGGTGAGCAGCGCCTGCCTGGCACGCACCTGGCCATTGGCCGTCTCGATGGTCACCGCGCTGTCGCTGTCGGTGACGTCCTGCACGCGAGTGTGCTCGAAAACCCTTGCCCCCGAAGCGAGGACGGCGTCGCGCAATCCGAGGACGTACTTGGCCGGATTCAAGGTTCCGCCGATGCCCTCCCGCATACCTCCGAGGAAGCCGTCCGGGAGACCCGCCGCTCGCCCCTCGACGAACTCGGCCGACGACCCCGCCTCGGCCATGATCTTCGCGTTTCGGCGCGCCTTGCGGAGCTGTCCCCTCGACACCGCGGCCTGCACGATTCCCACCTTCTCGAAATCGCAGTCGATGGCACGATGCTCGATGGTTTCCTGGGTGAATTCCACTGCGGCTTCGGCGAACTGGAACAGCGCCCGGACCTTGCTGCGGCTGAACAGCAATGCCAGCAACGCCGGGTCGGCCGCGATCGAGTTGGTCATGTAGCCGGCGTTGCGTGAGCTGGGGCCCCACCCGCAGGTCTCGGCTTCGAGAAGCACGACGTCGGCCCCGGACTCGGCGAGCCGCAGCGCCGCGGTCATGCCGCCGACGCCACCCCCGATGACGGCGACGTCGCAGGTGATGTCGCCGGCGAGTGCGGGCTCGCCGGTGATCGGCGCTGCGGCCCAACCGGTTTCAGTCAAGAGATCCATGCGCCGTCACCGCCCGCCCTGATCGGCCGAGGCACTCACCTTGCGCGACGTCACCGCCGAGCTCGGTGCCACCAGCGCCTCGACGACCTCATGGGCCGGCGCCCCGCCGGTCTTGGCGAACGTCGAGTAGAAGAGCTCCGGCTCGGCCCAGTCCTCGGGCGCCAGGACGCCGGACAGATCGCCCAGTTCTTGGATGGCCAGCACCATGAATGCCGCGGTCGCCGAACCGGTAGCGGAGGCCATGTCGGTCCAAGCGGTGCCAGGCCCGCTGACCGGCACTCGACGCACCGAAACCACCCGTTCCCCATCACGTGTGCCGATCAGGCGCACATAGTTCGTCCCGCGGAACGCGGGATGCTTACCGGCTGCTGCCGTCGCCAGGTACTTCAGCACCTCGCGCGCACCGATCTCGCCGCGCCGAACCGTGCCCCACAGCCCCGACAACGCGTGCTTCCACACCCGGAGCGAGCCGGTCTTGTCGGTCATCACGTCGTTGACGAAATCGATCGCCTGATCCATCGAGATCTTGTTCTCCTGCACCGCCACGGCGATACCGCGCATGATGCCGTTGACCGGCGGCGGATCGAGCGCACCGAGCACCCGAATCCGGTCGGCTCCCGGCCAGCGCCGCGGCATCGTCACCGACTCGGGATGCGCACATTCGTAGAACCGGTAGCCATCGCCAAAGCTGTTGCCCAGCGCGAACACATCGGTCTCGAGGAAGGTCTGATGAGTCACCGAGCGTCCGTGCTCCCAGGTGTGACAGGGGCCGGCATAGCCGCGAATCGCGTGATCGAGCACCGCCCGCCCGTACGGCACCGGCCCTTCGTCGCCGGTCACCCAGCACACATCGATGCGCTCGACCGTGTCCATATCGCGGGCCGCGTCGGCCGCCATCACATTGGTCAGTCCGGGTGACGCGCCACATCCGACGAAGATCGGCACGCCGGCCTGCCGCGCCCGGGCATCGAGTTCCATGGCGGCGAGGGTGCTTTCCTCATCGTCGTCGAGGTCGAGATAGGGCACCCGCTGCTCGAGGCACGCCTGCATCACCGGCTCCGCGGTCCGGTTGTACGGCCCCGCGCCGAGCACGACGAGTGCGGCGCCCTCGATCGCGTTGCGAAGCGCGACCCCGTCGAACAGATCGAACGAGCCGACCGTCACTTCCTTGGTCGGCAATGTCGCGACGAACGCCTCGAGCGCCTCGGGCCGGATGTCGTACAACTCCAACTTCCAGCCGCCCCCGGCCGTTTTGGCGAAGCGATCGATCGCCACGCGGCACATGTCACCTGCCGCGCCGATGAAGACAATTCTCTTTGCTGTGGTCATGGTCACAGGCTAGAGCCACACTTACTTTGTGTCAATGACGCTCTGTAAGTTTAATTTGGCCGATACATGATCGGCATTTCACCTGGTCGACACCGGTGGGGCGTGGAAGCGGTCCGGAGTTCCGACGCGGACTCCGGCAAACCGTGCAGCGACGGCATGAGACCGTCTCGGGCAGTCGAACTTCCGCCGACGACCCGAGACGGTGGTGAAACACTGTGTGGCACAGTGCGATCAGTACCTGGTCAGAATCCGCTCACGCCCTTGGCGAAGGCCGTGGTGCCCATCACCATGAACACCACGGCGATCACCGTGTGGTTGTTCGCCTGTAGCCAGTTCTTCAAGTGGGCGAGTGCGCCGCGCAGCTGATTCGCCGCGACGGCGTAGCCACCCACGGGGACGACCACCGATGCCGCGCCCAGGAAAACGAAGACAGCGATTGCCGCGGCGGTGCCGGCCGGGTTCAGCCCCGAGGTGCCGATTGTGACGCCCGCCGTGATGCACAGGAGCAGGTTTTTCGGATTCAGTACGGAGAGCAGCATGCCGAGGCCGGCCGCCTTGGCGACTCCGAGTTCGTCGATGGCTTTCATCCAGCCCGGTATCGAATCGTCCTTGCGGCTGCCCCACTGACGGAAGGCGATGAACACCAGCAGGAGGCCCATGGCGATCTTGATCGCAGCGGCCGCAGCGGAGCGCTGGCCCGCCGAACTCATCAGCCCGGATGCGGCCGCGGCTGTCACGACCCCCGTGACCGTCACGATGCCCGTCACCCAGCCGAGCGCGAAGCCCGCACTGGCCCGGCCGGCGTTGGTGGAGAGCAGCATGAGGATGGCCGCCACCACCGGAATAGGTGACAGCGCAACACCTATGGCCAGTGGCAGCAGGTCTCCGATCACAGGTCCCACCCCTGCGGCATCGGGCCGCCGTTTGCAGCCGGGGTCATTTCATCGCCGCGAGGTTGCGCCAGAAGCTGGCGAGGCTGTCGGTGCCGCCGAAGAGGGTGGTGAAGTTGGTGGAGTCGGCCATCACGATGTCGCCGGCGCGTTCGACGGTGGGGGGCAGCCACAGCAACGTATTGAATTCGGTGTTGCCCGCCTCGATGAACGGGTGGGGACGGGACAGTTCGATGGGCTGACGCGCGAGCAGGCGCACCGAATCGCTTTCAGGCTCGGTCAATTCGTAGTGGGGCAGGTGCGGGTGGAAATTGAAAGTGGTGACGTCGTCGAGCAGGCGTGGGCTGTCGAGGTCGCGGAAGGAAGTGAGCGGCGCGATCGAGCGAGTGTCTTCGACGACGGCGGGCCGCAGGCCGTAGACATTGTGTACCGGGACGTTCAGGGCGGTCATCAGCGAGCGGGTGTAGGCGCCGAACCGCTGCTGGCGCGGCACCAGCGGATCACCGTGATGTTCGAACTCGATCTGGCGCTGCTTCAGGTCATCGGTGAAGCCGACGTCGTGGTGCGGGGCGAGGAGCAGGCAGGTGCCCTCGCGCTGCAGCCACTGCTGGATCGCGGCGATCTCCTCAGGAGCCGCTTCCTCCTGCGCGAGCAGGTGATCGAGGCCGAACACCATGAGGGTGTCGGTGTCGGCGAGGATGCATTCGTCGATGGGCTGTTTGAATCCGGCCTGGTCGATGCGCTGGAACACGGCCACCGGATGCCCCGTCACTTCCCCGGCCACCCGCTGGAAGTCGAGGGTGGAGCGGTGGAACAGTTCGAGGGTGCCCGCGATGCCCTGCAGGAAGTGCGCGGCATCGTATTCGGGCGTCTCGTAGGCGGGCCAGGTGGCCTGGCGCACCTCGGTCATGGTGGAGAAGCGGTTGTCCAGTTCGGCCGTATCCCGTTGCGTTTCCCAGGGATAGCTCCACGACCAGTAGATGCTGATGCGCCGCTTGCCGGGGGTGTAGGGGCGGGCCAGGTGGGCCTGGTTGTAGGTGCGCGCCGGGGTGAACGATGTCATGCTGCTGCCTCGATATCGGTGAGAGTGGCCAGGTAGCGCAGGGCGCGCAGTCCTGGCAGGAAGAAGTACGCGCCGCCTCGGACGCTGGTGAACGCCGGAATTCCGGTGATGGTCTTGCGAATCGGACGCTTCGGAATCGTGAACTCCAGGGTGCCGTCCTGGTTGCCGATGATCGGATCCCGCTCGTTGCCCAGTTCGTGGAACGACGTGTCGTTGACCCACACGTTCTGCGCGAACTCGAACTGGCGCACCAGGCTCGCGCACAGCACGAAGGCCGCGATGCCGCGGTCGGCGCCGTCGTCGGGGGTTCCCTCCGGCAGGTGCGGCCCATAGGTTGCGCCGCGGCGAATCATGCGGCGGCGCTGCATGTTCACGCCCGTATCACGTGGATTCATGCGCCGGATGTGAGACCCGAGTGGCACCGCGTAGCCGTGCGGATCCATCTGTTTGTAGTTGAAATCGTTGTTGCGGCTCATATCCGCACCCAGTTCCGGATCGTCGGCCTCCGGAGCGAGGACCAGCGGCGCGCCACTGCGCCAGCGACCCATCAGCTTCGCCGCCACCAGCTCCTGTTCGTCGGCGGTGTCGCCGTGCTCGGCCATGAAGTCACGGAATAGACCCACGTGTTCGCGCAGGCGGCGATAGGCCATGAAGGTGCCGTTGCGCGAAAGCACCTCGGGCTGTGGCAGATCCAGCGGCGGCCCACTCTCGTCGTCGTAACCGAGGATGAACTCCCCGGCCTTCAGGGGTGCGCCGCTGCCCGGCGTGGGCTCCTCCCCGGTACCTTCGATCACCGGCTGCGACAAGCGATCCCGATAACCGAAGTGGTCGTGCGCGTAGCCGAACGGCGGTACGGCCTCCAGATCCAGCGATGACAGCACCGTGACACCCGGGCAGGCGGCAAGGAGTGCATCGTGTTCGGCCACCCGTCGGTCGCGTTCGGCGGCGTCACGGGCGAAGAGGATGACGATCGCGTGCAGATCGTCACCGGCGGTGCCGTCGATCCAATGGTCGGGATGGTTGGCCCCGGCATCACCCAGGACTTCGGCCCGGGCGGCCATGCCCTGGCGGAATTCCTCCGGGAAACTCGCGAGCGCGTCGGCCGGGACGCCCAGGGCGCGCAGTCCGGTCCAGGTGAAAGCCACGGACACCCACTGCTTGTCGGTGTCCACCGAGTCCTGCAAGTCGGCGACCGAGGGCACCCGGTCGGCCATGGCGGCGAGCCACGCGCGCGCACCGGCGGCGTCGGTGAAGGACAAGAACTCGTAGCGCCCGGTCAGCGCCGGCACCCGGGTCAGCAGGATGTGCTGGATATCGTCGAATTCGAGCATCGCGACCCCCGCTACTGCATCTCGTCGAGCATGTCGGAGAACGCCGCTTTGAGCCGCAGGGCCTTCTTGACCTCATCGGAGGTCACATACGGGTATTCACCGTATTCGAGGAAGCTCGGGAACTGGTGCTTGCGGAAGAATTCGATGGCTGCGGCCCGATTGGTGCGCCAATCCTCGGGAAAGCCTTCGAGATTCACGAAGGCGGTGGTGATGCCCGTGGACAGGAACAGGTCGAGCGCGTCCTCGAGGTACTTGTCGAAGTCGGTGTCGAAGATGCCCTGATACTGGAAGGTCAGGCCGTCGCCGATATCGAACAGCACCCACCGCAGATAGTGCAGCCGCAGCGGCGCAAGCACATTCGGATCCTGTTCGACCGCGGCCTGGATGACCTTGCCGTGCTCCCGGATCGCCGCCTCATGACCCGGCTTGACCTTGGCGACAATGGAAAACCCATAGTTTGCTGGAGTTCGAGGATAGATCGGACCGTAGCGTCCCTGTTCGTACTCGAAGTACCCGGCCTCGGGGATTGCCATCGCTGCTGGCCTGGACCAATCCTCGTTGCTTGTGGCCACGTCGTCGTCCCTTCCTTCGGTCTGGCTTCGGTTGCTGGAATGAAACCCACTGTAGGTAGCGCAGGGACCGACTGCTTATCATTACGGGACAGGATGCTGATCATTTCGGGACGGGATGCTGATCATTTCGGGACGGGAGAATCGGTGAAACCACTGGCCCGCTACGCAGCGCTGAACGAATACGTGGAGCTGTGCCGATCGCTGGGCATCGGCCCGGTGGAGCTGTTGCGCGCGTCCGGCCTGGACCCGGCCGGTCTGAGCCTGCAGGACCGCTGGGTGCCCGCCGCCGCGATCGCCGAGCTGCTCGAGCACTCGTCCGTCGCGACGAACTGCGCAGATTTCGGGCTGCGCCTGGCCGAGCGCCGCCGCTTCGCCAATCTGGGTCCGCTGAGCCTGGTGGTCCGCGAGGAGCCCGACGTACGCAGCGCTCTGTCCGTGATGTCGCGGCACGAGGACACGTACAACGAGGCGCTGCACACCCGCCTCACCGAACAGAACGGCCTCGCCACCATCCGGCTGACCCTCGATATCGGGCAGCCCGGCGATACCCGCCAATCCGTCGAACTCGCGGTCGGCGTCCTGCACGGCCTACTCGCCGGTTTCATCGGTGCCCCATGGCAGCCGGTCGAGGTCCGCTTCACCCACCCCGCCCCGCCCGATCTGCGCGCCCATCACCGGGTCTTCGGACCGCAGGTGACCTTCGAGCAGGACTTCAATGGAATTCTCACCTACACAAGCGATCTCGATGCGCCCAATGCGATGGCGGATCCACAGCTGCGCGCCTATACCCAGCGGCTGCTGGACCCCGTCGACCCGGTCCGTGCCGCGACCACCGCCGACCGCGTCCGCGAGCTCATCGAACTGCTCCTCCCCACCGGCCGCTGTTCGGTGGAGCAGGTGGCCCGCAGCCTGGGCGTCGACCGCCGCACCGTCCACCGCCGCCTCGCCGCCGAAGGCGAGACCTTCAGCTCACTACTGGATTCGACCCGCGCCGAACTGGCCCGCCACATGGTCGCCAATCCACGCCGTTCCCTGACCGAGACCGCTGAACTCCTCGGCTTCTCCGCCCCCGGAAACTTCTCCCGATGGTTCCGCAAACAGCACGGCTGCAGCCCCGCACAATGGCGCCGTACCCGGGCATCGGCCGAGGCGACCTGACCTCAGCGCTGCGGCTCGGGCGTCACCGGGGTTCCCGGAGCATTGCGGCCTTTGCCGTCGATGACGATGGGGTCGTCGGGGCCGAAGGCCATGCCGAATTGCGGGCGGCCGTCCTTGCCGAAGTACATGGGCTGGACGCGGATGCTGCGGCCGGGCCAGCCGGTGCCGGGTTCGAGGCGGGCGTGGTAGGTGATCCAGGGGCGGCCGTCGATGGTGAGGAATCCGTTGTGGCCGGGGGCGATGGCGCCGGGACCGCCGGGGAGCACGGGACCGCCCGATTTGGTCCAGGCGCCGGGGTCCATGGGGTCGCCGCCGCGCGCCAGTTCGAGGAGGCCCAGGCAGTAGGTGTCGTCGAAGCTGGCATTGGCGGAGAAGGTTGCGAAGAGGCGGCCGTCGGGTGCGATCAGGGGTTGCGGGGCCTCGTTGATCAGGAGGTCCGCGTCGTTGGGGACGGTTTCCCAGGCGGCGGTGGGTGTTGCGATGCTGACGCGGGCGCCGCTCGGCGTCATGGGATCGGACATGCGGACCACGCAAATGTCTTGTACGCGTGTGTCATCGGGGTTGCGCAGGCAGGACCAGAAGAAGTAGCCGACGCCCGCGTACTGCTGGTAGGTGCCGTCGATGGCCCAGCCGCCGGGCAGGTTCAGCGGCCCGAGGTATTCGTAGGGGCCGGTCGGGTCGTTTCCGGTGGAACGCAGCGCGTACATCCGATGGGTCTCGTTGCGGTCGTCCTCCTGCCCCGCGAAGTAGATCCACCACCGGTCGCCGATGTGCACGAGTTCCGGAGCCCAGATCTTGGTGCAGGCGGGGGCAGGGCAGTCGGGGTGCTCCCACACCACCTTCGGCTCGCTCTCCTCCAGTCCCCCGAGTGTGTCCGAACTGCGGATCACGATGTTGTCGTCGTTGTAGAAGTCCCCCTGCACCAGATGGAATCGGCCCTGGTAGTAGGTCATGCTCGGGTCGGCCCCGGCGGCCAGCACCGGATTGGTGAATTCCTCGCTATGCGCCCCGGTCGCCGAGGCCTTCGGTGTATTGCCCCCTGCGACCATCGTTCCGACGCCCACTGTCAGAACACCGACCAGTCCCATGGCTCTTCGCCAACCCACCAGCGCCACCTCCAGCAAACGTCGAGAACTCAGTCTCGACGCCGTCGTGGGCTGGTTCAATCACCAACGGAAAGCCGCAGGACTGCACAGCGATTCGCTGGGACTCCACAACCGATCGGCTGCGCGGTTCACCGGCTCCCGGCGCACAGGGCATGGTCGATCAGGGCGCCGGCCACGTTCTCCTGGTCGCGGATGTGTTCCGGAATGTCGCCGCGCGCCTCGGACATGGACACCACGGCGCTTCGCGTGCCGTCCTCGGTGACGCCGTTGAGGGTGATGTAGCCGCCGTCCCCGCCCTCGTGACTCCAGTAGGTCCCTCCGCAGCTGAGGGGCCGTTCGGCCAGGCCGAGCCCGTATCGGCCACCGGGCCACAGCTGTTGGAGTTCCGCACTCACCGGGACGGTCTGCTTCATCTCCGTGAGCTGCTGCGCGGGGAGCAGCCGGCCGCCGAGCAGCGCGCGGAAGAAAATGTTCTCGTCTCGGGTGGTGGTGACCCACGAAAGGGTCTCGTGCTCAACGGGTATCTGATCGGTGACGTCCACCTCGGCGCCGGGACCGAAGAATTGATAGGCCCGGGCGTGCGGCTCGGGCAGGGTCGGCGAGGCGCCGGTCCAGCGGGTCTGGTCGAGCCCGAGCGGGCCGAGGATGCGGGCTTCGATCTCCTGGTGGGCGGGTCGGCCGGTGGCCTGTTGAATGATCATGCCGAGCAGGACATATCCGGTGTTGGAGTACTGCCAGCCCTGTCCGGGCGGGAAGTCCGGCGCCTGGGCCATGCCACGGGCCACCAGCTGCTCGGGACTGTAGAGGTCGTAGCGCTGCTCGTAGTACTCCGCCGGCGTGGTGTATCCGGGCAGGTCGTCGTGAATACCGCTGGTGTGCTGGAGCAGGTGACGAATGGTGATCCGGCTGCCGTCGTTCCCGTTGCCCTGCACGACTCCCGGCAGCCAGCGGTCGACTGCGTCATCGAGAGTCAGCGCGTGCTCGGCCTCGAGTTGGAGAACCACGGTGGCGACCAGGGTCTTGGCGGTGCTTGCCATGCGGAAGTAGCCGTCGGAGAGGACCGGGAGGCCGGTGTTCAGGTCGGCGGTGCCGCTGGTGGCGACCGACTGCGCACCGTCGGGTGTGACGACGCGGGCCTGCACGCCGCTGATGCCGAGGGCGTGGATCGCTTCGGTGTCCTGACGCAACTGCTCCGCGAGCGAGGGACCGGCGGGCTGGGCGACCGCGGTGGCCATCTCGGCGACGAGTAACGCGGCGGCACCGAGGGCAACCGAAAGGCGCTTGCGCAGAGTCGAAGTCATGGCTGAACGCTAGTTTCGCCACCGCCCCGGCGTAATCCGGCACATCCCCAGAATCGGAATGGGGGAAATCCCCGAGCCCGACCCGAGGAGCTGGTCAATCCAGTTCGGCGAGTTTGACTTCGAGCAGGGTGCGTTCCTGGTCGTTGCCGGACAGGGCGATGGCGAGGTCGAATTCGGTTCGGGCTTCGGCTGTCCGGCCCAGTCTGGCGAGCAGTTCACCGCGGACGCTAGGGAGAAGATGGGAATTCGGGAGGGCCGCAGCCGATCTGAGATCGTCGACGATGGCGAGGGCAGGGGCGGGACCCTCCGCCATGGAGACCGCGACCGCCCGGTTGAGGTCGATGATCGGGGACGGCGAGAGCCGGGCCAGGGCTTCGTAGAGCAGGACGATGCGGGGCCAGTCGGTGGCCTCGACGGAGTCGGCGACGGCGTGACATTCGGCTATCGCGGCCTGCAGACCGTAAGCGCCGAGGCCGCGGCCGAGGCTGGCTGCCTGGTCGAGGGCCGCGCGGCCGCGGCGGATGGCCGCCCGGTCCCAGCGCATTCGGTTCTGGTGTTCGAGCAGGATCGGCCGGCCGGTGGCGTCGGTGCGGGCGGGGAAGCGGGCGGCGGTCAGTTCCAGCAGGGCCAGCAATCCGTGGACCTCGGGTTCCTCGGGGACGAGGCGGGCCAGCACCCGGGCGAGGCGCTGGGCTTCGGCGGCGAGGTCGAGGCGGATCAGGTGTGCGCCGGAGGTGGCCGAGGAGCCTTCGGTGAAGATCACGTAGACGACATTCAGGACCGAGCCGAGCCGGGCGGCGCGTTCGTCGGCCGGGGGGATGGCGAACGGAACCTGGGCCGCCGCAAGGGTTTTCTTGGCGCGGGTGATGCGGGCCTGCACCGTCGCGGTGGGCACCAGGAAGGTCTTGGCGATCTCGTCGCTGGTCAGGCCGCCGACCACGCGCAGGGTCAGCGCCACCTGCGCCTCGCGGGACAACACCGGATGGCACGACACGAACATGAGCGCGAGCACGTCGTCGTCGATCTGATCCGGATCCCAGAGCGGTTCCGCCCCCGGCGTTTCCGGGGGTGTCCCGCCGGTGGCGACCCCGCCCTCGCCCAGGTCGCGGGCGAGGGCGCGGTACCGGTCGTCGCGGGTGGCGCGGCGGCGGAAGGCGTCGATGGCGCGACGCCGGCCGACGGTGAGCAGCCAGCCCGCGGGATTGCGTGGCACGCCGTCGCGCGGCCAGGTCACCAGCGCCTCGGCCAGCGCCTCCTGGGCGAGGTCTTCGGCCAGGGTGAAGTCGCCGGTGTAGCGGGCCAGGGCGCCGACGATGCGCGCGGATTCGATGCGCCACACCGCGGCGACGGCGTCACGACCGGTGGGGTCGGCCATGGCTCAGCGGCTCACAGCTGCCCGGTGGCCTCGCGCCAGGCGCGTTCCTTCTGGATCCACTCGTTGTCCTGCGGGAATTCGTCGATGGTGGTGACGCGCCGGATCTCGGTCTTGAATCCGGGACCGAACGACGGCGCCCGCCTGGCCCATTCGACGGCTTCCTCCTTGGAGGCCACGTTCAGGATGTAGAAGCCGCCGAACAGCTCCTTGGTCTCGCCGTAGGGTCCGTCGGTGACCAGCGGCGGCTCCGACGAGAAGTCCACCACCACGCCCTCTTCCGCACTGTCGAGACCCTCGGCGGCCAGCAGGACCCCGGCCCGGATCAGCTCGTCGTTGAAGCGTCCGACGGATTCGAGCACCTTCTCGAAGTCGGCCTCGGCCATGGCCGCATTGCCCTCGTCGCTCGCGCGCCAGATCAGCATGTACTTCACGGGATTGTCCTCCTTGTCGCGGGTCGCTGTCCGACCCTCTCACACCAAGGTCGAACGACCTCCCCGGCAGATCGACACGGCCGCGAAAAAGATCGACAGCGCCCGATCGCCACGAGTGATCAGCGACAGCCGCCGAGCTGTTGAAGTACCGCCCGGTAGAGGGTGTGCCATTCCGCGTTGCCCTGGCCGGCGAAATCCCCGTCGACAGTGAACTGCACGGTATGCGCGAGGCGCACGCCCGTCAGGCAGTCCGCGGGGCTGACAGTGATGTACTGCCCTTGGAAACCATTGGCCTGGAAACCGTCCGGGGTCGCCCCACTCCACCACTGGTAGCCGTAGCCGCCCGGTTCGGTGTCACCGGCGTCCGTGGCGGGCAGCAGAGTGGTGGTGGCGGCGGTGACCCACTCCCCCGATACGATCCGGCGGCCGTCGGGAGTGCTGCCCCCGTTCCGCATGAGTTCCCCGAAACGCGCGAAATCCCTTGGCCGGGCGAACAGTTCCTCCGAGGCGACGGCCGCCCCGGTGCGGTCGGTCATGATGTCCGCGGACGCTTCCATCCCGGCGGGCTGCCACAGCTGCTGGGCGAGAATCTCATTGAACGGCTGGTCGTAGACCTTCTCCAGCAGCCAGGCGAGCATCTGGGTGTTCGCGCTGTTGTAGTTGAAGTGGACGCCCTGGGGTTCGACCCCGGGCAGTGATTTCAGGAATTCGTTGCGGGTCTTGCCCTGCTGCCCGTTCGTGTAATAGTCCATCGCCAGGTCTATCCACTCGGCGACCTGGGTGTTCTGCGCGAGGTCGGTGGTGTGCTCGTCCCACTGGACGCCGGATCGCATGGTGAGCAGGTTCTCGATCGTGACGCCCTGCCACGCGGTGCCGCTCAGTTCGGGCACGTACGTTTCGATGGGGTCGTCTATCGAGCGGATCCGCTGCTGATCGACCGCAATGCCGACCAGGGTCGAGACGAAGGATTTGGTCATCGACCACGCCTGGTGCGCGTCCTCGGGGGACCAGCCATTGGCGAAGTAGCCGGCGACGAGCGCCCCTCGATGAACGAATTCGATTGCGTCCGTTTCGGTGTCGTTCAGGAAGTCACCGACCGTCTTGGTCCGTCCGGCCCACTGATACGTGACCCCGCGCAGGTCGATCGGTGCGGCGGGCAGCACTGAGACAGCGGTTCCGGCGGCGATGTGCGCATGGGGCAGCACGACATCCGGTTTGACGACGTCGGCCGGCACGGGGAGCAGGATCGTGTTGTTGTCCACCGCCTCGTGCACATAGTTCCACCAGTACTCCGGGCTCGACAGTTTGGCCGCCGCGCCCGCGGCCAGCGACGGCAGCGGCGGTACACCGAGCAGTCGCCCGCCCTGCGCGGCCGCCAGCAGGGACGTCGCGTCGGAAGGCAGGTCGGCCAGTGCGTCGGCGGACGCGGTGGCCGCGGCACTCTGCACACCGATCAGGGCAACCACAGCCACTGCGACCTTGAATTGCATGGGACGGCTTTGCCTGCCACGCCCACGGGAGGAGATGACCATGCGGGCACGCTAACGGCGCCGCGACCAGCGGGCCGTCCAGTGTGCCGATCCGGTCACCGGTTGTCCGGTTTCCCCACTCTTCTGGCCGGATCGGCCCTCCTGGATGCGCGGCTCCGGCGGGTTGAATCCTCTCATACTTCGGCACGCGAATGGAGAGTCCATGGCAGACAAGGAAACTCACCGGGCACAGCGGCGAGTGTGCATCGTCGGCGCCGGTCCGGCCGGGCTGTCCGCGGCGCGGGCCCTGAAGCGCCTGGGCATCGTCTATGACCAGTTCGAACGGCATTCCGATGTGGGCGGTATCTGGGATCTCGACAATCCGGGTTCACCGATGTACGAATCCGCGCACTTCATTTCGTCGCGGAAGACCTCGGGATTCTTCGACTTCCCGATGCCCGATACCTATCCGGACTACCCGGGTAATCGGCAGATCCTCGACTACACACGGGCTTTCGCGGATGCCTACGGGTTGCGCGAGACCGTCCGGTTCAACACCGAGGTCATCGATGTCGAGCAGGACGGCGGCGACTGGCTGGTGACCCTCGCGGACGGCGCGCAACATCGCTACCGGGCCGTCATCTGCGCCACCGGCGTCACCTGGGCGCCCCGCCGGCCCCGGCATCCGGGCGAATTCGCCGGCGAGATCCGGCACTCGTCGGAGTACCGGAGCCCGCTGGAGTTCCGCGGCAAGCGGGTGCTCATCGTCGGGCTGGGCAACTCGGGGGCCGATATCGCCTGCGATGCCGCGGCCAATGCGGCCGCCGCGTTCGTCAGCGTCCGGCGCGGCTATCACGTGATTCCCAAACATGTCCTCGGGATCCCGAGCGATGAGCTCGCCGATACCGGGCCGCAGCTGCCGCTCTGGCTGGAGCGGCCGTTCTTCCGCGCGTTACTCCGGCTCGTTCAGGGCGATCTCACCAAATACGGTCTGCCCGAGCCGGATCACAAACTGTTCGAATCGCATCCGCTGCTCAACAGTCAGCTCGTCCACCACCTCCAGCACGGCGATGTGGCGATCCGGCCGGATATCGCGAGCCTGGACGGCACCCGGGTCCGGTTCGCCGACGGCAGCAGCGAAGCGGTCGACCTGGTTCTCTACGCCACGGGCTACGACTGGGCGATCCCCTATGCCGAGCGGCACTTCTCCTGGAGCGAAGGACGACCGGATCTGTATCTGTCCTCGTTCAACCGGCAGCATCGAAATCTGTTCGGACTGGGCTATCTCGAGGTCAATTCGAGCGCCTACACCCTGTTCGATCACATCAGCAATGTGCTGGCGCAGTACCTGCACGATCAGGACCATGCCCCGGCGCGGGCGGCGGCGTTCGACCGCTTGATCGCCACCGATCATCCGAAGCTCAACGGCGGCATCAACTTCCTGCCCACCGCACGCCACCGCGCCTACGTCGACGCCCGCGCGTATCACCGCTACCTGGGCGCGCTGCGCAAGCGCCTGGGCTGGCAGACCCTCACCCCGGGCATGTTCGACGCGATCGGGTCCGCCCGCGATGTCCGGCAGGTGCGGGCCTGAGCGCCTGGCACGGCACCGGGCTCACTCCGGTTCTCGCCGTATGGAATTCGGCGGATGCCCGGTCCAGCGGATGTACGCGCGTCGGAATTCCCGGATATCGCTGTAGCCGACTTCACGGGCGACCGCGCTGATGGACAGACCGGATCGGCGGAGCAGGAAGATCGCGCGCCGCTCCCGGACCCGGTCCCGGACCGTGCTGAAACTCGCACCGGCGGCGGCGAGCCGGCGGCGCAGGGTGCGCTCGGTGACATGCAGGTGGGCGGCGACCTCGGCCATGGTCGCCGGATGGCGGAGGTCACGCTCGAGCACCGCCTCGACGGCCACCACGATGTCCGGGGCCGGACGGCCGACATCCAGCAGCCGCCGGCAGGCCTCGATGGCGATGGTCCGGGTCGGCGCACTGTGGGTGGGCAACGGAAGCTCCAGTGCGGCAACCGGAATGACCGCGCGGTTGGCTCCGGCGGAGAAGTCCACCGGGCAGCGCAGGAAGCGGTGGTACTCGGCGGCGTACGGCGGGGGCGGATAGCCGAGTTCCACCCGGGTCGGCGACCAGCCCGGGCCGAGCACCGAGCGCATCAGAATCAGCACGCTGCACAGCACTTCCTCGCACAGGAAGGCGAGCAGCCGGGGTTCGGGCCGGCGCTCGTGCAGCCGCAGCGCGACCTCCTGGCCGGAGCGCTCGACCTCCACATCCATCAGGGTCCCCGAGGCCTGATGCAGATCGATCCCGACCGAGAGCGCGTCGCCGACGGTGGCGCACGAGCGCATGGCTACCCCCAGCATCCCCATCGACAGCAGGCTGTCGCGCATGCCCACCCGCATGCCGAGCGGCCGGCCGGGCAGCGCCTCCACCGCGCGGCGCAGGACAACCACGGCTTCCTGGAACGACACCTTCACCGAGTCCACCGCGACCAGGCCGTCCGGATCCAAACCTGTTCCCGCGAACCAGGATTCGACGTCACAGCCGTCACGCCGCCCGATCTCGGCGACCCCGGTCAGCACGGCGGGCGGAATGATCGGCAGGTCCAGCCGGGCGTCCACCCGGTCCCGGTGCCGCACGGCGGGGTCGGTCACGGCGCTACTCCTGCGGGGCCGGCTGCCGCCTGAGTTGCAGGGCCGGCTCGATATGCCCGCTGTCGAGCAGGAATCCGAGGAACATCGCACGGAAGGCCGCGTGCACGGTGTCGGGCGGCAGCGCACCCGGCGAGGCCAGCTCGTGCAGCGCGAGCCCGTGCGCCAGCGCGGTGAAGGCGGGCGCCATGGCATCCGGATCCGGGGCCCCGGCCGCCCGCGCGCCCGCGGCGGCGGCCCGGCGCGCGGCGGTCAGTGCACGGGTGACCGCGTCACGGGATTCCGGCCGGCGCGCCGCGTGCAGGTAGGCCTCGAACAGCGCGAGGGTTTCCGGTGTGCGCGGCGTAGCGGCCGCGGTGAAGGCGGCCGCGATCTCGTCGGGTGAACCGTGCGCCTCGGCGAGCGACTCCGCGATCGCGATCTGGGTATCGGCGTCCTCTTCGGTGTAGACGCGCAGCGCCTCCTCGGTCAGCGCGTCGATCGAGTCGAAGAAGTAGCCGACGGTGGTCAGCGGCAGCCCGGCCTTCTCGGTGACCGCGCGATGGGTCACCCCGGCCACGCCGACCTCGGCCGCCACCTCGACTGCGGCTTTGAGCAGGGCTGCTCGCCGAGCCAGGGCGCTCGGGCGATGGCGGCGTTCGGTCACGCCACCCACCCTAGTCGCTCTCTGTAATTCCTTACAGATTCACCTGGGCAAAGTCTGTAAGTTCTTCTAGGCTTGCTCGGCATGACGTCCCTCCACGCCTTTCGCGACGATGCCCTCGGCGAACACGACGCGGTTGCCCTCGCCGACCTGGTCCGTGCCGGCGAGGTGAGCCCGCGGGAGCTCGCCGCCGCCGCCATCGACCGGGCCCGCGCGGTCGACCCCGAGCTGCACGCGGTCGCCTGCCCGCTCTACGACTCCCCGCGCTACGCCACCCGGCCCGGCAGCGCGCTGTACGGAGTCCCGACGTTCGTGAAGGACAACACCGATGTCGCGGGCCTGCCGACGAACCATGGCAGCGAAGCCTTCCGGGCCCGGCCCGCCGCGAAGGACGGGGCCTACACCCGCCAGTTCCTCGGCACCGGACTGACGCTGATCGGCAAGTCGCGCCTGCCGGAGTTCGGCTTCAACGCCTCCACCGAGTACATGACCGAGCCGGCCGCGCGGAACCCGTGGAGCCTGGCCCATTCGATCGGCGCGTCGTCCGGCGGGTCGGCCGCGCTCGTCGCCGCGGGCGTCGTCCCGATCGCGCACGCGAACGATGGCGGCGGATCCATTCGCATTCCGGCCGCGTGCGGCGGACTGGTCGGGCTCAAGCCGAGCCGCGGCCGGCACGTGGACGGTGAACAGGTGAAACACCTTCCCGTTCACATGATTTCCGAGGGCGTGGTCACCCGCACGGTCCGCGATACCGCGGCGTTCGTGGCCGCCGCCGAGGATGTGTGGCGCAATCCGAGGCTCGCACCGGTCGGGGCGGTACACGGCCCCGCCCGGCGCCGGCTGCGGGTGGGGCTGATCATGCACAGTGTGACCGGCGCCGAGGTCGACGTGCCCACCCGGGCGGCGGTCGAGCACACCGCACGCCTGCTGGAGCGGGCCGGTCACCTCGTGGAACCGATCACGCTACCGGTCACCGCGCAGTTCGCCGCCGACTTCGTGCAGTACTGGGCATTGCTCGCCGATCTCGCGGTCAGCACCGGGAAGATCATCCTGGACCGATCCTTCGACGCCGCCAAGGCCGACGGCCTCACCCGCGGCCTGCGCGACCATCACCGCCGCACCTTGCACCGCACCCCGGGTGCGCTGCGGCGACTACGCCGGGTGCCGGCCGCTTACGCCCGGATGTTCGCGCGGCACGAAGTGGTCGTCTCGCCGGTCCTCTCGCACACCACACCGGAGCTCGGATTCGTCTCGCCGACGGTTCCGTTCCCCGAATTGATCGAGCGGCTCACCGGTTACGTGGGCTATACACCGCTGAACAATATCGCCGGAACCCCCGCCATATCGCTACCCATGGGCTGCACCAGCGCGGGACTGCCGGTCGGCGTGCAGCTCTCCGGTGCGCACGGCGACGAACGGACCCTTATCGAACTGGCGTATCTCCTCGAATCCGAACAGCCTTTCCCGCGTATCCACCTCCCGACGGACGGCCAATTGCTGGGATGATTCCCGAAATGACGCCTGAGAATCGGGCATTCTCTCCGAAATTTCAGGACATTACTCGCACGTAGCCGCAACACCGGGTGCATTCTGGACTACAGGCAAGGAGTCTTCTCGGTTCGAGGGAGGTAGGGACATGGTCAGGGTGACGGCGGTCAAGCCGAACGGAGAGCACTGGCATCCGCATCCCGGTGACGCCATCGAGGATCCGGGCGAAGGCCCAGCTCTGGTGCTGTGCCTGCTCGCCATCGCATGCCTCGGCATGACACTCACTGCCGCCGCGTCCGGCTACCAGGGCTGGGCGATACTGGGCGCGATCGCGACCGCGGTGCTCATCGTCTCGGGTTTGCTGATGATCCGCTTCGAATATTTCCGCGAATTCAAGCGGGAGCAGCGTGCCGGGCGGCAGGGGCACAACCCTCTGGTCCGCGGGGAATGGCGTCCACGGCAGGTCAGTTCATGGCAGAAGCGGCGTGGAATCGAGTCGTGACCGGTCACCCGGCCACGACCCGGAACTGAACTACTGAATTACTGGACCGAAAAAGATCGGCTAGTCGGAGGTGACGGAAAGCAGGCCGAATCGGTTGACGGCGGCGTGATTGTGGCCGTCGGCGCTCGTGATGACCACCTCGGCGGGATTGGTCAGGGCAATGCAGCAGAAGAGCCCGTCATCCTGCTGGATGCCGAGCGACAGGAACCGGTGATTGTTGGCCCGCTGCCACTCGTCGAGAGCGGCGTAGAGCCCTCGCATGGTGGCATTTTCGAAGTAGACGACATTGTGCTTGTTGAGTTCGGACACCGACCGATCATGCACCGGCCGCCATCAGGGCGGCCCGCAGATCGATGCGATCGTCGAGGCGGGACAGGTCGCGCCCGGTCAGGCGTTCGATCCGTTCGATCCGATAGTGGACCGTATTGACGTGCAGATACAGGGCTTCGGCGGTGCGGGTCCAGGAGCCGTTGTGGTCGAGGAACGCGATCAGGGTGGCGCGCAGGGCCGCGTGCGAGTCGTCCGCTTCGAGCAGGGGACCCAGAACGCGGGTGCGATAGGCGTCGCGGATCGGCTCGGGAACACCGGCCAGGAGTTCGTGCAGGGTGGCCAGATCCTCGGCGGCGGTGACGCCGGAGCGCAGGGTGTGCGCGGCGCGGCGGGCATGGGTGGCGCGGATGCGGGCATCAGAAACGTCGGCGAGCCCGGCCGCGGTCGAGATACCCACGGCGAGAGTCGCATTCGGGTCGCAGGCGGTGACCGTGGGGTGGGCCGCGCGCAGGCGGTGGATCAGATCGGAACGGTCAGGGACGAGGGCGAGCGCCTGGTCGCCGTCGGTCGCGATCGGGGTCGGCGCGTCGCTCAGCTGGCCAACCAGCTCGCGCAGGGCGTCGGCGGCGGCCATGGGATCGCGGTGCGCGACGGTCGCGCACAGCATCCGGTACGGGCCGGGCTCGGCAGCGCCGAGCGAATCCACCTCCTTCACAACGGAACCCGCCTGCGGCGCGCTCATCCGGAGCACGAACTCCGTTGCGGCACGGTCGCGTTCGTCCCGCTCCGCCAGCGCCCGTTCGCGGTACCGGCCCAGCACATCGGCGATCTCGTGCACCAGTCGCGGCGGGGCGTGCGATCCGGCCGGTAGGTGCAGATACCACCGGTCGTAGGCGGAATCCGATTCCCCGACAGGATGATTCAACTCCGGCGCCCCGCGCAGTTCGCGCCGCACGGTCGCGGCGGTCGCCACCCGGGCCCCGTCCGATGCGGCCAGTACCCGCCCGGTCGCGGTGACCAGTGCGCAGGGCAGCCCACCGAGCTGTACGGCGATCGCGTCCAGCAGTGCCGCGGGCGCGGCCCCCTCGCGAACGAGCCGGTCCAGCTCGGCCCGGTCGGACAGCGAATGCTGTTCGGACGCACTGAGATCGCTCCAGCGGCGCAGATAGATGGCGTCGGTGATGGTCCGGAAGGTGATGTCGGCGGGCACGGCCAGCAGCGGTAGGCCCTGCTCCCGGCAGGCCGCCACGATATCGCCGGGCACGCCGCCGTGCCGCGCGGTCCCGGCGACCAGTGCGGCCGCCCCGGCCGCCCGCAGGGCCGCCACGAACCGGTCGGCCTTGCCGCGGCCGCCGCGCGCGGTCCACCACACCAGCCCGCTGAGCACGACCTCACCCGATTCCAGGTAGGAGGTCGGGTCCTGCAGATCGGTGGCGGTGACGCCGCTGACCTCCCGCCGCAGCGGCGCGGGCTCGCCGCACACCAGCTGCAGACCCAGCGCTTCCAACCGAAGCAGGTCATCCACCCGCATGAGCTGCTCCTAACGCATGTCCGCCCCCGACTGCCGATCTCGCATCGTAGAGGCGTTCGCAATCCGCACGGTCCTGGTCGATCAACCGAGAACTCGAGCGACGCTACCGGATTTTCCGTATGCCGCGGCCGATGGCAGGTCCCGGCCCGCGGATTTGAATCGGACGGCATGGACTTGAACACGGTGCTCGAGGTGTGCGATGCCCGCCACCACCGGAATTGGCAGGTGGGGGATGCCTGGCTCGGCGGTGGCACCTACCTGTTCTCGGAGCCGCAGCCGCAGCTGCGCCGCCTGGTCGACCTGAGCCGGACCGGCTGGACTCCCCTGCGCCGCCTGCCGGACGGCGGGCTGGAGATCGCCGCGACCTGCACGGTCGCCCAGCTCTTCCGGGGCACCGACCGTCCCCTGTTCCGCGAGTGCTGCCATGCCTTCCTCGCCTCGTTCAAGATCTGGAACATGGCAACCGTCGGCGGGAACCTGTGCAATTCGCTCCCGGCCGGTCCGCTCATCTCCCTCACCGCGGCCCTGGACGGCGTGTGCCTGCTGCGCTCGCGCACCGGCGCCGAGCGGCGACTGCCGGTCGCGGACTTCGTGACCGGCGCCGGAGCCAATGCGCTGCGGCCGGGCGAGCTACTGCGTTCGGTGACCCTGCCCGCCGCGGCGCTGGCCCGCCGCACGGCCTTCCGGCAGGCCTCGCTCTACGGTCTCGGACGGTCCGCCGCTCTGATCATCGGTACCGCCGACAGCCAGGGCGCGCTGCGCCTGACCATCACGGCGTCGACCACGCGCCCGTTCCGGGTCTACTTCCCGCAGCCGCCCACCCGCAACGGGCTGGCCGCGGCCATCGAGCGCACCGTGCCCGGCGACGCCTGGTTCGACGACATTCACGGGCTGCCGGAGTGGCGCAGGCACATGACTTTCCGCCTGGCGGAGGAAATTCGCGAGGAACTGGCATGAGTTTCGAAATCCAGGTCAACGGCGAGACTTTCGACGCGCAGCCGCGCCCGGGTCAATGCCTGCGCACCTATCTGCGCGAGCAGGGCTGGTTCGGGGTGAAGAAGGGCTGCGACGCGGGCGACTGCGGCGCGTGCACGGTGCACGTCGACGGCGCGCCGGTGCACAGCTGCCTCTTCCCGGCGTTCCGCGCCGAGGGCCGGGCGGTCACCACGGTCGAGGGACTGGCCCGTGACGGCGAGCTGCATCCGGTGCAGCAGCGCTTTCTGGCTGCCCAGGGCTTCCAATGTGGTTTCTGCACAGCGGGCTTCCTCATGACGACCGCCGCCCTCGACGACGAGCAGCGCGCCGATCTGCCGCGCGCGCTCAAGGGCAACCTGTGCCGCTGCACCGGATACCGCGCGATCGAGGACGCCGTGCGCGGTGTCCGCCACATCGAGGATGCGGCGGCGGGCGCGGCCGTGGGCAGCAATCTCGGCGCGCCTGCGGGCCCGCAGGTGGTCACCGGGACCGCGCGCTACACCTTCGACATCGAGGTGCCCGGGCTGCTGCACATGAAGCTGCTGCGGTCGCCGCACGCGCATGCCCGGATCATGGATATCGATGTGTCCGAGGCGCTTTCGGTGCCGGGCGTCGCGGCGGTCCTCACGCATCGCGACGCGCCCGACCGCCACTATTCGAGCGCCCGCCACGAGCATCCCGAGGAGGATCCGGACGACACCCGGGTGCTCGACGATGTGGTCCGCTATGTCGGCCAGCGGGTGGCGGCGGTCGTCGCCGACAGCGAGGCCGCCGCGGAGGAGGGCTGCCGTCGCATCCGCGTCGACTATCGGGTGCTGCCGTCGGTGCTCGATCCCGAGGCAGCCATGCGCCCGGGTGCGCCGATCGTGCACGACAAGGACGCCGCGACGGCCCGTATCGCCCGGCCCGAGAGCAATGTGGTCGGCGAGGTGCACGGCGAGATCGGTGATGTCGCAGCCGGTTTCGCCGAAGCGGCGGTGGTATACGAACAGACCTTCCGGACCCAGCGCGTCCAGCACGCCAGCCTGGAGACGCACGGTGCGGTGGCGTGGTTCGACGACGACGGCCGCCTCACCGTCCGCTCCAGCACCCAGACCCCGTTCCTGACCCGCCGCGCCCTGTGCGCGCTCTACGATCTGCCGCTCGACCGGGTCCGGGTGGTGGCGGGCCGGGTCGGCGGCGGTTTCGGCGGCAAGCAGGAGATGCTGGTCGAGGACATCGTGGTGCTGGCGGCCCTGCGGTTGCGGCGGCCGGTGAAGCTGGAATACACACGCGCGGAACAGTTCTACGGTGCGACCACCCGGCATCCGTTCACGGTGCACATCAAGGCGGGCGCCCGCGCGGACGGCCGGTTGTCGGCCCTGCAGGCGCGGGTGGTCTCCAATACCGGCGCGTACGGAAACCACGGTCCGGCAGTGCTGTTCCATGCCGTCGGTGAGTCGATGGCGGTGTACCGCTGCCCGAACAAGAAGGTCGACGGATATTCGGTCTACACCAATACCGTTCCGGCCGGGGCCTTCCGGGGCTACGGGCTCGGGCAGGTGGTGTTCGCCATGGAGTCGGTGATGGACGAGCTGGCCCGCCGGGTCGACCTCGACCCGCTGGTGTTCCGCGAGCGCAATATGATCGGCCCCGGCGAGCCCATGGTGACCCCCGGCGGCCACGAGGAGGATCTGCACATCGCCAGCTACGGCCTGGACCAGTGCTTCGGCATCATCCGCCGGGCCCTGGCCGAACCGTTCCCACCGGCCCCGCCGGGCTGGCTGACCGGCAGCGGCACCGCCCTGTCCATGATCGCCACCGGACCACCCGGCGGCCACTACGCCGATGCCCGGATCACATTGCTGCCCAATGGTTGCTACGACCTGGCGGTGGGCACCGCGGAATTCGGCAACGGCACCACGACCGTGCACCGGCAGATCGCGGCGCAGGAGTTGGCCACCGTCCCCGACCGCATCGCCATCCGCCAGTCCGATACCGATGTGGTCCGCCACGACACGGGCGCGTTCGGGTCCACCGGCACCGTGGTGGCGGGCAAGGCGGTGCTGGACGCGGCGCACAAGCTCGCCGCCGCGTTGTGTGCCACCGCCGCAACACATCTCGGCGTTGCCGCCGAGGACTGCGAGCTCGGCGCGGACTCGGTGCGCTGCGGCAATCGCGATATCTCCCTGCAGGCGCTGCACACGTTGTCGGCCGAGTCCGGGGAATCCCTTGCCGCAGACGGTCATTGGGGCGGCACGCCCCGCTCGGTCGCCTTCAATGCGCAGCTGTTCCAGGTGGCGGTCGACCCCGATACCGGCGAACTGCGCATCCTGCGCAGCGTGCACGCCGCCGACGCCGGCCGGGTGATCAACCCGATGCAGTGCCGCGGCCAGGTGGAAGGCGGTGTCGCCCAGGCGCTCGGCGCGACCCTGTTCGAGAATGTCCGCCTCGACGAGCACGGCGCGGTCACCACCGTGGCCTTCCGCCGCTACCGTCTGCCCGCCTTCGCCGATGTGCCCCGCACCGAGGTCACCTTCATGCGTACCTCGGACGAGATCGGCCCGCTGGGCGCGAAGTCCATGAGCGAGAACCCCTTCAACCCGGTGGCCCCCGCCCTGGCCAATGCCCTCCGCGACGCCACCGGCATCCGCTTCACGGACCTGCCGCTCACCCGGGACCGCGTCTGGCAGGCCCTGCACCATCGGCGGACCCGCCTCCCGGTCCGCGCGGCCACGCCCAGCTGCGCCGAATTGGCCCTGCTCACCGACTATCGAAAGCCGTAGGGCCCGTCAGTCGATGGTGTAGGCCTGGCGGGAGAGGCGGAAGCCGTGGCCCGCCCCGGCGCATTCGACGTAGTCGGTGGTGCTCAGGCAGGTGAGGCCGCCGACGGTGACGTTCGTCCCGTAGTCGAGGACCGCCGCGGTGGATTCGACCAGACGGTCGCCGTGGCAGTGGAAGTCGACGACGCCGGTGCTCTCCAGGACCAAGCGGTCGCCGTACTGGAGGTGGCAGTTCTCCGGCCGGGGCGGGGTGGCGTAGTCGTGCTGGGAGATCTCGCAGGCCGCGGTGGTCGCGGAGACGAGGCAGCCGATGTTTCCCGACGGCGTGCGGAACTGCACGAAGTCGGGCGGTGCCGCCTGGGCGATCGCCGGGCCCAGCGTGGACACGGCGATCAGGGCGGCGGCCGCGGTCAGGACACGGATCGGAAATTGCATGTCGACTCCCCGGTTCGGCAGGTTTACCGGTTGATCGTCGCCACCGCCGGATGCGATAACGGACCGGGTGGCCATGAAGGTTTGCCACGGAGTTGCCATGGCCGGATCGGTTGGGGCACAAGAGATTACGAGGAACCGACCGGCCCGGATTTGACAAGCGGAACGACCGGGCTCACCATTGCCCAGTCAGCACCTCGCTAGGCGAGGCTCCTGTACGAACACAGGCCACTGATCCGACGACGTCGAGAGACGCCCAGGGTTAGGACAGATCACCCCGGATTAAGGGGTGATCCGAAGTGGCTTCCCGGGTCGCGAGCCCCCGGATACGTCGTGCAGTGCCGAAGCTCTGACGAGAGGGGTGCAGGGTCCGCGCCGTCGCGCGAAGCCCAGATCCCTCCTGCTGTGCGCGATGCGACACCCGATGTAGTGACGTCCACGTACGTCCCGGCGGCAAGGAGGTGAGGGACGAACAATGAGTTCCGGCGATAGTCCGTATCCGAGTACGGATTTCACTCTTCAGACGTCCCCGGCTTGCCGCATTCCGGTCACCGGCTGACCCGTTTCCCGCACAGGCGTGCCCGGCGTTCCACCGCCGGTCGGTAGCCCGCGCGTGCCCCGGGCCGGTCGATCCGTGCCCGAACTCGCTCGGCGGCCGGGCGTATTCCGCACGCCCGCACACCTGATGATCGAAAGCGAGGGACAGGCCATGGCCTTCTTCGCGAACGGCTCCAGCCGCCGCACCTCCACCGTCGCCGTGCCCGCCGCAGCCGGCCGGCCCGCCGCCGACGTCCATCCCACCGGCGCCGTCATGGACAGCGCGCACGTCGGCGATATCGTCGGCGCGCTCGGCTCCATCGGCCGGCACGACACCCTCGAAGGCCGTTCCCGCCGCCAGCGTTTCCGCATGCTGCTGGCCATTATCGGGCCCGGCCTGATCGTCATGGTCGGCGACAACGATGCCGGTGGCGTGGCCACCTACGCGCAGGCCGGACAGAACTACGGCATGGCGCTGGTCTGGACCCTGGTGCTGCTGATCCCGGTGCTCTACGTGAACCAGGAGATGGTGGTCCGTCTCGGCGCGGTCGCCGGAGTCGGCCACGCGCGCTTGATCTTCGACCGCTTCGGCAAGTTCTGGGGCGCGTTCAGCGTCGGCGACCTGTTCATCGTGAACGCGCTCACCATCGTCACCGAGTTCATCGGTGTCTCCATGGCGCTCAACTACTTCGGGCTGCCCAAGGGCGTCGCCGTGCCGCTGGCCGCGGTCGCGCTGTTCGCCATGGTGGCCGGCGGTTCGTTCCGGCGCTGGGAGCGGTTCCTGTTCGGACTGATCGCGCTGAACATCGTCATGTTCCCGCTGGCATTCCTGGTGCACCCCAAGGCATCCCAGGTCGCGCACGGATTCCTGCCGTCCTTCCCGGGCGGGCTGAACTCGACGCTGCTACTGCTGATCGTGTCCATCGTGGGCACCACGGTCGCGCCGTGGCAGCTGTTCTTCCAGCAGTCCAATATCGTCGACAAGCGCATCACTCCCCGCTGGATCCGCTACGAGCGCATCGACCTGTGGATCGGCATCGTCGTGGTCATGGTCGGCGCGGTCGCCATCATGGCGGCGACCACCTTCGGCCTCGCGGGCACGGCCGCGGCCGGCAGCTTCACCGATGCCGGGGCCGTCGCCCACGCGCTGCACGACCACGTGGGCACCACCGCCGGCGCGCTCTTCGCCATCCTGCTGCTGGACGCCTCGCTCATCGGCGCCAATGCCGTCGGCCTGGCCACCACCTACGCCCTCGGCGACACCCTGGGCCGGCGGCACTCGCTGCACTGGAAGGTCTCCGAGGCGCCGGCCTTCTATCTCGGATACGCGGCGCTGCTCGGCGTCGCCGCCGCGGTGTCGTTCAGCCCCGATCACGTGCTGGGCCTGCTGACCCAGGGGGTGCAGGCGCTGGCCGGGGTGCTGCTGCCCTCGGCGACGGTGTTCCTGGTCCTGCTCTGCAATGACAAGGCCGTGCTCGGCCCGTGGGTGAACACGGTCAGGCAGAACATTGTCGCCGGGGTCATCGTCTGGTCGCTGGTGCTGCTGTCGCTCGCGCTGACCGCGGCCACCTTCTTCCCGGACCTGACCACCACGACCCTCGAAATCGGCTTCGGCGCGGGCGCGCTGGTCGGCGTCCTGGGCGGGGCGGGCATGCTCATCGCCTGGCAGCGCGGCCGGCGTCGCCGGGCCGAGCGGACCGCGGCCGAGCTCGGCGGACTGGATCCGGATCAGGTGGAGGAGCTGGACTCCACTCGCCTCACCAAGGCCGAACGCAAGGCCATTCTGGAGGCGGACCGCGACACCTGGCGCACCCCCGCGCTCGACACCCTGGCGCGACCGGCGTTCTCCACGGCGCGCACGGTGGGCATGTTCGCCCTGCGCGGCTACCTGCTGCTCGCGGTGATCCTGGTGGGCGTCAAGATCTTCCAGTCCATCGGCGGCTGATCAACCACGGCGCGGCCGCAGTTCCTGGACATCGTCACCGATGTGCTTGGGCTGCGGCCGTTTTCGATGAAGCTCACGTTTTCGATGAAGCTCAGCAGTGTGCGGGATGAAATCGGACGGCACCACACAGGTTTGGACGAATCCGGTTCGGGGAATACCCGGGGTGCACGACCGTCAGAGATTGTCGAGATCGGGAATGGGGGGCAGAACCGGCTCTGGCCACTCCTCCAGGGTTGCCACCTGCAGGTGGATGAAGGCTGCGATGCGGTGCCGGGCCGAGGACGGGAGTCGCGCGATATCGGCCGGGCTCAGGACGTGTGCGCCGAAGGAGTGGGGCTGTGGCGCTTCGGGGTCAGGCGATTCGGGAACAACCTCTAGCTTTGGCCGCGAAGCAGTGGCCGGAATGTGTGGCTCATCCGGGTCTGCGGTAGCGGCGGCGGTTCGCACCATGCCGTGACCATAACCCTTTGATAACGCCCACGGGGAGGCGTTGGCGCACTTGTGTCTTCGGGCTGCGAATTCAGCGAAGACATTGTAATGGCGAGAGGAATGTGCAGGCAGCGACGGCCCTTCGGAAATTCGGTGGGCCTGCGCCGGAACACTATGGTGATGGGCGTCACTCTGTCAACACTTCGGACAAAACCCCCCCCGGAATGGCGCGCAACTCCCCCGAAGACTCCCGCGGGCGATTCAGAGTGGGCGGCACGCAATGGCATACAAATCGCGCGCCGGACCGGTCGGCTTCTGTCCGATCGGCCATACCGCACGCAGCTGTCTTTCCAGATCCAGACCGGTCACCGTGGGCGACATCAGGATCCCCTCGGCCAGTTCGGTGGCCACCGCCAGGGAACTCAGCACGGCCGGCGCGATGCCGTCGGCGACGGCGGTCTTGATCGCAGTGGTCGAGGACAGCTCCAGCGCGACATTCGGCTCCCAGCCCGGCATTCCGGCGGTCATGGCACGCTCGAAGGAGTTCCGGGTGCCCGATCCGGGTTCGCGATAGATGAGCGGGCTGCGCGCCAGTTCGGCCGCGTCGATCTCGGCCCGGCGGGCCCAGGGGTGACCGGGCGCGACCACCACGACCAGCCGATCCCGGCCCACCACATGGCTTTCCAGTTCGGTCGGCAGGCGCGGGCTCTCCACGAACCCGATTCCGGCCCGGCCCTCGAGCACCGCCTTGGCAACCTCTGCCGAATTGCCCGATTCCAGGGCGATGGAGGTGTCCGGCATCCGGGCGCGCAGGCCCACCAGCCACTTCGGGAACAGGTACTCCGCGACGGTCTGGCTGGCCGCCACCCGCAGCCGCGAATCCCGCTGCGCGCGCAGGCTGTCGATCCCGGCGTCCAGCCGGGCGGCCGCATCCACGACAGTGCGCGCCCATTCGGCGATGAGCGAGCCCGCCGCCGTCGGCCGCGAGCCGAGCGTCGTCCGCTCCAGCACCGGCACGCCCACCAGCTGCTCGAGGTAGCGGATGCGCGAGCTGGCGGAGGGCTGACTGATGCCGTGCGCCTTGGCCGCCCGGCCGAGACTGCCCAGCTCGATCACCGACAGCAGCAGATCGAGGGCGGCCAGATCGGGGACGCGCGGGGACAACGGCACAGAGCGAGTCTATGCAGGCCGCCCGGCCGTGCCCGGCGACCCGCGGTCAGCGGGCGGCGGCCACCCGCTCGACCACCGGCCGCCAGGTCTCGAGGGGATGGACGGTCAGGCCGACCACCTTGCCCGCGTCGTCGGCGCGCCGCAGCGCGACGGCCGCGGCGAAATCGGGATCGCGCTCGAAGGCCGTGATCTCCCCGGGCGCCATGAGACCGCCCTGCGCGATCAGGGTGCGCCGGCTCGACGGCGAAAGCGCCTCGGCGTGTACCGAATCCGTGGCCGCCAGATACCGCTTGGCCACCACGTGCAGTTCGACCAGCCGCGCGACCCGTGCGCCGAGCAGGGCCCGGACCGCGTCGCCGCCGTGGACTCCGTGTCCCGCGTCGTCACCGGGCACCAGCACGTGCCCGATGTCGTGCACCAGCCCGGCCACCTGAAGTTCCTCATCGCCGGGAAAGTCCCGGCGCAGGAGCTCGGCGCACTGCCGGTCGTGGTCGAGGATGTCGACCGGATCGCCGCTGCGGTCGGGCATGTCCCAGGCGTCGGCGCAGCCGGCCAGCAGGGTCATGAGTTCGTCGACGGTGCCGAGGGGCGCGCGGTTCACGCCCGCACCCTACGGGAATACCCGCACCGACACCCGGGTTGAATTAGTTGATATATCAACTATATGGATTCGGGTGTGCCGCCGAGCCGATTCGGAACGCATCGGACACTATTCAGCGAACCAACTGTGTGGCCGGCGAACGGATCACCACGCCTGTGCGCCGGTTCCTCTGGAAGGAGCCTCCCATGCACGATCTGAGCGGCAAGACGATTCTCATCACCGGCGCGGCGCGGGGCATCGGCGCCGCGGCCGCCCGGCAGGCGGTCGGGGCCGGGGCGAATGTCGTGATCGCCGACGTGCTCGGCGAGGAGGGCAAGGCGCTCACGGCCGAATTGGGCTCGCGCGCCGCCTATCAGCACCTCGACGTCACCTCCGAGCTCGACTGGACCACCGCGCTGGCCGCGGCCTGCGACGCCTTCGGCGGCAGCGTGCACGGCCTGGTGAACAATGCCGGCATCTCGACCGGGGAACTGCTGGCCGATGAATCGGTAGAGCACTTCCGCAAGGTCATCGACATCAATCTGGTCGGCGTCTTCCTGGGCATGCGGACCTTCATGCCCGCGCTCAAGCAGGCGGGCGGTGGCTCGATCGTCAATATCTCCTCCGCCGCCGGGCTCATGGGCCTGGCCCTGACCGGCAGCTACGGCGCCTCCAAGTGGGCGGTGCGCGGCATGACCAAGGTGGCCGCCATCGAGAACGGCATCGACCGGATTCGAGTGAACTCCGTGCACCCGGGCATGACCTACACCCCGATGACCGCACAGGTCGGCATCCAGCAGGGTGAGGGCGGCTATCCCAATACCCCGATGGGCCGGGTCGGCGAGGCCGATGAGATCGCCTCGGCCATCGTCTTCCTGCTCTCGGACGCGTCCTCGTACGTCACCGGCGCGGAACTCGCGGTGGACGGCGGCTGGACCGCCGGGCCGACGGTGAAATACGTGATGGGCCAGTAGCACTCCAAGGCTCCCGATCGAGGAGTTCCGGCGCTAGTGCTTCTCGATGCGGCTCGCGGGCGGGGTGACCGCCCCGCGGCCGCGCAGGTAGGTCTCCAGGGCGTCGAGATCGATGGGGCCGACCAGGGTTTCGCGGCTCTGCTGGAACACGGTGAAGCCGTCGCCCCCGGCGGCCAGGAAGTTGTTGGTCGAAACCCGGTAGACCGCTACGGGATTCAGCGGCTGTCCGGCCACCCGGACGCTGTCGTCGACCACCTTGTGTCCCTTGGGCGCGCTGCCGGAGTAGGTGTAGGTGATGCCCGCGACCGACAGCACGCCGGGCTTGCTGACATTATCCCATTGCTGCTCCAGCAGATTCAGGATCTGCTGTCCGGTCAGCGCCACCGCCACCACCTGATTGCCGAAGGGCTGCACGGTGTATGCCTGCTCATAGGTGATGTTGCCGCCGGTCAGCCCCGCACGCACCCCGCCCGGATTCATGAAGGCCGCCACGGCCTGCACGGTGGTCATGGCGTCGAGCATGGCGTCGGCGATGACATCGCCGAGCGGGGAATCCCCGGCCGGAGCGGGCTCGGCGGGCACCGGCGCGGTGGCCTGGCCGATCACCCGATCGGCCAGCGGTTTCGCTTGTCCGGCAAAGTAATCCACCAGCTGGGCGGCGGCGGGCGCGGGCGTGACATCACGGGTGACGACCCGGTTGACGGCCTTCGCCTCGACCTTGCCGTCGTGGAAGCGCAGGGTGACGTCGGTGACGAGGCGGCCGAAGGAGGCGGCCTGGGTGACCACCTTGCCGTCCAGTGTGCAGTTGTAGGCCTGGTGGCTGTGCGCGGTGAGCAGCACCGACACCGCGGCATCGGTGCGGTGGGCGAGTGCCTGGACGTCGGGTGAGATGCCGGCGCAGCCGTTGTAATCGACCGGGCCGCCGTGGGTTTGCTGGGCGCCGCCGTCGTGTAGCAGCGCCACCACGGTTTCCGCACCCGCGGATTTCATCTCGGGCACGTACTTGCCGATGGCGTCGGCCTCGTCGCCGAAGCGGTAGCCGCGAATGCCCTCGGGCGTGACGATGTGCTCGGTGTCGGTGGTGACGACGCCGATGATGCCGATCTTGTGGCCGCCCAGTTCGAGCATGGTCCACGCCTTCAGCCCGGGCGGCAGCTGACCGTTGCCGTCGGTGACATTGGCGGCCAGGTACGGGAACTTCGCCCCGGTGAACGGCTCGCCCGGCGTGCAGCCATCGGCGGCGCATCCGCCCTGCTGGAGTCGGCGCAATTCGGCGACGCCGTGGTCGAATTCGTGATTGCCGACCGCCGAGGCCGCGACACCCACCGAGTTCAGGAAGTCGATGGTCGGCTCGTCGTGGAACAGCGAGGAAACGAGCGGGCTGGCCCCGATATTGTCGCCGGCCGACAGGATGGCGCTGTCCGGGTAGGCCGCCTTCAGCCGCGCCAGGTGCGCGGCCAGGTACGCCGCGCCCCCGGCGTTGTACGTCCCCACTTTGCCGTTGGAGCCGTCCGGCGGTTGCAGATTCCCGTGCAGGTCGTTGATCCCGAACAGGTGTACTTCACCCGGTTGCGCCTTGGGCAGGTCGCCGGTCGACACCAGCGGCACCGCGGTCGAGGTGGCGGGGGCCGGGTTGTCCGCACCGCCGCAGCCCGCCACCAGGCCCAGACTCAGTACCGCTGCGCACAGTCCCAGAACACGCCGCCGACCGTTCATACCTGTCGACTGTGTCAGACGCGGTCGACGGTCGCACTACGACAGGGTGAATTCCGGCGCCTCCGAGCCCTGTTCATCGAGGCCGCGGTCCAGCCTGTGCGCCCGGGCCACGGTCGGCGTGAGTCACCCAGGCCACGATCTGCGCGCGATTGGTGAAGCCGAGTTTGGTGAGGATGTGCTGCACATGGTTCTGCGCGGTGCGCTCGGACAGCACCAGGGCGGTGGCGATCTCGCGATTGCTCAGCCCCGCGGCGACCAGCTGGGCCACCTCCCGCTCACGTGGGGACAGCACCGCCCGTGCGGACGCCTCGGCGGCCAGGCTCCGCAGACGGTCCGTCCACGGCGGCATGCCGATCGACTCGGCCTGCGGCAGCGCGGCTTTCGCCAGTGCCAGCGCCTCCTCGGTCGCCCCGCGCGCCAGCAGCACCGCGGCCAGATCAGTGCTCGCCTCGACCACGAAACCCTGGGCGCCGATGTCCCGGCAGATCTCCAGCGCGGTCCGCAGCTCGTGTTCCGCGGCTGCCGAATCACCCAGTGCGGCGGCGAATTTACCGAGCCAGAGCGGCACCGGGCCGAAGCAGAGCCGGCCCCACAGCTCGGTGCCGGGCCGCCGCGACCGCACTCCGATGTCGATCATCCGCGTCGCCAGCCGCACCCGTTCGGCCAGATCCTCCGGCCCGGTACAGGCAGCGATCGGCCAATGCCAGTGCCCGCGAGCTGGTCTCGCCGATCTCGTCCCACCGGCCCAGATACGACGCGGCCTCGGTCGCGCGGGCGAGCAGCCGAGCCCGCAGCGATTCCGGCAACCGTCCGGAAGGGCAGTCCGCCACGGATCGCGCGTCGAAATCCACAGCGCCGAACAGACTCCCCGCACCACCGGCCAGTGCCGGATTGCTGCCGCCCCGCTCGGCCGTGGTCTCGTCCGCCTGGTAGCCGTCTCCGAGTGAGGCTTCCGCCGTCAGCGCCTCGAGGCACCACTCGTGAATGTCCCTGTCCCACAGATGGTTTTCCACCGGCTCCAGGATCAGGGCGCGCTCGGCGAGTAGGTGCCCGTCGCCGGTGCGGCGGGCCAGTTCACCGGCGGCCAGGCAGTCGGCGCGGGCGGGCTCGAGGTTCCCGGCACGGAAGTGGGCGGTGGCGCGGGTCAGCAGGAGGCGGCCGCGATCGGCGGGCGGGCCGCCGGTCGTGTGGTCGAGGGCGACGGTGTAGAGCCGGGCGGCTTCCTCGAAAGCCAGGTCGCGCAGGGCATTGTCGCCCGCGCGGCGGGCCCACCACAGGGCGGGCGCGCGGTCGCCGGCCAGCGCGGATTCGGCGTAGTGGCGGGCCAGGGCGGCGGCGTGCTGGTCGAGGGCGTCGGGATACAGCTCCTCGATGGCGCGGGCGGCGCGCGCGTGCAGCAGCACCCGCTGCTGCAGGGGCAGCCCGTCGTGCAGGGCCGCGCGCACCAGGGCGTGCGTGAATCGCACTGTCCCGCCCGGTGATTCGAGCACGAGCAGGCCGGAGGCGACGGCGGCGTCCAGCGCGGGGAGGCATTCCAGCGCCGGGCGGCCGATCAGCCGCGCGGCGATCGCGACGGGGAAGGCGTCATCGAGGATGGCGGCCGCCCGCAACAGTTCCTGGGCGCGGGGTGGCACGGTGGCGAGGCGGCCGCGGACCACTTCCCGCAATGTGGCGGGCAGGCGCAGCTCGTCGCCGGCGGCGCCGCGCAGGCCCCGCCCGAGTTCCCGCAGATAGAAGGGGTTTCCACCGCTCATCCGGTAAGCGGCGGCGGTAATGCGGTCGGGCACGGCGCGTTCGGCCGCCGCGCTCAGGCAGACGGCGGAGCTGCCGTGGGACAGCCCGGTCAGGTCCAGGACATCGGTCACCGGTTCCCGCAGCAGTTCCGGCGCCACGGCCCGCCAGCCCGCCTCGGCGTCAGCGGAGGTGTCACGGGCGTTGGCGCACACCAGGATTCGCTGCTCGCGCCAGCCGCGCACGATGTGCCGCAGCGCCAGCAGCGAGGCTGGTCGGCCCAGTGGATGTCGTCGAGCACCAGCAGAACGGGCTCGTCCCCGATGATGTGGATATAGGACATGGTCTCCTCCTCTCGGAGTCACCCGCGGTGGGTGCTGCCCGAAGCGTAGGAAGGACTGTCCCGCTGCCGCTTCCGCCGAATTACTCACGGCATGTACTCACCGGCCGCCGCGCCCTCGGGGTGCGGCGGCGGCCGGGCCCGGCTACTTCGGGTCTAGCTGCTGGACGCGCTGGCGAACGGAGTCGAGACGGGAAGGGACGGGCGGCGGATCGGGTGCTGCCACAGGCCCTTTCGCTCCAGGATCGGCAGCACGCCTTCGCCGAACCAGTAGGCCTCCTCCAGATGCGGGTAGCCGGAGAGCACGAAGTGGGAGATGCCGGCCTTCGAGTATTCGACGAGGCGTTCGGCCACCTCCGCGTGCGAGCCGACCAGCGCGGTGCCCGCGCCACCGCGCACCAGTCCCACCCCCGCCCACAGGTTCGGTGCGATCTCGAGCCGGTCGGTGCTGCCGTTATGCAGCTCCGACATCCGGCGCTGCCCCTCGGATTCGCTCTTGGCCAGGGCGTTCTGGACGCGCTCGATATCGGCCGGGTCGATCCCGGCCAGCAGCTTGTCGGCCACCGCCCACGCCTCCTCGGAGGTGTCGCGGGTGATGACGTGGATACGCAGGCCGTAGTCCAGCTTGCGGCCGTGGTCCACGGCCAGCCCGCGGATCCAGTCGAGCTTGCGGCTGACCGCCAGCACCGGTTCACCCCAGATGAGATAGGTGTCGGCGTACCGGGCCGCGACGGGTCCCGCCGGGGCCGAGGAGCCGCCGAAGAACACCGGCGGCACCGGATCGGGCCGATTGCTCAACAGCGCGTTCTCGACGTGAATGTGCTCGCCGCGGAACGTGACCGGCTCGTGCGAGTTCCACAGCGACCGCACCACATCCAGGAACTCTCCCGTCCGGGCGTACCTGGCCTCCTTGTCGGCGAAGTCGCCGTAGGCCGCCTGCTCCAGCGGTTCGCCGCCGGTCACCACATTGAGGAAGAGCCGTCCCGCGGAATGCCGCTGGAAGGTGCCCGCCATCTGCGCGGCCAGGGTGGGGCTCATCAGGCCCGGGCGCAGGGCCACCAGGAATTTCAGCGTCTCGGTGGTCTCGACCAGCATGGCGGTGGTGAGCCAGGCGTCCTCGCACCAGGAGCCGGTGGGGGTGAGCACGGCCTCGAAGCCGTTGGTCTCGGCGGCCGCGGCGATCTGGTTCAGGTAGTGCAGCGAGGCCGGGCGGTCACCCGACATCGGGGTGCCGTGCCCGCCGGCCACCAGGCCGCGGGAGTCGCCGGAGGTGGGCAGGAACCAGTGGAACGACAAGCTCATGCGGGGACTCCTAGGAGGTGAATCGGTCGTTGTAGCGGGTGTCGATGAAGTCGGCGATCCGGACCTTGCCCGGAATCAGCTTGGCGTCGGAGAAACCGTCGGCCACTTGCTGTTCCGCGGCGATCGTCGCGTCATCGAGCGGGTGATCCTGGTAGTTGGCGCGGTTCACGGCCAGGAGCGTGACGTCGTAGGGCACCCCGGTGATGGCGGCCGACTGTTTGGCCCAGCCCTCGCGGTGGCCGGTGATCCACCCGTGCGCACGCTGGATACGCACCAGCAGGTCCCGGACCGCGGCCGCATTCGCCTTGTTCTGCAACGTCTTCGAACCCGTGACGAAGAAGCTGTCCGGCTTCACGTAGCCGGTGCCGTCCACCAGCACCCGATTACCGCTCAGTTCGGACTGGGCCACATAGGGATCCCAGACCGTCCAGGCGTCCACCCGCCCGGTGGACAGCGCGGCGAGCGCGTCGGCGGGTTGCAGGTACTGCGGCTCGATATCGGAGAAGGTGAGCCCGGCCTTGGTCAGCACCGACAGCAGGTGGTAGTGCGCGGAGCTGCCCTTGGTGACCGCGATCTTCTTGCCGCGCAGGTCCTTCGGATCCTTGATCGACGAGTCCTTGGGCACCACCAGACCGTTCCCGGCCGCCCCGGAGTCGTAGGACCCGATGATTTTGATCTGGGACTTGGCCGCCGCCGCGAACACCGGCGGGGCGTCGCCGACGCCGCCGAAGTCGATGGATCCGGCATTGATGGCCTCGAGCAGGGGCGGTCCGGCGGTGAAGGTGGACCATTCGACCTTGTACGGAAGTCCCTTGCCCTCGCCGGAGACCTCCAGCAGGGCTTGCAGCGCAAGACCTTTCTGATCGCCGATGTGCAGGGTCACCTGTGACAGGTCCACCGATCCGTCCGCGTTCACGCCCTTGGTGTCGTCATTGCCGGACGAGCACGCCGCGCTGACGAGGGCCGTGGCGACCGCCAGGGCGGCGAACAGGCGCTTGGATCTCATTCGGTGGTTCCTTCCGGGGTGACACCCAGCTCGGCGAGCAATGCCGTACGCAGGGCCAGGAATTCGGGATGCTCGCGCCGGCGCGGGCGCGGCAGGTCGATGGGGATCTCGCGGGCGATGCGGCCGCCGTCGAGCACCAGGGCACGATCGGCCAGCAGCACCGCCTCGTCCACGTCGTGGGTGACCAGCAGCACGCCGGGCCGGTGCCGCGCCCACAGGTCCAGCACCAGGCCGTGAATCGTGATGCGGGTCAGGGCATCCAGGGCGCTGAAGGGTTCGTCGAGCAGCAGCAGATCCGGCTCCCGGACCAGGGCGCGGGCCAGTGAGGCGCGCTGCGCCTCACCGCCGGAGAGGGTCAGCGGCCAGGCCTCGCCGCGCGCCCCCAGGCCCACCTCGGCCAGCGCGGCTGCGGCGGCAGCCCTGGGGTTTTCGAGACGCAGTCCGAGAGTCACGTTGTCGCGTACGCGTTTCCACGGCACCAGGCGCGGTTCCTGGAAGGCGACCGCGACCTCGCCGGACACGGTGAGCTCGCCGCCCGTCTCGTCGTCCAGGCCCGCCAGCGCCCGCAGCAGGGTGGATTTGCCGGAGCCGCTGCGCCCGAGCAGGGCCACGAACTCGCCGGGGCGGATGTCGAGATCCAGTCCGTGCAGGACCCGGCGTTCGCCGAAGTCCTTGACCAGACCGCGAATTCGCACCACCGGGGAATCGGCCGCGGCCGGGGCCGCCGCCGGCTCCTCCAGTTCGGCCAGCGTCGCCGCGATCACCGAATCGGTCAGGGTGCCAGGAAGCCGCGTCGCCATGACAGCGCTCTCCTCTCGATGGAACGAACGAGCGCGTCGGTGAGCAGCCCGAGCACGCTGTAGACGAGCAGGCCGACCACGATCACGTCGGTACGCAGGAACTCGCGGGCGTCGTTGATCATGAAACCCAGACCCGCGTCGGCATTGACCTGCTCGGCGACAATGAGCGCCAGCCAGGCCACGCCCAGCGACTGACGCAGGCCGACCAGTGTCTGCGGCAGCGCGCCCGGCAGCACGATGTGCCGGATCAGGCCCGCCCGGCTCAGCCGCTGCACGCGGGCCAGCTCGGCCAGCTTGCCGTCCACGCCGCGGATACCCGCGAAGGTGTTGAGGTACAGGGGAATCGCCACCCCGAAGGCGACCAGCACGATCTTGGGCAGCTCCCCGATCCCGAACCACAGGATGAACAGCGGGATCAGGCCGTAGAACGGCAGCGTCCGCAGCATCTGCATCAGCGGGTCGACCAGGTACTCCCCGGCCCGGCTCAGCCCGGCCAGCAGGGCCAGCCCGATGCCGGCCGCCGCGCCGATGACGAAGCCCAGCGCGGCTCGCTGCAGCGATACCGACACGGCCTTGGTGAGCGTGCCGTCCTTGATCAGGTCGACGGCCGTCTGCACGACGGTCACCGGGGAGGCGAGCAGCCGCTCGGGCAGCGCACCGGTCGAGCTGGCGAGCTGCCAGACCACCACCAGCAGCACCGGCGCGACGAAGCGCGCCAGCACGGAGACGCTCGGCAGGCGTGGCCGGCCGGTAATGGGCCTGGCCTGCACGGCAATTGCGGACACGACAGCACCTCGGGCGAACGGGGACGGGGACGGTGGCGGCCGCGGGCCTTCGTCCGCCACACCCCGACCCTGCCGGTCCGGCCCCGCCCGGTCACCGGTTGTAATCCGCGTGATTCTGGGCTTGCTCCCGCCCCAGCTGCCACAATGAATCCTCGACGAGGAGCCGAGGACGAAAATGAGCAGTCCTGATCATCCGCTCACCGTTGGATCCCGATTCGGGCCGTACCGGCTCGACCGGCTGATCGGGCGCCGGAACGGCCGAAGCCGCGGCGCGATCCGCGTCCGGCCGAGCCGTGTGCGGTCCGGACCATGCACCGGGCGAGATGGCGGCGGAATCGGGCGCAACGGATCTCGGCTCCGAGGCCGCAGCGCACACCGGTGGGCGGAGCCCGCGCCGGATGGCGGCCGACAACAGCCGAGTATCCCGGCAAACTCACCCAAGAACGACGCGGCCCTGCTCGCCCGGTTCCAGCAGCACTTCACGACATAGAAATAGGTGGTGCCGGGTTCCCTCCGCAGCTGGGAACCCGGCACCGGGTCGGCACCGGTGTGGGCGGTGGCCGACGTCTAGTGGCCGTCGCGGACGATCTCCACGGCGCGGGTGAGAATGCCCAGGCCGTGGGTGATCTCGTCATCGCTGACGGTCAGGGGTGGGAGCAGCTTCACGACTTCGTCGTTGGCGCCGGAGGTTTCGACCAGCAGGCCGTGTTCGAAGGCGACCTGGCAGACCTTCTCGGCCTGCGAGGCGTCCTCGAAGACCAGACCGTGCACCAGGCCGCGGCCGCGGGTGGAGATGCCCGTGAAGGATTCGGTCAGCGCGACCAGGTGCTCGTGCACGCGCGCACCCTTGGCCAGGGTGGCGAGCTGCAGGCGGTCGTCGGACCAGTAGTGGCGCAGCGCGACCTCGGCGGTGACGAAGGCGGCGTTGTTGCCGCGGAAGGTGCCGTTGTGCTCACCGGGCGCCCACTGGTCCAGGTCCCGGCGCATGAGCACCAGCGCCATGGGCAGGCCGTAGCCGCCGATCGACTTCGAGAGCGCGACGATATCGGGGGTGATGCCCGCGACCTCGAAGGAGAAGAACGGGCCGGTGCGGCCGCAACCCATCTGCACGTCGTCGACGATGAGCAGAATGCCACGGGCCGAGCACAATTCGGACAGCTGCCGCAGCCATTCGGCGCGGGCCACATTGATCCCGCCCTCGCCCTGCACGGTCTCGACGATGACCGCGGCGGGCTTGTCCAGCCCCGACGAGCTGTCGTCGAGGGCGCGGCGCATCCACGAGAAGTCCTCGGGCTCATCCAGATAGCCGTCGTAAGGCATCGGGGCGGTGTGCACCAGCGGGACGCCCGCGCCGGCGCGCTTGGCGGCATTGCCGGTGACCGACAGCGCGCCCAGCGTCATGCCGTGGAAGGCGTTGGTGAAGTTCAGGACGGTGGTGCGGCCGGTGACCTTGCGCGCCAGCTTGAGTGCGGCCTCGACGGCATTGGCTCCCGTCGGGCCGGGGAACTGGACCTTGTAGTCCAGCCCGCGCGGGACGAGTACCAGATCGCGCATGGCCTCGAGCAGCCGGCGCTTGGCGACGGTGGACATGTCCAGGGCGTGGGTGATGCCGTCGCCGAGCAGGTAGTCGATCAGCGCCTGCTTGAGCAGCGGGTTGTTGTGGCCGTAGTTGAGCGCGCCCGCACCGGCGAAGAAGTCGAGGTACTCCTTGCCGTTCTCGTCGGTGATCCAGGCGCCGCTGGCGGTGTCGAACACCGTCGGCCAGGAACGGCAGTAACCACGCACATTGGATTCGAGAGCCTCGAAAACGTCCGTGTCGGCAATGGTCATCAGCGGTCCTAGCGTCGCAACTAAGTGAAACGCTGATGTTTCTATCACAGGAACCGGGCCGTGAAGCCATTTTTCCGCGAATCGGACGCGGATGCTCCGCGCGTGACGCACACCGCAACAAACCGGCATCGAGCATAACTCTGTCCTGCGCGAGGGGGCCACGCAACTCCATTGCAGGACAACGACCGCACCCGTAGTGTCAACCTCTTGTGCGCAGCGACGTGGGGGTCTACCGGCAGCTGGTCAAGGCAGGGTTTCGCAGGCAATCGCACTACCGGCTCGCCATGCTGGCGGGCCTGCTCACCAATCTCGTGTTCGGCTTCGTGCGGGCGGCCGTGCTCATGACGGCCGTGCGCGTGAACAGCGGATTCGGCGGCTACGACCGCGGGACCATCGGCGCCTACATCTGGCTGTCACAGGGATTGCTGGGCGCCATCGCCTTCTGGACGCTGCCCGACATCGTGGAGCGCATCCGCACCGGGGACGTCGCCATCGACTTCCTGCGGCCGATCGACATCCAATTCGCGCACCTGGCCGAATATCTGGGCCGGGCGGCGTTCTCTCTGCTACCGCGCGGCATACCCAGCATTCTCGTCGGCCTGCTCACCTTCGGGCTCGCGTTCCCGGATACACCGGGACCGTACGTGCTGGGCGCTCTCAGCCTGCTGCTGGCCATGACGCTGTCGTTCCTGTCCATGTTCGCGGTCAGCCTGGCCGGGTTCTGGCTCATCGAGACCCGCGGGCTGCGCGCTCTGCACATGATCCTGGGCACCTTCCTGGCCGGGCTGTTCGCGCCGGTGCACCTGTTTCCGGGCTGGTTGCGCGAGATTGCCTACGCCACACCCTTCCCGTCCATGCTGCAGTGGCCCATCGATGTGCTGTCCGGTCGCACTGCGGGCAGGGATGCGGTGGAAATCGTTGTCGTGCAATGCTTCTGGTTGGCCGTACTGGTGAGCGCCGGGCAGCTGCTACTGCGGGCCGGGCGCCGCAAACTGGAGGTGCAGGGTGGGTGAGGCACGTCCCTCCCGGCTGACGTCCTACCGTGCGGTGCTGGGTTCGCGGGTGCGCGCGCAACGCGCCTATCCGCTGTCCTTCGCCGCGGATGTGGTGAGCGCCTTCCTGATCGGGCTGGTGGAGTTCGCCGAAATGTGGGTGATCTTCCACAATGTGCCCCGGCTGGGCGGGCTGGACCTGAACGCCATGCTGCTGCTGTTCGGCATGAGCAATACCTGTTTCGCCGTCGCCGACATGGTGGTCGGGCACGCCGACACGCTCCCCACCTACATCCGGATGGGCAAGCTGGACGCCTTCTACCTGCGGCCACAACCCCTGCTGCTGCAGCTCATGACCAGCGATATCCAGCTGCGCCGGGTGGCACGCATCGCGGTGGCCGCCACCGTGCTGTCATTCGGCCTGGCACGCAACGACATCCAGTGGACCCCCGCGCACCTGGTGCTGTTCGCCGTCACGGTGCTGTCCGGAATCGCCATCTTCGCCGGGCTCTTCGTGTGCGCGGCCGGGGCGCAGTTCTTCCTCATCGACGGCGCGGAGCTGACCAATGCTTTCACCTATGGCGGGTCGTACGCGTCCATGCAACCCACCTCGGTGTTCCCGGCACCGATGAAACTGGTGTTCGGATTTCTGGTTCCGGTCGCCTTCACCTCGTATCTGCCCGCCATCGCGCTGCTCGGGCTGCCCGGGCCCGCCCTGCTGCCGAGCTGGCTGGCCTGGGCGGCGCCGGTGGCGGCGGCGTGGGTGTGGGCGGCCGCGCTGTTCCTGTGGCGACTCGGGACCACGCACTATCAAGGAGGCGGCGGGTGAACGGTGCCATCATCGATATCGAGGGCCTGACAAGGACTTTCGTGCTGAGTAAGAAGGAGGGCCGCTGGCGGCGCCGGCGCGAGGTGCTCACCGCGGTGGACGGCATGAGCTTCCGGGTCGAGCCGGGCGCGGCGGTCGGCTACATCGGTGCGAACGGGGCGGGCAAGTCCACCACCATCAAGATGATCACCGGCATCCTGGTGCCCTCGGCCGGGCGGCTGCGCACCTGCGGGCTGGACCCGGTGCGGCAGCGCCGCGAGCTGGCCGGTCGGATCGGTGTGGTGTTCGGGCAGCGCTCGCAGCTGTGGTGGGATCTGCCACTGCGCGAATCGTTCTCGATCCTGGCCGCCATCCACCGGCTCACCCCGGCGGCGGCGCGCACCCGCACCACCGAGCTCGTCGAACAGCTGGAGATGGGCGGCACCCTCGACACCCCGGTCCGGCAGCTGTCGCTGGGCCAGCGCATGCGCGCGGAAGTCGCGGCGGCCCTGCTGCATTCACCCGAGCTGGTCATTCTCGACGAACCGACCATCGGCCTGGATGTGCTGTCCAAGCAGCGATTACGCGAATTCCTGCGCTACGAGCGCACTCAGCGCGGCACCACCCTGCTGCTCACCACCCACGATATGGGCGATATCGAGCGGCTGTGCGAGCGGGTGCTGGTGGTGGACCACGGCCGGCTGGTCTACGACGGCTCGCTGACCGGCCTCGGCGCGACCGTCGGTGCGCAACGGGTGCTCACCGTCGATCTCGCCGAGCCCACCCCCGACCTGGCCGACCTGCCCGGCGCCAAACTGCTCGACAGTCAGGGCGCGGGCATGCGGCAGCGGCTGGCCTTCGACACCGAGATCATCACTGCCGCACAGCTGCTCACGGCCGTCTCGGCCCGCGCCGAGGTCCGCGACCTGTCCATCGAGGAACCCGATATCGAGGACGTGGTGCGGCGTCTCTACGAGTCCGCGGCGTCGGGCTCCCTCGCGCCCTGATCGAGCCGGAACGGTGGGTAGGCGTCGGTCATCAGGGACGCGTAGGCGCGCACCCGCAACGTCCAGCGATTGACGCCCATGGCGAAGTCGTACAGACCCCGCGGATACGCGCCGGTGAACAGCAGGCCGATGACGGCGACGATCAACAGGATCGGCAGCAGTGACAGCTGATTGCGGCCGCCGCCCATGAACGCGGCGACGATCAGATACTGCGGAATCGCCAGCAGCCACCACTTGATCAAGACCATCCAGCGATTCAGTTGCTCGGGATAGTCGACTTCCAGATCAGCCGGGTAGTCCGGATCGGGTTGCAGGCTGAACGGCGGGTAGCGGTCGGTTCCCAGTTGCGAGAGCGCATAGAAACGCACTCGCCAGCTCCAACGCAACACGCCGACATTGAAATCGAAGAGCCCTCTCGGATACGAGCCGGTTATGAGGATCGCGAAGAAAGCGATGATGCTCACCACCAGATACGCGATGCTCAGGAAGATCAGCACAACATAGTGTGGAATGGCGAGTATCCACTTGACTATCCACATCCAGCGGGACAACCCCGGGTCGAGGTCTCCCCGCACACGCACCGGATAAGCGGGACTGGGCTGCATGTCCGTCACTCCTCTCGAGCGCGGCGGCCTCCTTCCGACAGCCGCCGGAACAGCGGTGAGCCGTTGTTCACCCCAATGTTTCCCCGGCGACGCGAAGATCACATCTGCTTCTCACACATTGTGACCAGATTTGTAATAGCGCGCGCGACGGCGAGTTCCGCACACCACATCGACTTGTTTCGAATTGCGGGCCGGGGTCGGGTGTGCGACGTTGCTGACTATTCTCCATGTGCCCGGCCCGGGTCGGCACGACAGCTGATTTACGGGAGACCGAGTGAGAGTGCGTCCGGCGAAACTGTTGCCATCGGGTAACGTGAAGCTCACGCCGCCAATGGAATTGATCCGGCCACGCACCATCCGGGCTCGTCTGCGGCGCATTCTGATCGTGTCGGTGGCGCTGGTGCTGGCGCTGCTGACGATCGTCATCACCCGCGAGGTGAACGACTACCGCGACACCGGAGACACCGCCCAGTCGGTCCAGCTCGCGCTGGCGGTACAGGACCTGGTCCACGAGGTGCAGCGCGAACGCGGTCTCACCAATGGACTGCTCGGCGGCGACGCCGCGTCCCGCAGTGCGCTCGGCAATCAGCGCCTCGCCACCGACAGCGCGTTGCAGGAGCTCAACTCCACGCTGAACCAGCAGCCGCCGGGCGCCGATCTGGTGCGCACCGCGCTCCAGCAGTTCTCCGGAGTGACCGCCACGCGCGCCGATGTGGACGCCGGTCGCGCCGACCGGTCGGCCTCGTTCGCCTTCTATACCAATGCGATCGGCACGCTGAACCAGGCGCGGCCCGGCCTCGATCACGCTCTGGACAGCCGGCTGTGGCGCGGGCTGCAGAGCCTCTACGCGCTCGGCGACGTCAAGGAGTTCACCGGTCAGGAACGTGGCTTCCTCAACGGTGTCTTCGCCGCGGGCGCGTTCGCACCGGGCGAGTACGTGAAGTTCCTCGATATCCGAGCCGCCAAACAGGCCGCGGTGACGGCCTTCGAACGCGATGCCACACCCGCGCAGCGTTCGCAGCTCTACACCGCGATGCGAACCGACGAGTCGGCGCGGGCGGGCGACGCGGAGGCCATCGCCCTCGCCTCCGAGCGCGGTCCGATCACCGAATCGGTCAACCCCGCCGACTGGTGGCGCCAGATGAGCTCCATCATCGACGGCGAACGCACCGTCCAGCGCAATATCGGCGGCGAGATCACCTCCCGGGCAAGCGAACTGCGCCGCGACGCCGCCCTGCGCCTGTCCCTCTACGTGCTGGCCGCCCTGCTGGCCATCGCCGCCGAGGTGGCGCTGGTGGTCGCCACCGTGCGGGCGATCGTGCGGCCGCTGGCCGAGCTGGCCGAGGAGGCCGACCAGGTAGCGGGTAAACGACTGCCGCAGCTCATCGAAGCCTGGCAGACCTCCGAGGGCACGGACCCGGACCCGCCCGAACCGGTGCGCGCCGACGAGAGCGCGGGCGCCGAGATCGTATCCGTGGCACGGGCTTTGGACCGGGTGCAGACCACCGCCTACGAGCTCGCCTCCGCGCAGGCGCGGCTGCGCCGCAACAGCACCGAATCCATGGCCAACCTGGCGCGGCGCAATCAGAACCTGGTGCGCCGCCAGCTCGGGCTGATCAGCGAGTTCGAGCGGGAGGAGCTCGACCCCAGCACCCTGGCCAACCTCTTCGAACTCGACCACCTGGCCACCCGCATGCGGCGCAATGCCGAGAGCCTGCTGGTGCTGGTCGGCGAGTCCAGCCCGCGCCGGTGGTCGAAACCCATTCCGCTGACCGATGTCATCCGCGCCGGCCTGTCCGAGGTCGACGACTACCGGCGGGTGGTGCTGCGCCGGGTGGACGAGATCTCCATCGCGGGCGCGCATGTCAGCGAGGTCGCGCACATGCTGGCCGAACTCATCGAGAACGGGCTGTCCTTCTCCCCGCCCGATCTGGAGGTGGAGATCTACGGCCGCCGGCTCGGCTCGCGCTACATGCTCGCCATCGTCGACCACGGCGTCGGCATGCCGCCCGACCAGCTCGCCACCGCCAATGCCCGCCTGTGCGGCGAAGCCGACTTCCTCGTCGCACCCACCCGCTTCCTGGGCCACTACGTGGTCGGCCGGCTGGCCCGGCGCCTGGGGATCGAGGTCGAGCTCACCGTGTCCCCGACCAGCGGCGTGGTGGCCCGGCTGCTGCTGCCGGACGACCTGCTCGGCGACCCCGGGGCGGAACTTCCCGCCCCGCCCGAGGATTCGAAACACGCTGCGGGCGCGCAGCTTCCGACGGTCGCCGACACCATGCCGGACCCGAAACCGGGCCGCCACAGCTCGGGGCACACCCCCGGCTCCGGCGACACGGAACGCCCGCAGCGTGCGACACCCGTCCACGACGCCGCCGCCAATGGCGCACCCGCGAGCCCGAACTCGATCAAGCTCGTCCCGCTGCCCACCCCCACCCTGACCGTTGCGCCGCACACCCCGGCGGTGCCACCGCACGCCACCGCCGCCGAGCGTCTCTTCGGCGGGCCGACCACAGGTTCGTTCGCCATTCCGCTAGCGGCGGCGGGGCCCCCGGCGGGCCCGGTTCCAGCGAGCTCACCGGGAGCGGCGACCGAGGTTTCGGGAGCTGTCCCGGAGGTGCAACGTACGCGAAACGGTCTCGTCAAGCGGAACCGGAAGACTCGCGAGAATCCGGGCGTCACACCGGGCGGCGCCCAACCGGCGGCCGCACGGCCGGCCGCCCCGCCGGTCGCGGACCGCTCCCCCGACGAGATACGCAGCATGCTCGCCGGATTCCGGTCCGGCCATCAGCGCGGGCAGGCCGGCGAACCGCCGCGGCCCGGATCGACAGCATAGGAGGACACCGGGTGACGACCCACTACACCGACACCGATCCGCACACTTTCAACTGGCTGCTGGCCGACTTCGTGCGTACCACCGACGGGGTGCGCGACGCCGTGGCGGTGTCCTCCGACGGCCTACTCATGGCCATGTCCCAGGGCCTGGACCGGACCGCGGGCGACCGGCTCGCCGCGATCGTCTCCGGGCTCACCAGCCTGGGCCGAAGTGCCTCGCGCAGTTACGATTTCGACGGCCTGCGGCTGATCATGATCGAGATGGGGCGCGGATTCCTGCTGGTCTCGGCCATGAGCAATGGCAGCTGCATCGGCGTGATCGCCGACAACGGCGCCGATGTGGGGCTGGTCGGCTATCAGATGGCCGTGCTGGCCGACCGCGCCGGCGCGCTGCTGACCCCGGCCCTGATCACCGAATTGCGGGAGTCCTTGAGCCGATGAATGATTCGCATCGGCTGCCGGACGCGCGCATGATCGCGCCCGGCCGCCCGCGCGGCTGGTCCGGTGCCGCCGCGTCCGAAAAACCCACGCGAGATACGAGATTGGCCGACGATGAGGAACAGGTGGTGCGACCGTTCATGATGACCTCGGGGCGCACCACGCCGGTAGTCGACGGCCTGCGCATCGAAACCCTGGTGCGCGCCACCCCCGCAGCACTGTCCGCGCCGCTGCGGTTCGAGCTGGAACGGGTGGTGCGACTGTGCCAGCGCCCGCACTCCATCGCCGAAATCGGTGCGGCCCTGCGAGTTCCGATCGGGGTGGCGCGGGTGCTGGTGAGCGATCTGGTATCCGAAGGACATGTCTCGGTCGGCCGGACCGATGAACTCTCCACCGCTGCTCTGGAAAGGATCCGGGACCTTGTTCGGAACCTCTGACCCCGCCGACGTACCGCTGGCCTCCTCGGTGAAAATCGTGACCAGCGGTGGATTCGGCGTCGGCAAGACCACTTTCATCGGAGCGATCTCGGAGATCGAGCCGCTCGCCACCGAAGCCGCCATGACCGAAGTGTCGGTGGGACTGGACGATCCGGGCCTGGCCACCGGCAAGACGACCACCACCGTGGCCCTCGACTTCGGCCGCATCACCCTCGACCCCAGCCTGGTGCTCTACCTGTTCGGCACCCCCGGCCAGGAGCGGTTCGAATTCCTCTGGGACGACCTGCTCGACGGCGCGCTCGGCGGCGTCATCCTGGTCGACACCGGCCGCGTCGAGGACTGCTACCCCGTGCTGGACTTCTTCGAGCAGCGCGGCACCCCGTTCGTGGTGGCGGTCAACCGATTCGAGGCCGGACCGCGCTTCGCGCTCGACGAGGTCCGCGAGGCGCTGGACCTCTCGCCCACCATCCACCTCATGGATTGCGATGCCCGCGACCGGGAGTCGGTGAAACTCGTCCTGGTAGCCCTGCTCGAGCAGATCCTCCAGGTCCGCCGGGCTCCCGCCCTGGCCGTCTGACAAAAAATCGCCCCGGATGCGAACGCACCCGGGGCGATTGCCCGAAAACCCTTCGCTCTATTGCGAATTAACGGCCGAAGGATCCCGTCCACAGGGTGTTGAGCAGACCACCCAGGGCCGCACTACCGGTGTTCAGCACGCCGTTCAGCGCAGCGGAACCAGTCTGGATGATAACCGGGATCATGTTTCAACCTCTCTCTAGTGGACGCCGCCGCCCGGGATTTCCGTTCGGCGACCGGACCCACACTGCCGAGGGACACTGAGGCGAACCTTGCCGGTAGCTGAGAGGTCGCTGAGACGGGTTGTGCGACCCGTCACAAGGGAGAGGACCGTCCAGTTCCTACTGCGGCGGCGCCGCGCCCGCCGAATACAGGCTCACCTCGCCGTCCTCCCCCAGAAACGCGTTGACCAGCATCGTTCCGCTGGAACGCAATTCGTCGGGGTCCGGCGCCGCGGTCGTGACGGAGACCTGCGGCAGCGCGCCCCAGTTCACGACAAACCGATCGGGCGGTCCGTTGTCGCTGGACAGATGCGCGAGACGGAACACCGACACCGTCCGGCGAACAATCAGATTGCGGACGACTTCGGCAATTCGCTCGGGGTCTTCCAGCGCGAACATGAAGCCGAATCGCAGTTCCGGCGACGACGCATAGGCGGGCACGAATATCGAGGCTAACGGACTACGGCGCGTCGCGCCCTCGGCACGCCGCACAGATAGCTATTCATAAGCCTTGGTAACCGACCCGCCGACGGGAAGCCTCGCCCCGGTCGAGCCCAGCCCTCGAACCTGTCTCACCCACCGCCCGCAGAGGTGTCGATCGGCCTTCAACCGCCGCGGCCATGTGACCGTCTTGTAATGCTGTATAACGATTTTCAGGCAGCTTCGCCGATCACGCGCCGGATGGTTGCGCCCCTCCAACTATCGCGCTTTCCTGAATATGTCCCGCATTATCGGACAGTCTTCTCATCGCATCGTCGCGGATTTCCCGGTTACTTCACCGTGTCGCTGGTGGTGGGCTGTTGCGTTCCGGGTGCGGGGCTGCGCCGGAGCCGAGGGGAGCCCCTCCCCGAAACCCCCTCGGCCCTGGCGCATCCACGCATGCGACGCCGAGGGTGGGAATCATGGCAATCGACTACACCGGAGCGGGTTTCGGGGCCGAGCTCCCATCGCCATCAACGCTGTTGCGCGCCTTCCGGGAACCGGTCAGCTCCGATCGTCGCGATCGCGACGTCCTCGAATCAGCCCACGAACTGGTGCGATGCCATGAGCATCGATCTCGCGCCCTGGACACGGCGCATGCCGCCGACGCCACCCCCGACGATGTCGCCGACAGCACTCACCGCGTCGACCGGATCGACGAGCGCCGGGCCGAACTGGTGGCCCGCATCGACGACTGGGTGGCGGTGAACATTCCGCACCGCGCCGGGGCCTCGCTGCACACCGAGACCCTCGGCGCGGTCATCGACCGCATGGCCGCGAAATGGGTTGCCGCACAACGGGCTCTGGGCAATACCGAGTCCGAGCCGGCACGGGCTCCGAAAGCAGGCGACGGGCGAGCGCGGCCCCACCATGGGGTGGAGAAGGAGAACCACCGCGCGGTGGCGCATCGCATCAGCGAGGACCGGCCCCGCCGCGGGGTGGACACGGAGGCCCACCTGCAGTGGTACCGGCTCGCCGAGCTCGCCGACGGCTATCGGGATCTGATCACGGAGGTCGCCCAGCATCGCCGGCGACTGCCGACCTGGTGAGGAGCCCAGCTAACGCGGGTCGATGACCTCTGCGTCGATGACGCCGGAATCGGTCACGCGCTCGCCATGGACCGGCTTCGTCGCCGAATCATCCTGCGCGGGTGCGGGTTCCGGGGCTTCGTCGACCTCGTCGTCGAGGTCGTCGGTCAGGTTCGCGGCACGCTGGGCGGCCGCGTCCTGCGCGGCAGCGGCGGCGGCCTCACGCATCTCGATCGCGTCGGTGATCCAGTCACCGATCTCGCGGGTCACCTCGGCGACGGTGCCGGTGATGATCGAGGCGATATTGCCGACGTGTCGTGCTCCCGACGACGTCAATTCCTGGATCAGATCCTTGTTGCTCTCGAATTTGGAAATCATTTACACGCCCACTTCGCTCGCCTGCCCCCGGCGCATCACGATAACACCGGCCTGTGCTGAATTCTTGACCAGGAACGGCGGCAGCGCCAGCTTGAACAGCTTCAACCACACCGAACCGATCTGCCGGGAGAAGCGTCCGGTGTTGTAGGGCAGGCCGTGCTTTTCGCACAGCGCCTTCACCTCGGGGGCGATTTCCGGGTACCGGTTGGCCGGCAGATCGGGGAACAGGTGATGCTCGATCTGGTGCGACAGGTTGCCGGACATGATGTGGAAGAGCTTGCCGCCCTCGATATTGGCCGAGCCCAGCATCTGGCGCACATACCACTCGCCCTGGGTCTCCTCGGCGCACTCCTCCTGGGTGAACGTCTGTACGCCGGTCGGGAAGTGGCCGCAGAAGATGATCGAGAACGTCCACAGGTTGCGCACGATATTGGCGGTGAAGTTGGCCGCCAGCGTGGACAGGAACAGCGGTCCGGTCAGCGCCGGGAAGACCACGTAATCCTTGAGCACCTGCCGGCTGGCCTTGCGCCACTGGCCCTTGACCAGCGTCTTGACCTCCTGCCAGGACTTCTTGCCCCGGACGATGTTCTCGACCTCGAGGTCGTGGCCCATCACGCCCCACTCGAACGCGACCATCAGCGCGAAGGCGTAGAGCGGGTTGCCCAGCCGCAGCACATTCCAGCTCTGCGCCTCGTCCACGCGCAGGATGCCGTAACCGATGTCGCGGTCCATGTCGAGGATGTTGGTGTAGGTGTGGTGCATGTAGTTGTGCGAGTGCCGCCACTGGTCGCCCGGGCAGACCGTATCCCATTCGAAGACACGGGAATTCAGGGTCGGCTCACGCATCCAGTCCCACTGGCCGTGCATGACGTTGTGGCCGATCTCCATATTGTCGAGAATCTTCGACACGCTCAGCGCGGCCACGCCGGCCAGCCAGAACGGCGGCAGGAAGCCCAGGTAGAGCAGGCCGCGACCGGCGATCTCCAGGCCGCGCTGGGCCTTGATCACCTGGTAGATGTACTCGCGGTCCCGGTCGCCCAGGTCCGTGGTGATGCGGGCGCGCAGCGCGTCGAGCTCGCGGCCGATCTCCTCGACCTGATCGACGCTGAGCACCAGCGGGCCCTCGGTGGTTTCGGTGAGGATCGCCATGATCCCTCCTGTTCAGATGGCAGAAATGAGTCAGAGAGCGAGGTCGACGTCCCCGACGGGGGCGTTGATGCAGATCTGGATGGGCTGATCCGGGTCGCTGTCGAGCTCCCCGGTGCGCAGGTTGCGGGTGCAGCCGCTGCGCTTGACGGCCGTGCAGGAGAAGCAAATGCCCATGCGGCAGCCGTACTCCGGGCTCAGGCCCGCAGATTCGGCCTGCTCGAGCAGGCTTTCGCCGGTGTTCTCGGCGACCACGCCGCTGCCGGAGAAGGTCACCTTCCCCTCGGCGTCGGCCGGGTCCACGACCGCGGTGGCGAGGGTGAACTCCTCGCTGTGCAGCCGATCGCCGAGCTGTTCGGCCTCGTAGACGGTGCGCACCGCGGCCATCAGGCCGGGCGGTCCGCACAGGTAGGTCTGCGCGGACGGGAACCAGGGCGCGAGGGACTCCAGCTCGTCGTAGCCGAAGCCGGCGGCGCGCTCTGCCTGATTCGCCCTACGCTTCGCTCCGGGCGGGTTCACGGCCCCGAAGTCTCGATTCTTCCCTCCCTCCGCTCCTCCGCTTCGCTCCCCCGCTCCACTCAGTCCAGAATCGCGACGGCCGCGGACGGTCTCCGGGTAGCGGAATTCGATGCGGACATTGCCGTGCTGCATGGCGATCGCCTCGAGTTCCTGGCGATGCGGCACCCATTCCGGAGAACGGTTGTAATGCAGGAACAGGATGCGGCCACGGTAGCCCTCGTTGGCGAGGGTGCGCAGCATGGACAGCACCGGCGTGATGCCGCTGCCGCCGCTGATCAGCACGATCTGCTCGGGCCGCGGCTCGGGCAGGTGGAACGCGCCGGCGGCGGGCTCCAGGTCCACCACCATGCCGGGAATCGCGTTCTCGTGCAGGTGGTTCGAGACCAAGCCGTGCGGGTGGGCCTTGACGGTGAGTTCGATGTGCCGGTCGCGGCGTCCCTCGGCATTGACCGGTGAATAGCAGCGGGTGTGGCGGACGCCGTCGATCACGACGCCGATCTGCACGTATTGTCCCGCCACGTGCCCGGACCACTGCCGGGCGGGCTCGAGGGTGAGGGTGACCGAGCCGACCGCGCTGCGCCGCACGTGGGTGATCTCCGCGCGCATCGAGCGCCGGGTCAGGGTCGGGCGCACCAGCTCGAGGTAGCGATCCAGCGGGTGCGGGGTGGTCATTGTCTTCTGCACCAGGTCGAATAGTCCGACCATGTGAGCCTCCTGTCGCGTCGCCGGGCTGAGCGACGCCTCTTCGCAGTCGATGCGCCTCCGGCGTGACCTCGATGTCATACCGGACCCCGAAGGAATTTCGGTGCACATCTGTACACTGAGATAGTGTGCCGGGCGAAGCCACTCCAGTTCAACCGGCAGTTCGTGTGACCCACACGACATCTTGCGAATGGAACGAATGTGAACGCATGTATGGTGATCGAGATGAGCGAGCAGGCAGCTACCCGAGTCGAGCGCAAGGAACGCACCCGCGCGGCGCTACTCGACGGCACCCTCGCCCTGGCCGCGGACCGCGGCTTCGCGGCGCTGTCCCTGCGTGAGATCGCACGCTCGGCCGGCATCGTGCCCACCGCCTTCTACCGGCACTTCGCCTCGCTCGACGAACTCGGCACCACCCTGGTCGAGGAGGGCGTGCGCCAATTGCGCCTGGCGCTACGGGAAATGCGGCGCACCCCGAACGCGACGCTGGCGCAGACCGTGCGCTTCGTCTTCGATCAGGTCGACGGGAAGCGCGACCTGTGGGGCTTCCTGATTCGCGAACGCCACGGCGGCTCGGCCGCGCTGCGCGGGGCCATCGCGGTCGAAATGCAGCTCATCGAACGGGAATTGGTGGTCGACCTGTCCCGGGTGCGGGCGCTGGACGCATGGTCGCCCGACGATCTGGAGCTGGCCGCGGATCTCATCGTGTCCACGGTCGCCGACCGGATCGCCGACTACCTGATGGCCGAATCCCGGGAGAGCATACGGACCGTGGAGCGTGCGGTACTGCAGGTGCGGCTCATCGCGCTCGGCATGGGCGCGTGGCGGCCCGCCTAGGGATGGGTCGCCCCTGAAATCAGCGGCCGCGCACATCATCTCCGCGCACCGGCAGCAAGAGCATCAGGCCGACGATCAAGACGAGTAGCAGGCCAACGATTCCCGCCCGCTCGGCGTCGAACGCCCAGACGAAGAATCCGAAAAGGGTTGGGGCCAGGAAGGATACGGCGCGACCCGTGGTGGCGTAGAGCCCGAACATCTGCCCCTCGCGGCCGGGCGGGGACACCCGGGCCAGGAACGAACGTGCGGAAGCCTGTGCGGGGCCGACGAATACGGTCAGCGCCAGGCCGAAGATCCAGAACATGAGCGGACCGGACAGCACCAGCAGGAACGCTCCGCATACGATCATGCCCGCCAGCGAGGTGACGATCACCGGCTTCGGGCCGGTGCGGTCGTCGAACCGGCCGCCGACCAACGCACCCAGGGCCGCAACCACATTCGCGGCAATGCCGAACAGCAGCACATCCGAGTCCGCGATGCCGTACACCCGCACCGCCAGGATCGCGCCGAAGGTGAACACGCCGGCCAGGCCGTCCCGGAACACCGCGCTGGCCAGCAGGAACGCCACGGTGCGCCGATCGACGCGCCACAGTTCCCGGATGTCGCGGAAGAGCACCCCGTACGAGCGCAGGAACGACCGGCCCCGCACCGCCGCACCGGGGTCGGCCGTGGTGCGCGGCACCTCGGGAACGAACAGGAACAGCGGCACCGCGAATCCGGCGAACCAGACCGCCGCCAGCACGGCGACCAGTCGGATGTTCAGCCCATCCTCGATCGGCACGCCGAGCAGTCCGCGATAGTCGCCCTTGCCCGCGATGAAGCCGACATAGCTGATCAGCAGCAGGATGATCCCGCCGAAATAGCCCATGGCCCAGCCGAACCCGGACACCCGCCCGACATTGGCGGGCGTGGACACCTGCCGCAGCATGGCGAAGTACGGCACATGCGAGAGCTCGAAGGCGGCCGAGCCCACGCCCAGCAGGGCCAATCCCAGCCACAGGTAGTGGTGGTCGGCGTGCACGAAGAACATGGCCGCCATCACCAGCACCGTCAGCGAGGTCAGCAGTCCCAGCGCCAGCTTGCGTCTGGCGGTGGCGTCGAACCACTGCCCGGCCACCGGCGCGGTCACCGCCACCACCAGCCCTGCCGCTCCCAGCGCCCACCCGAGCCAGGCACTGGGCGAGATCCCGCCCGGCAGATCCTTGCCCACCTTGTCGGTCAGATACACCGAGAACACGAAGGTCAGGATCACCGCGTTGAACGCCGCGCCCGCCCAGTCCCAGAACCCCCACGCCAGCACCGTCGCCCGCCCGGTCGCCTGACCCACGGTGACGTCTCCCGAGCGCTCGCTCATGCAGCGCAGACTAGGCGACCCCACGGGCCTCCCGCGCGACATCCGCGCACCCCGCGCGTCCCGCACATGCGAGAATCGCTCACGCCCAGGCGCGGTCGTCGATCGTGAGGGTTCGGCCGTGAACTTGCTCGACGTGTTCGGACCAGGGGCGATGGCGCTCTTCGGTCGTCATGGACAGCAGGGCGTGGAGTTTGCCCCAGGCTTCGGGATCGGACGGCGTCCAGACCTGCATCCACGCGCCGGCGATCGAAGGCAGGGACATGCTGGTCATGTACATCTCGAGTTCGCCGACGGCGAGGTTGCGGATGATGCGGGTGCGGCCCAGCGGGAGGGCGACGTCGTTCCGCGCCCAGAGTTCCGCGAAATGCGGGCTCGCCGAGACCATGTCGTCGATGAACTCCACCCATTCGGGGTCGGCGAGGTTGCGGGCGTACGCGGAGCGCAGGTAGCCGACCATGCGGGCCAGGTGGTCCGGCTCCGAGTGGGGCGGGTAGGGCGTGCAGCACTCGTCGGCCAGGAAGACCTTGCGCAGCACGTTCCGGGAGCCGCTCATGAACATCGGATACATCGTCGCGTAGGCGGTATTGCGGGCCAGCACATCGTATTTGGCGCTGAACAGGGCCGCGGGCAGCGGATGCATGTGGTCGAGGATGATCTGCACCTCCTCGGGCACCAGCTCCTCGGTGATCGGCGTCGGCGCGGTGGGAACGTCGGCGAGCCGGTACAGGTGCGCGTGCTCCGCGCCGTCCAGGCACAGCGCCCGGGCGATCGCATCCAGCACCTGGACACTGCAATTGATGTCGCGCCCCTGCTCGAGCCAGGTGTACCAGGTGATTCCCACCCCGGCCAGCTGCGCCACCTCCTCACGCCGCAGCCCCGGGGTGCGCCGGCGCGCGCCCACGGGCAGGCCGACATCCTCCGGGCGGATGCGCGCCCGCCGCGACTTCAGGAAGGTCGACATCTCCTCGCGCCGGGCCTTGCGCACCGACCGCGAATTGCCGTTGCGCACGGCTGCTTCCGTAACCGTCTCGACGCCGCTGAAACCCGAGGCTGACACCATGACTCCATGGTGACGGTATTCGCTAGGGGTATCCAGGTGGTGCCAGTACCCGTATAAACAGACTCCTGTCCGCCGCTTCGGCCGCCGCGCACGCTGATTCCCATGACACAGAGCCTGACCCAGTCTCCCCCCGCGGCGGCTCCCGCCCCGGTAGCCGTCCGTCGACCCCTCACAGTCCTGACCGTCATCCTGCTCGGCCAGTTCATGGCCGTACTCGACGCCTCCATCGTGAACGTCGCCATCCCCTCCATCCGAACCTCCCTGCACGCCACCGGTTCCGGGCTGCAGCTCATCGTCTCCGGGTACGTGATCGCGTACGCGGTGCTGCTGGTGACCGGCGCGCGGCTGGGTGACCGGTTCGGGCAGCGCACCCTGTTCGTCACCGGGCTGGCGCTGTTCACCCTCGCCTCGCTGGCGTGCGGGCTGGCCTGGAGCTCCGGGGCGCTCATCGTCTTCCGGTTCCTGCAGGGCGTCGGATCGGCGGCCATGGTGCCGCAGGTGATGACCATCCTGCAGCGCTCCTTCACCGGACCCGCCCGGGCGCGGGCGCTGTCGGCCTACGCGACCGTCATCTCCGGCGGCATGGTCGTCGGCCAGATCCTCGGCGGCCTCATCGTGAGCAGCGATATCGCCGGAACCGGCTGGCGCGGTGTGTTTCTGGTGAATGTGCCGATCGGCCTGGCCCTGCTCGCCGCCGCCCCGCGCATCCTGCCGGCCGTCACCACCGGCGTGGACCGCAAACTCGACCTGGCCGGTCTGGCCGTTCTGACCGCCTCGGTACTGGCGCTGGTCGTGCCGCTGGTGCTCGGGCACGAACAGGATTGGCCGCTGTGGACCCGAATCGCCCTGGGCGCGTCCGCTTTCGGCTTCGCAGCCTTCGCCCTGGTCGAGCGCTGGGTGCACCGCCGCGGCGGGGAACCGCTCTTCGCCGACCGCGTGCTACGGGCTCCCGGCCTGGTGCTCACCGCGGCCACCCTGTTCCTGGTCATGTGCACCTTCGGCGGCTGGGTCTTCGTCCTCACCATCCATCTCCAGTCCACCCTCGGCTACAGCGCTCTGCACGCCGGACTCCTGTTCCTCCCCAATGGCGTGACTTTCGGCCTGGTGAGCCTGAATTGGACCCGCATCCCCGCCCGCTTCCATCGCGCGATGATCCCCACCGGCCTGCTGACCGCCGCCCTGACCACCATCGTCATGGGCCTGCAGATGCGCGGCGGCCGCGACATCGGCCCGCTCGAACTGACCGTCTTCGGCGTGATGGGCATCGGCTACGGCCTCGCCTTCAGCCCCCTCATGGCCCGCGCTACCAGCAGGATCCCCCTCGCCCTGGCCGCCGACGCCAGCGGCATACTCGTCACCTGCGTCCAATTGGGCGTCGTGATCGGCGTGGCTGCCTTCGGCACCGCATTCCTCACCCTCGCCGGTTCCACCGCCCTCTCCGCTGCCTACGCCGTCGGCGCCACCGCCACGGCCGAGGGCATCACCGTCCTGGTCGCCGCGGCCCTCGCGGTCAGGGCCGCCCGCTGACGGCTCGGGATTCGAATCAGCGTTCGACGAAGCCGGATTCGTAGGCCAGGATCACCGCCTGGGTGCGGTCCCGGGCGTCGAGTTTGGTGAGGATCCCACTGACGTGGGTCTTGACGGTCTCGGCTCCGATGTGGAGTTGGTCGGCGATTTCCCGGTTCGACAGTCCGCGGGTCATCAGCAGGAGGACGGTTTCCTCACGGTCGGTGAGGCCGGCGCGAACGAGTTGCTCACGGGCGCGGGGATTCCCGCGCCCGTGAGCGAGCGCGCGGACGGCGGCGGGGTACAACAGCGAATCCCCGGTTGCGACAGTCCGTACCGCGTTGGCGATTTCGGCCGGGCGGGCACGTTTGAGAAGGAACCCGTCGGCGCCGGCGCGCAGGGCGGCGTAGACATAATCGTCGTTCTCGTACGTGGTGATCACCAGGATCTTCGGTGGCCGCGCCGTGGAACGCAGGATCGCGCGGGTGGTCTCGATGCCGTCCAGCAACGGCATTCGCACATCCATGGCGATCACATCGGGGTTCAGCTGTCTGCACAGCGAAACGACGGTCACGCCGTCGGCGGCCTCGCCGATCACCTCGATGTCGGGCTGAGCGTCGAGGATCGCGCGCAGGCCCGCGCGAGCGAGTGGTTCATCGTCGACGAGCAGAACTGTCACCGGCATTCGATCACCCTCGAGCCTGGACCGGTAGCTCGACCCGTACCCGCCACCTGCCGTCCTCGGCGCCGAGCCGCACCGATCCGCCCAGCAGTTCGGCACGCTCGCGAATGCCGCGGAGCCCGGTTCCGGCGCCGGCGGATATCGGGCCGATCAGCTCGTTGGCGATATCGAGGTCGAGCCGATCCGGCCCGGACAGCACCCGAACCTCGATCGGCACCCGTCCGGCGTGGCGCATGGCATTGGTGATGGCCTCCTGCAGGATTCGGTAGCCCTCCCGCGAGACCGGACCCGGAATCCGATGCAGCGGACCGATTACGGCGGCGTCGACCGTCGCACCTGCGGACCGGGCTGCTTCGAACAGCCGCTCGGCGTCCGCGAGGGTCGGTCTCTCATGGATCGGACGGTGGGGCTCGCGCAGCACGAGCAGGACCCGATCCAGATCCTCCAGTGCGGCGCGCCCGGTGTCCTCGATGGCGGTCAGAGCGCGTTCGGTGAACTCGGGGTCACCGGCCGCTCGCGCGGCGCCGGCCTGCAGGACCGCAGCGGTCAGGGCATGGCCGATCGAATCGTGCAGTTCGCGCGCGATCCGATTGTGTTCCAGCAGTCGCTCGGTGCTCTCCTCCAGGGCTCGCAGCCGCTGCGCGGCGGACGGCGCCAGCAGCGTGCGCGCCGCGACGGTGACCAGGTCGCCCAGGCCGATGACGACGATGGCGAGCAAGGCGATGGTCACCGGTATCAGCAGCCCGAACCACCAGTGCGGGTGCGTGATTCGCACGATGGCGTCGTGCGCGGGCGGGCTCCCGGTCGCCGCGCGCACCAGGTCCCGGGTGAGCAGCACGACCGGCACGCACGTTGCCAGCAGGATCACACTCAGCCCCAGCCGGACTTCCAGCCACAACACGGTCCGCCATCGATCCGACCGGTCCACCGAACGGGCGGCCGTGATCGAACGCTGGGGCGCACCGTGTTCGCGGTTTATCAGGAACAGCTGTGCCTGCAGACCCTCCGCCAAGCGTGTCGCAGGGATCAGCCCGACCGGCACGGCGAGCGCCGCAGGCAGGTACCAGTGGGTGCGGTCGATGTACAGCCACAGTGCCACGATGGCGAGCGGCAGCGCCAGATGCAGCCCGCGCGAGTACGTCACCGGATCGGAAAACCGTGACGCGACCGAACTGATCATGGCTTCATCGTGCCAGCCGCCTCCCGAGCCTCGGCTCCCCCGAATTGGGGAGACGGTTCACCCGGCAGCGGGAGGACACGATCCCCATACGAAACCAGGCTGAGGTCCATGACCACCATCGACCTTCACGAGCTCACCAAGGACTACGGCCCGAAGCGGGCGCTGGACCGGGTCACCTGCTCGGTGCGGCCGGGCCGGGTCACCGGTTTCCTCGGTCCCAATGGCGCAGGCAAGTCCACCACGATGCGGCTCGTGCTCGGCCTGGATCGGCCGACCTCGGGCCGTGCGACAGTGGCCGGTCACCCATTCACCGCCGCGCGCCGGCCACAGCGTCTGATCGGCGCACTCCTCGACCCCTTCGCGATGCATTCGAGCCGGACCGCGTTCGCACACCTGTCGGCACTCGCCGCCGCGGAAAGGATTCCCCGGCGGCGCGTGGACGACGTGCTGGGAGCAGTCGGTCTCGAGACGGTGGCCGGCAAACGGATCAAGACATTCTCGCTGGGTATGCGTCAGCGGCTCGGGATCGCCGCCGCCCTGCTGGGCGATCCGCCGGTGCTGATGCTCGACGAGCCGTCCAACGGGCTCGACCCGGAGGGCATCATCTGGCTGCGCAGTACGCTGCGCAGCTTTGCCGACGAGGGCCGGACAGTGTTCGTCTCCAGCCATCTGATGAACGAAACCGCTTCCTTCGCAGACCATCTCGTGGTGCTGGGTCGGGGCAGGGTTCTCGCCGACACCGGCCTCGACAACTTCATCGATCGCCATGCCCGGCCGCGGGTCCGGATTCGTACCGACTCCCCCGAAATGTTGCGCACCGTGTTGACCGATGCGGGCTTCGATTCGGTCGCGGGCGATTCGGGGCGCTGGTATGTCGAGGGGACCCGGGTCGGCACCGTCGGTCCACTGCTCGTCCGAGCCGGCGTTCCGGTCCTCGAACTTGCCGACGAGTCGGGAACTTTGGAGCAGGCATATCTCGCTCTGACCACGGACGCCGCCGAGTTCGCGTCCGCCACTTCGACCCCGACGACACCGGAAAAGGTGATGTGACAATGTCTTTCACAGCAGTCCTGCGCTCCGAATGGATCAAGGCCCGATCGCTGCCGGTGCTGAGTGGCCTGGTCGCACTGATGTTCGCGGCCACCGTGGGATTTTCACTGACCGGGACCGTCAGCCTCGGCAGGCACGATGCGGGCAAACCGGGTTTCGATGCGCTGCTGATCTCGTTCTACGGAATCAATTTCGGTCAGCTCGCCGCTATCTGTGTCGGAGCCGTCTGTGCGGCAGCACAGTTCAGGAGCAACGGAGCGCGCATCTGGTTCGCGGCGGTACCGCGCCGGGGCCTGGTGTATTCGGCGAACCTCCTGGTGATCGGCGCCGGCACGCTACTGGCCGGTCTGCCGACCGCGGCGCTGTGTTTCTTCGTCGGGCAACCACTGCTGGGGGAGCAGCGGGTGCGGGCCGAGGATCCGGCGGCGTGGCGCGCGATCATCGGCTGCGCACTCTATCTCGCACTGATCGCCCTGTTCGCCGCCGGCCTGGCGACCGTATTCCGAAACGCCATGGCCGCCATGGGAATTCTCGTACCCGTGGTCCTGCTGCTGTCGTTCACTCTCGGCGACGTCACCCACGACGGCGGCCTCATCCAGTTTCTCCCCGACCGGGCGGGCAGACAGGCACTCGTCCACAACCCGTCGGGAACCCTCGGCCCCTGGACCGGCCTCGCCGTCACCGCCATCTGGGCGGCCGCTGCGATGTGGGCCGGATGGGAAAGCCTGCGCCGCAGAGATTTCTGACTTCGGCAAGTCTCCGGAACGGCTCCGGAAGCGCGCGAGCAACAACGCAACGCCTCCGAAAAGCACGAAACCCGCGCCGGTCGGCGCGGGTTAGGTGTTGTGTCGGCTCCTAGATGGCGCGGACGTTCTGCGCCTGCGGACCCTTCTGGCCCTGGCCGATCTCGAACTCGACTCGCTGGCCCTCGTCGAGGGACTTGAAACCGGAGCCGGCAATCTCGGAGTAGTGGACGAAAACGTCGGGACCGCCGCCGTCCTGCGCAATGAACCCGAAGCCCTTTTCGCCGTTAAACCACTTCACACTGCCTTGCGACATTCTTTTTAAATCTCCCTGTTGCGAGCCGAGCGATCACATCAACAACCCGTGCTCGCTACCAGCATGTCACACTCCCGCAAGCTGGTCAGCAACGCCCCGATCAGCTGCGTCTGGCGTGCCGACGACGACGGCCTCCGCACCCGGCACGGGAAGCAACATGACAGTGCACTCGACCTGCGGTCCGCTCCGAATTAGCATCCCGACATATATGAAATGCCATAGTTTCAAAGTGATCGACGGAACCATGACCACCGGAATTGGCCGTCGCCACACCGACACCGGTCCAAGAGTGCGAGCCCTATGACGTCCGACACAGCGCTTCGATGTCACGGTCGAGACTCGGGTGGTGTCTCCGGGCATGTCCGATCGATGCGGGTAGCGAAGGAGCGTTGTGATGAAGGCCCTGATCGTGTGTGTTTCGGTGTCACATGGCAATACGCGGCGGGTGGCGGAGGCCATGGGCGAGGTGCTGGAGGCCACGGTCCTGGAGCCCGAGCAGGTCGAGGTGAGCTCGCTCGGGGAGTACGACCTGGTGGGGTTCGGATCGGGGATCTTCAACCAGATGTTCCACCCCCGGCTGCGCGGGTTCGTGCGGTCGCTGCCGAAAGCAGAGCGCGGCAGGGCCTTCGTGTTCGCCACCAGTGGGTTTCCGCCGCAACTGTGGCCGATGGCACGGCTGGTCCGGCGCGCGGGGTTCGAGGTGGTCGATACCTTCTCGGTTCGCGCGTTCGACACCTGGGCACCGCTGCGAGTGGTGGGCGGCGTCAACAAGGGGCGGCCGGATGCCGGTGATCTCGAGGCGGCGCGGGTCTTCGCCGCCGGGCTGTGAGCACGACAACGCTGAACACGCGCGCCCGAGTGGCGCCGGATCTGGAGAGACCGGGCGCGCAGGAGTTTTCAGCTGACCGTGAAGGAGTAGGTGGGGGCAGTGCTCGCACCCTTGGTCGCGTCGTAGCCGACGACGTAGGAGCCGGTGGCCGGCGCGGGGACCACGAACACGACGACATTGTCGGCCTTGTCGATGGTTTGGTTGCGGTTGAGCAATTCGTCGATGGGGCCGCGGATATCGGCCACCACGTTCTGGCCGTCCGGCGTCTTGATGCTGAAGTACTCGTAGAAGACGTTCAGTCCGCCCGCGGCGATGCCGGAGCCGCCGACCAGCCTGATGTGCAGGGCGAGATCCATCTTGTTGCGCTCACCCTTGGTGTAGCTGGGTGTCAGTGTGCCGCCGGTGATTTCGACGGTGGTCTGGTCCTGCACCAGCTTGCCCGAGACGATCAGCGTCCCGGGAGCGACGCTGTCGGCCTTCGCGTCGGTCTTCAGTGGGATCAGGGTCTGATTGTCCGCGGAGGTGCCGTAGACGATGGTGATGGTGTCGAGCAGGTGCTCGGCATTGTCCAGCTTCTTCACCGAGGTGGTGACATCGCCTGCGGCCGAGCCCTTTCCGGGCACATCCGGATTGTCGAATCCGGCCCCGGCATCGAGTGCGCCGTCGATCTGCACGCCGGGAACGATGCTGAGCGTCTGGTCCTTCGTGGTGGTGTTCTTGTAGGTGATGTCCACCCGCACCTTCGCGCCGCCGAATTCGTCCGGCGTGACGGTGGCCTTGTCGACGGTGATCTCGAAGCCCTCGTACCAACCGGTCTTGCCGATAGTGCGCACGGTCGCCTGCGAGTTCGTGCCGCCGGGCTCGAGGGCGCCACCCGGAGCGGCAGTGTCATTCGGCTGCCCGGCGCCCTGTGCCGCGGCGCTCACCGAAGTCGGCGTGGCCCCGGTGGTGTCCTTGTCATTGCAGGCCGTCATCAGCACCGCGGATGTCGCGATGAGCACCGCGGCCCCCACCGTCGTGAATGCCGAACGCATGTTTCCTCCCCTGAGTCCACCCCCGCCCAGCACCCCGGGCGGGTGACTTGCTCTGAAATCCGGTTCGCTACCGGCCGCGTTAACCGACACACCGGCGAATCCGCACCACGCCGATACGTTATGCACTGAATTGCATAGTACGTCTCGTCTCAGTTACCCTGGCGGCATGGCCCTCGAACACGCGCTGCTGGTATCGCTGACCGAACGCGCCAGCTCGGGATACGACCTGGCGCGCCGTTTCGACAAATCCATCGGATTCTTCTGGAACGCTACCCACCAGCAGATCTATCGCGTGCTCAAGCGCATGGACGAGCAGGGCTGGGTCATCGCGGAAACCGTGCCCCAGGAGGGCCGCCCGGACAAGAAGGTCTACACCGTCTCCGACGCCGGCCGGGCCGAACTGATCCGCTGGATCGCCGAACCCGCCGATCTGGAACCCATGCGCAACGAACTCGGCGTGAAGCTGCGAGCCGCCTCCCTCGGCGATGTCGGTGCGCTCACCGCCGAGGTGCAGCGCCACCGCGACCAGCACGCGCACCGGCTCGACCTGTACCGCACCTTCGAGAAGAAGGACTACCCCGCGCCGGATCAGCTCACCGGCCCCAAGCTGCACCAGTACCTCGTCCTGCGCGGCGGCATCCGCGTCGAGGAGGGAATCGTCGACTGGTGCGAGGAAGTACTCGACGCCCTCGAGCGCGACTCAGCCCGGTCGCAGGCGTCCGAACCGAAAGGCACTCAGCGATGAGCGCGTACCCGCACCTGTTCGAACCCCTGGACCTGGGATTCACCACGCTGCGCAATCGCGTGGTCATGGGTTCCATGCACACCGGCCTCGAGGATCGGGCCTGGCACACCAACCGGCTGGCCGCCTACTTCGCCGAGCGGGCCAAAGGCGGTGTCGGGCTGATCATCACGGGCGGCTACGCCCCCAACCGCACCGGCTGGCTGCTGCCCTTCGGCGCCAAGCTGACCAACAAGACCGAGGCCTACCGGCACCGTGCCATCACCAGGGCGGTGCACGCCGAGGGCGGCAAGATCGCGCTGCAGATCCTGCACGCGGGCCGCTACTCCTACATGCCGACCAGCGTGTCCGCCTCCGCCATCAAGGCCCCCATCAACCCGTTCAAGCCCCGCGCGCTCTCGTCCAAGGGCGTCGAGGACACCATCGACGACTACGCGCGCTGCGCCTACCTGGCCAAGTTCGCCGGGTACGACGGCGTCGAAATCATGGGTGGTGAAGGCTATTTCATCAACCAGTTCCTGGCCGAGCGCACCAACAAGCGCAAGGACAAGTGGGGCGGTTCGCCGGAGAACCGCCGCCGCATCGCGGGCGAGATCGTGCGCCGGGTGCGCAAGGCGGTCGGGCCGGACTTCATCATCGTCTTCCGGCTGTCCATGGCCGACTTCGTGGAGAAGGGCCAGACCTGGGACGAAATCGCCGCCGTCGCACGGGATGTGGAAGCCGCCGGCGCCACCATCATCAATACCGACATCGGCTGGCACGAGGCCCGGGTGCCCACCATCGTCACCTCGGTGCCGCGTGCGGCGTTCGTGGAGTGGACCGCGAAGGTCAAGGACCTGGTGAGCATTCCGGTGTGCGCGTCCAACCGCATCAATATGCCGGAGACCGCCGAGGAGATCCTCATCCGCGGCGACTCCGACCTGGTATCGCTGGCCCGCCCGCTGCTCGCCGACCCGGACTGGGCGCGCAAGGCCCAGGACGCGCGGGGGGACGAGATCAATACCTGCATCGCCTGCAACCAGGCCTGCCTGGACCACGCCTTCCAGGCCAAAACCGTGTCCTGCCTGCTGAATCCGCGCGCCGGCCACGAGACCGAGCTGAAGCTGCTGCCCACCCGCCGGACCCGGAAGTTCGCCGTGGTGGGCGCGGGACCGGCCGGGCTCTCGGCCGCGGTCAGCCTGGCCCAGCGCGGGCATCACGTGGACCTGTTCGAGTCCGACGACAAGATCGGCGGGCAGTTCGACATCGCCCGCCGGATCCCGGGCAAGGAAGAGTTCAACGAGACCCTGCGCTACTACACCCGGCAGCTCGAAATCACCGGTGTGCGTGTGCATCTCGAGACCCGGGCCACCGCCGAGCAGCTCATCGCGGGCGGTTACGCCGAGGTCATCCTGGCCACCGGCGTGAAGCCGCGCATCCCCGATATCCCCGGCATCGACCACCCGAAGGTGCTCACCTACGCCGAGCTGGTGCGCGACGGCAAGCCGGTGGGCAAGAAGGTGGCCGTCATCGGCGCCGGCGGCATCGGCTTCGACGTGAGCGAATTCCTCACCGTCGAAGGACATCCCAGCCTCAAGCTCGACGAGTGGAAGGAAGAGTGGGGCGTCTCCGACGATCCCACCGTCCCCGGCTTCGTCACCACCCCCAGGCCCTCCCCCGCCGCCCGGGAAGTCGTACTGCTGCAGCGCAAGTCGTCCTCCTTCGGCAAGGGACTGGGCAAGACAACCGGCTGGGTGCACCGGGCCGCGGTCAAGGCCAAGGGCGTCGAGCAGATCGGCGGCGTCAACTACGAGCGCATCGACGACCGGGGCCTGCACATCAGCTTCGGCGAGAAGCGCCAGCGCCCGCAGATCATCGAATGCGACAACGTAATCCTGTGCGCGGGCCAGGAATCCGTGCGCGACCTGCACGAGCCGCTGCAGAACGCGGGCGTGAAGGTGCACCTCATCGGCGGCGCCGACCTGGCCGCCGAACTCGACGCCAAGCGTGCCATCAACCAGGGCACCCGGCTGGCGGCGGCCCTGTAATGCCGAACCTCACCCGCCTGGGACTGCCCGGAGACGAGCAGTCCTGGGCGGCACTGGGTTTCACCGTCAGCGGCGGCCGAGTGCAGATCGGCCGCGTCGCCTGCACCCTGGGCGAGCCCGCCTGGGGCTTCGACGAAACCCATGCCGCCCCCGAATCACTCGGCATCCCGTACCTGGAATCGACGACGCCCGAAGCTGATTCCATGCCGATGCATCCGAACGGCGTGATCACCGTCGATCACGTCGTCTACTGGGTGCCCGATCTGGACGACGCCGTCGCCGATCTGACCGCCGTCCTCGGCGTCCCGCCGCGCCGGCGCTTCTTCCCGCGCGGCCCGGAGGGACCTGAAATGGCCTTCTACCGGGTCGGCGAACCGTTCATCGAGGCCGTGTCCTCCGGCCGCGCGCCCGCCCTGACCGGCGTCGCCTTCCTGTCCCCCGACCTGGACGCCACCGTCGCCGCCGTCCGCGCCGCGGGCGGCCCGATCGGCGACCCCAAACCCGCCGTCCAGGGCGGCCGCATAGCCAGCGTCTGGCACGGTCACCTGAACTGGGGCATCGCCTTCATGGAGCCCAAGCCCCGCAATTGACCGGTCCCGACATTTCCGGCCGGAATCCGAAATGACCGATACACCAACCGATTCAGATGGTCGGGAATGTCGTACCACCCTGCCATGATCGCGGAGCACTTGCTTCAACGATCCTGGGGGAGAAATTCTCTATGCATCTGTCTCGTAAGGCCGCCGCCGGTGCGGCGGCCTCCGCCGCCGCCGCGCTGATGAGCACCGGCATGGGAACGGCGCACGCCGACTACGACTACTACGGCTCCTTCGCCGTCGCCGACCGGGGCGACCAGTGGTCCATCGGCTACGCCTACAACGCGCCCGACCAGGGCCGCGCCGACGCCGACGCCATGGACCAGTGCGGCTACTCCAACTGTGTGGTGGAGCTGCGCTGGAACAACGGCTGCGCCGCCCTCGTGGACCGCGACGGCCGCCTGTACACCGGCCTGGGCAACAACCTGGCCGCCGCCGAGCGCAATGCTCTCGCGGCCAGCGGCCCGGACCCGAACCCCCTGATGGTGAGCCTGGGCAGCGCGGATCCCTCCCAGGCCAGCGTCCTCATCTCGAAGTGCACCGCCTGATCTCGACGTGCACCGCCTGATCCGGGCAGGCACTTCCTGATCCGCCCGCCGGACACGCGCTGAACGGCGCGAACGCGGGCGTGCGGGTGGGGTGGTTTCCCTTTCGTGTACCCCACCCGCACGCCGAGCGCACCATCCGCGCGAACATCGGTAGGCTCGGGTCCCGTGAGCCTGCCTGTACCCACCGCCGACAATCGTGCCGTCGTCACCGGAGCCTCCTCCGGGATCGGCACCGCCCTCGCCGAAGAGCTTGCCTCGCGGGGCTACTCGCTGATCCTCGTCGCCCGCCGCGGCGACCTGCTGGCCGAGCTGGCACAGCGGCTGACCGAGCGGTACGGCATCACCGCCGAGGTGCGCGCGGTGGACCTGTCCGACCGCGATCAGCGCGCGCCGCTGGCCAAGGAGCTGGCCGCGCGGGACATCGCCATCCTCTGCAACAACGCCGGTGTCTCCACCTTCGGCCCGCTGGCCAAGCTGGACCTGGACTACGAGCGCGACATCATGGAACTGAATGCCGTTGCCGTGCACGATCTCACGCTGGCCGTGCTGCCGGGCATGCTGGAGCGCCGGGCGGGCGGCATCCTCGTCACCGGCTCGGCGGCGGGCAATATGCCGATTCCGAACAACACCACCTACTCCGCGAGCAAGGCGTTCGTGAACACCTTCTCCGAGTCGCTACGCGGTGAGCTCAAGGGCACCGGCATCAATGTCACCCTGCTGGCTCCCGGCCCGGTCCGTACCGACAACCCGGACCAGGAGGAGATGGGCAACAAGATCCCGGAGTTCATCTGGGTCACCGCCGCCCACACCGCCAAGATCACCATCGACGCGCTCGCCCGCAACAAGATGCGCGTGGTCCCGGGCCTGATCAGCAAGGGTATGAGCCTGGCCGGGCAGTTCGGCCCGCGCTCGATCACCTCGGTGGTGGCCGGCGCCGCCTACAAGAAGCTCGGCAGCTGATCAGCAAACCGTCAAGATCGGCGGGACGCTCGTAAAGGGGACGTTGCCGGACATTCCGGACCGCGGAATCCGGCGTAGTCCTGGTGTCGGCCCCGCATGAGAGAAAGCGGGGAGCTCTCACCAGGAGACGTCTTGACGCTGCTCGAGATCTTCCCGTCGCTGCGTGACGGGGGCATGGTTCCCCGGCTCGATCCGGCGGTCTGGCCACGCGAAACCCACTACGACGCCGACGGGCGCATCACCGTCGGCGGCGTGGCGCTGGCCGACATCGCCGATCAATACGGCACGCCGACGTATGTGCTCGACGAGGGCGAGGTGCGCACCCGCTGTCAGGCCTACCGCACCCGGTTCCCCGACGCCGAGATCATCTATGCGGGCAAGGCACTGCTCACCCGCGCGGTGGCCGAATGGATCACCGACGAGGGACTGTCGCTGGACGTGTGCTCGGCCGGGGAACTGGCGGTGGCACTGTCCAGCTGGGCCGATCCGGAGCGGATCGTGCTGCACGGCAACGGGAAACCCTTCGCCGAACTGGAGACGGCGGTGAACTGCCGGGTCGGGCGCATCGTGATCGACTCGCTCACCGAGATCACGCTGCTCTCGGCGCTGGCCGAGCGGCCGCAGCGGGTGCTGCTGCGCGTCACCCCCGATATCGACATCGACGGACATCCGGCGGTCCGCACCGGCGTCACCGATCAGAAGTTCGGTTTCCCGATCGGCGGGCGGGCGGTGCTGGAAGCGGTGGATCGCATTGTGCGGCAACCGAATCTGACCCTGGCCGGGCTGCACTGCCATATCGGGTCGCAGATCTACAACACCTTCCCCTACGGCGAGGCGGTGCGGCGCATGATCGCCGAGATGGCCCGCATCCGCGACGAATTCGGCGTCACCCTGACCGACCTGGACCTCGGCGGCGGGCACGCGGTCGCCTACCGCAGCGGCGACGCCGAGATGAACCTGACCGAACTGGCCGACATCATCGAGGATTCGCTGGACGCCGCCTGCGCCCGGCACGGCTTCCCGCGGCCCCGCATCGCTCTCGAACCCGGCCGCGCCATCGTGGCACGGGCGGGCGTCACGCTGTACCGCGTGCTGTCGGTCAAACACGTCGAGCACGGCCACACCTATGTGACCGTGGACGGCGGTATGAGCGACAACCCGCGGGTCGCCCTCTACGGCGCGCGCTACGACGCCGTGGTTGCCAACCGGCATCCCACCGGCCCGCACATGAGCGCCACCATCGCCGGACGCTACTGCGAGGCGGGCGACATCCTGGCCCGCGACGTCCGGCTGCCGGCCGACCTGCGGCCCGGCGAGGTGCTGGCCATGCCCTGCACCGGGGCGTACCACCACAGCCTGGCCTCGTCCTACAACGGCGTCGGCCGCCCGCCGATCGTCGCGGTCCGCGACGGCGGGTGCCGGGAGCTGGTCCGGCGCGAAACCATCGACGATCTGCTCAGCCGCGATATCGGGCGCTGAGCCGAGCTACCGCTTCCGGGTGCCGAAGATGCTGCGGCTGATCTCGCGCCCGGCGACGGTGGCCGCCGATCGCAGGAAGTTCTTGAAGGCGGGATTCTTGACGATCTTCTCGGCCATCGAATCCTCCTGCGGGGCGGGCCTGGCCGCGCGCGAGCCCTTGGCCGCCGCCTCGTCGGCCTGCCGCTGCGCGGTCGCCTGAATCTTCGCGGTCAGGATCTCATAGGCCGATTCCGCGTCGATGGTGGTCCCGTACTTGCCGTACAGCGTGGACTGCTGTGCGCGGGAACGGATTCCGTCGTCCCCGATGGTGTCCATGAGCGAGCGCGGCGGCTGCATGCGCGCCCAGGCGACCGGGGTGGGCGCGCCCTTCTCCGACAACACCGTCACCACGGCCTCACCGATACCCAGTGAGGTGAGCGCCTTTTCGAGATCATAGGTGGCGGTCTTGGGATAGGTGCGCACCGTCTTCGACAGTGCCGCTTGATCTTCCGGCGTGAATGCGCGCAGCGCGTGCTGGATGCGCGCACCCAGCTGGGAGAGCACCGGATTCGGGATGTCGGTGGGCAGCTGGGTGCAGAAGAAGACGCCGACGCCCTTGGAGCGGATCAGCTTGACCGTCTGCTCGACCTGGTTCAGGAACGCCTTGGAGGCGTCGTTGAACAGCAGGTGCGCCTCGTCGAAGATGAACACCAGCTTGGGCTTGTCCATATCGCCGACCTCGGGCAGGGTCTGGAACAGGTTGGCCAGCACCCACATCAGGAAGGTCGAGAACATCTGCGGCCGCGCGGCCTGCGCGCCCAGCTCGAACAGGGTGATGACGCCCTGCCCGCCCGCGGTGCGCATGAGATCGGCGGGCTCGAGCTCGGGCTCGCCGAAGAAGGTGTCACCGCCGTCGGCCTCCAGATTCACCAGTGCGCGCAGGATCACACCCGCGGTCTGCGCGGAGACCCCGCCGATGCCCTTGAGATCTTCCTTACCCTCCGGGCTGGTGAGGTATTGGATGACCGCGCGCAGATCCTTCAGATCCAGCAGCGCCAAGCCGTTCTGGTCGGCCCAGTGGAAGATCAGGCCGAGGGTGGATTCCTGGGTTTCGTTGAGCCCCAGCGCCTTACTGAGCAGGATCGGGCCGAACGAGGTGATGGTGGCGCGGATCGGCACGCCGATCCCCCCGGTGCCGAGGGAGACGAACTCACACGGGAAGCCCTGCGGCCTCCAGTCCGGATCGCCGGTCTCCCGGGCGCGGGCCAGCAGCTTGTCGTTCGCCTGCCCCGGCTGCGCCAGACCCGACAGGTCGCCCTTGATATCGGCCAGCACCACCGGCACGCCGGCCGTCGAGAGCTGCTCGGCGATGCCCTGTACGGTCTTGGTCTTACCGGTACCGGTGGCGCCCGCGACCAGGCCGTGGCGGTTCATGGTCTTCATCGGAATCCGCACCCGTGCATCGGGATGCACGGTGTCGCCGACGACCACGGTGCCCAGCTCCAGCGCCAGGCCCTCCATGGCGTATCCCGCCGCGATCTCGCGTGCGGCGGCCTCGTCCTGGGCGGCCTGATCAGATTCCGCGGCAGCGGTTTTCGTCATGCCGTTGCCCCCAGGAGCCGTCTCAGCGGCCTTGGCCGCCGCCTCCTGATCGGCGGCTTCCTTTTCCGCGGCCTCGGCGGCGGCCGCCGCCTCCGCCGCGATCCGCGCCGCCGCCTCCGCCGCCTTCCGTGCCGCCGCTGCCTTCTCCTGCGGGGTGGTCATCGCGCATCCTCCGTCTGCTCTGCCAACTGCGACTGCCCTGTGAACTACTGCCCGGGGAACTGCCCAACCAACATGCCGACCGCTCGTTATGCGGGACTGATGTGAACGATACTGCCCGGTCGGGCGGCCGAGCGGGCTCGACGCGGCCGGGCCTCCGGGTCGCGGAACGCCGAAGCGTTAGTGTTTGGCGGGTGGACAAGTACGTGGTGTGGATGGACTGCGAGATGACCGGCCTACAGCTCGACAGCGACAAGCTGATCGAGGTGGCCGCACTCGTGACCGACAGTGACCTCAATATCCTCGGCGAGGGCGTGGACATCGTGATCCACGCCGACGACGACGCGCTGGCCGCCATGCCGCCGGTGGTGGCCGAGATGCACGCCCGCTCCGGGCTCACCGAGGAGGTCCGCCGCTCCACCGTCTCCGTCGCCGAGGCCGAGCAGCAGATCCTCGACTACATCAAGCAGTACGTCCCCACCGCGCGCACGGTCCCGCTGGCCGGCAACTCCATCGCCACCGACCGCGGCTTCATCGCCCGCGACATGCCGGCCCTCGACACCCACCTGCACTACCGCATGATCGACGTCAGCTCCATCAAGGAACTGACCCGCCGCTGGTACCCGCGCATCTACTTCGGCCAGCCCGAGAAGGGCCTCGCCCACCGCGCCCTCGCCGACATCAAGGAATCCATCCGCGAGCTCGAGTACTACCGCCGCACCGCCTTCGTCCCCGCCCCCGGCCCCTCCACCGCCGAGATCGCCGCCGTCGCCGCCGAACTCTCCACCCCCGCCGAACCCCCCGCAAACCCATCCTGAACAGCCGATTAGGTACTCACCGCGCGGACCGGTTAAGCTCTACCGCGCCGGAAGTTACCGGCAATGGTGGCTGTAGTTCAGCTGGTAGAGCACCAGGTTGTGATCCTGGGTGTCGCGGGTTCGAGTCCCGTCAGCCACCCTCATCGGCCCAGGTCAGAGAATTCTTTCTGACCTGGGCCGAACTCTTTACTCGAGTATTTCCCAACTTCTCACCAGGCTCCGAACGCAGTTCTGTCAACGTCGCTCCAACGGGCGGCCGGTCGAAGTCGTTCGGGCGCTTCGCATTCCAGCTCGCAAAGATCGAGCCGATGCGTCCATGGGTAGTCGAAACCATCCACCCGGACCAAGCAACTCCTTTCGAATTATTCGAAAGATCGGCATAATGGAGGCCGACCGCAGGAGGCCGACAGGATGACCGAGACACTGAACGAGCGCACGCTGCTGCCGGAGCATCCGGATCAGATCGCGGAGCTGCGCAGATTCCTGGACACGTCTCCCTCGGTCGAGGCGGCGATCCTACGCTCCTCGGAAGGCGCGGTCGTGGCCCTACCGAGAGAGGTATTCGAGGCATTGCGCCTGGTAGCCCACGCGCTGTCCGAGGGCAAGGCCGTGACCGTCGCACCGCTGCACACCACGCTGACCACACAGGAGGCGGCCGAATTGCTGGGCATGAGCAGGCCGACGTTCGTGAAGCTGCTGGACTCCGGTGCGATTCCGTTCACCCGGCCGGGTCGGCATCGCAGAGTACGTCTCACCGATGTCCTGGCGTTCCGCGAATACAGACGTGCCGAGCGCGCGGCGGGACTGTCCGAGATCACCAGGATCTCCGAGGATCTAGGACTGTACGACGAGACTCCCCCGGAGCCACTGAAACGGCACTGAGCCATGCAGCGAGTCTTCCTCGACACCTGTGTCCTGTATCCGGCGCATCTGCGCGACACGGTACTGCGCCTAGGTTCTGTCTCGAAGTTTTGAGGGCGGGCCTGTGGCTCGCCCTCAACTGTGTCGCAGCCACTGGTTGATGACAGCGATATGGATCGTGGCCTGGTATCGGACGGCGAGTTTGTCGAAGCGAGTGGCCACGGCCCGATGCTGTTTGAGCTGGTTGATGCCC
>NZ_JBSGCB010000020.1:0-175608 GCF_053601595.1 Nocardia sp. NPDC004711 | reverse complement strand
CATGCTGGCGGGCAGCCGATTGACCGAGCATCCCACCGGGCACCTGGACCGAATCCTGGCCGGGACCCGGCCCTAACACCAGTCTTAAGTAGCCGCATACCGCGCTGACCGAACCGGCCAGCGCGGGGCGCTCGCGGCCGGGACCTGTTGCCGTGCAGAACGTCCGCTTCTGCCGATGAGAGTGCTTCGAGCCACTCGCATCGATTGCTCGGACAGCTGAGTGTCGTTGGGCCGGTGTAGGTTACCGACGCTGATAAAAGGGCACGAGTAGGCAGTACGAATGGGCAGTTGGCCGCTCGTCTTCTCCGCCGTGGCAAGACGCCGCGGCGGCTTGGCCCCTTGACGTGAGAGTGCTGTCGGGAAGGCGAGTAGCTGTGGGTGCGCGTAACCAGGCTCAGTGGACGAAGCAGATCATCACCCGGCTGACAAAGGCGATGGAGTCAGAAGGCTTCGCGGTCTGCGCGCCGCAGGAGCGGTGGCCCGCTACCGGGAGACTTCTGTGGACGGAGATCTATTTCGGTCCGACGAGCGAGTCCATCCCCACGATGACCTCGACTGTCGATGCCCACATCGAGCGTCACCGTGATGGCGGCCTTCGTCTCGAAGGGACCGCGCGGATCGGATCACGGGCCGTAGAGGACGTCATGCGTGATATGCCCGGCGATGGGCTGAACTTCGGTGACATCGATGCCGCACGGTTCAAGCTGTTGGATGTTTCACCGAAGCCGCCGGTGATGTCGATCGATTTCGACGCTGAGCTCGATGTGGCGGTGGCTCAGTTCATGGAGTATGTCTGCGGTCCGGTGCGTGGGTGGTTCGCCAAACGGTCCACGTTCCCCGCTCTGCTCGAGACGGCACGCGAGCCGACAATCGCACCGTGGGAAACGAATCCGGATCCGACGCTGCTGCGCGGAACTGTCGTGCTGTGCGTGCTGGACGGCCGGGTGCAGGATGCGGCAGCGTTGATGCGGTGGTATCTACGCAGGGACCAGTTCCACCGGTGGGACTCCCTGGGGGACGCGTCCGCGTTCGATGCCGCGATGCGGGAACGGTTCCCCGCTTACGCTGCCCAGGGATCCAACTAGCCACAGCGTGCGGGAACCATTGCCGTACAAAACATCCGCTATTGCCGCATACCGCGCTGACCGAACCGGCCAGCGCGGGGCGACGCCGGCCCCGCAACCGTCGCCCGTCCGGTTTTTCTGGCACCGAAGAAGGTTGCGCCACAGGGCAATTGAAATGAAGGATCGAGAGAGTTCGTCCGCAGGACGTCCGCAGTAGCTTCGCTGACCGCCAATCCGACCCGATGCCACCAACGTCCGAATGCCTGGCCAGAGCTATGGTGCCAGCACAGCCAACACCACCCAAACCGGGCAAAACAGACAAGATCATCGTTCGCATCGAGAAGGTCAGGGGTTCGATTCCCCTTAGCTCCACCAATCGTGTCATTGCACGAACCGACTCCATTGGGGCTGGTACCGCAGAAGCGGTACCAGCCCCAATGTCGTTTCCGGGTTGGGGGATGCGGACGGTGGGGACCAGGCGGTCGGGGCCGGTGATGGCGACCTGGGCGACGAGGGTCTCGATCAGTGCCTTGGCTTGGGTGCGGGTGCCGGTGCCGGTGCCGGTGGCGGTGGCGATGATTTCCGCGATATGGTCAGCGATGCAGTCCAGCGCGGCGGGTTCCGGGGCGGTGGGTTCGCAGCCAGGGTGGCGGTGAGTTGGTCGCGGCGGGTGGCGAGCTGGGTTGTCTTGGTGCGCAATTCGCTGAGTCGCCCGGCGAGGAGTTCGGGGTCGAGAGTGCCGTTTTCGAAGGCGTTCAGGTACCGGTCGATCGCCTGCTGAGCTTTGGCGAGCTCGGCGGTGACGGCGTCCAGTTCGATGCGGGTGTCACTACTGGAATCGCGGTGGCATCGCTGTTGGGCCGTGATGGCTTGGCTGATCAGATCGTGCCGGGTGCGGTAGAACTTGCCCAAGGCTTCCAGAACGGCCGCGTCGACTGAGTCGGCGTCGAGTCGGGTGAAGTCGCACTTGTCGCTGTCGTAGCGGGCACGGTTGAAGCAGGTGTAGTAGCGATAGGAACGGGAACGTCCGGTCGCGCGGGTGCCGATCATGGCCCGCCCGCAGCGTGGGCAGCGCAGGCGTCCGGTGAGCAGGTAGTCCGAGGAGTTAGCGGCGCGGTGGGCGTGGGATTCCCCGCGTGCTTCGAGGACCGCCTGGGCGCGGTCGAAGGTGTCGGTTTCGGTGATGGCGGGGTGAGTGTCGGTGACGGTGGTGTCGCGGAAGGTCAACTCACCGAGATAGATCCGGCTGTTGAGGATCCGCAGTACATGGTGGCCGGACCATTCACGGCCGGTGCTGGCGCGATGCCCACGCGTGTTCAACTCGGCGGCGACGGCGCGGGCACCGAGGCGGCGGCAGGCGTAGAGGTCGAAGATCATGCGTACGACCACGGCTTCGGCTTCGTCCACGAGGAGGGTTTGGGTGGTCTTGTCGACTCGGTAGCCGTAGGGGCGTTTGCCGCCTTTCCAAAGTCCTTTGGCGGCTTTGCGTTCCATGCCTGCGATGACGCGGTCGATGATGGTGTCGCGTTCGAATTGGGCGAACATGCCCAGCATCTGCACCAGCATGCGGCCCATGGGGGTGGAGGTGTCGAATGGTTCTGTGGCGGAGCGGAACATGACCTTGGCCTGGTCGAGTTCGTCGAGCAGAGTGACCAGGTCGCGCAGGTTGCGGGAGAAGCGGTCAACTCGGTAGACCACGAGCACGTCGATGACTCCGGCGCGGGCAGCTTGCAGGGCACGTTGCAGACCTGGCCGCTCGGTGCTGGCACCGGAGGCGTCGTCAGTGAAGCTGGCGGTGTGTCGCCAGCCGGGTTGGGAATCGATATAGGAGTCCAGGCGGGCGTCCTGGGCTTCGATGGAGTAGGGCTGGTTGTCTTCGGTGGTGGAGCGGCGGGTGTAAGTCCCTACCCGCACGTCCTGTTCCCAGGCGGCAATGTCGGTGGAGATACGCGGAATTGAGGATTTCTTGCTGCCTGTCATGCTGCCGGTCCTTCCCATTGAGACACGCTTCTCGCGATTTTCGATGTCCGAAACAACCTGTGACGGCCCGGAATTCGGGTTCGGGATTCGGTCCGGTATGGCGCCGGGTTCATTGTCCCTCGATTGGTTTTCGAATGTATTGGTGTGGTGGATGTTTGGGTCGGGGCGTTTCATGCGGCGTTCCATTCGTCGTTGTCGTTGTCGTTGTGGTGGCGGTGGGTCCATGCGGTGATGAGGTCGACGAGGAGGGTGACGGCGTGGTCGTGTTGGGTGGTGGTGAGCGGTTCGGTGTCGATTCGTTCGATGTGCCAGCGCTGGTGGACACGTTCGCGGGCGCGCAACTTGGCGGGTTCGGTACCGGTCAGGGTGCGTTTTTCGGGTTCGGGGCGTTCCATAGAGGCTCCTAGGGGAGATGTTCGGCGTTAGGAGTGGCGTCACCCTGTACTGGCAGCGGAACCCGCGTTTATCCGCGTCCGGGACCGGAATTGATGCAATTCCGTATTCCGCGGTCAAAGTTCGGCATCAATCACGAGATCCGCTGAGTTCCGGCATATAGGGGTGTCGCGCCTGTTAACTGCCAAGAAGGGGCCTGATTTCGACTTTTCAGTGCGAAACGGTTCAATAACGATCGGTGTCGCCGCAGGAGAGCGCCCCAGGGGCGATTGTCATGTCCCTGGGGCGCTTTGGATGAGGTCACGGCGGTGGGTGACACGCCTATCGCCGGTTGACCAGCCCGGTCTGGTCCTGTCCGCCGTTACTGGCGGTGGTGTATTTGGTATCGGTGTCTGCGCAGATCACATCGGTGATCTTGACGAGTGCTGGGATGTCGTCGGGTTCGAAATGGTCTGCACTCGGCGCCACGCCGTTGGCGTGTTCGCTGTAGGCGAGGTTCATCAGGCGGTTGATCACCGCGCCGCCGGGTCGGTCAGGGTCGCCGTAGTACATCAGGATCACCGACCACCCGCGCTCCGCGGCAAGCGCGTGGATCCGCGCCTCGTCTTCACCCCATCCGTCGCCGGACACGTCCGGTCGTAGGAATCCGATCACGTAGTTGCTCATGGTCGTACCCCTGCGTAGTCGCGGTACACCGGTCGGGTGATCGCGAGACGTCCACGGTCCGTGCAGCGCCACTGTGCTGGACCTTGCAGGGTGCCCATCGCCAGCCCGGTGCGCGACAGTCGCAGCAGCGCCCGATGGACCGAGGTCTCCGGCAGCAGAGTCGCGCGGCAGAGTTGCCGCACGGTCAGCGTGTGCGGTGGGTCGAGGTTCGACAGTGCGCCAAGGACTTTCGCCTCGGGTTCGGTGAACGCCATCGCTCACCACCCCCTGCTGATCGGCACCTAGGGGTGTGGTGGTTCGGCTGCCAGGCGCGCTTGAATGTCGGCAACGGTCAGCCGCTTCGGCCGCCGGCTGCGCTCGGCATCCGGCAGTGCGTGGGCGGCGAGGAAAAACAGCACTAGCGCGATGATGGTGGCGACAACGATGATTTCCATGTCGGGTGTTCTCCATGTCCCTGGAACGGTGTTGGAGTGCACCCGACGCCGGGGACTGGTGATCGAACCGACGTCGGGGCAATGTGGAACGTATGCCCGGCCGACGCCGTGAACGGGTACGAACGTACCCCCAATGCCGTTACGCTGGCGATTGTCGTGACAACACGACCAGGAGGTGGTCCCCGTGAGTGGATCCGAAGGTCCGTCGGAGATCGGTGCGCGGGTTCGGCTGTACCGAGAACGCGCCGGAATGGCGCGGCCGGTGCTGGCCGCGCAGATCGGGCGGTCTGCTGAATGGCTGAAAGCCTTGGAGAACGGCCGAATTCAGCGGACACCCAGCCTCGAGTTGCTGTTGCGCATTGCCCGTGTACTGGAATTGGACGACCTTGCCACCCTCACCGGAGACGACCGCGCCGTCCCGGTCACGGTGTTCGCTGGTGAGCGTCACGTCGCCCTGTCCGAGGTGCAAGCCGCTCTGACCGACTACCGCATTGCCCCCAGCGACCGACCGGTCAGTGTCGATCATCTCGCTGAGCGGCTGCGCAAGGCGTGGCGGATCCGCCATTCCAGCCCTGATCACCGCTCGCAGTTGGGCGTGCTGCTGCCGGGTCTGATCCGTGACGCCCAGACCGCCGCGCGTACTGCGGATGATCGCCGCGCTGCGCGCCGGACTCTGGCCGGTGTTTATCAGCTGGCCGATTTCTATGTCGCCTATCAGCCCGCGCCAGAGCTGGTGTGGATGGTCGCTGACCGCGCGGTGAACGAGGGCTATGAAGCCGATGACCCGTACGTGATCGCGTGCAGTGCTTGGGCGATGGTGCAGGCTTTGCGTGATTCCGGGCGGTGGGAGGAAACGATCGCGCTGGCGCGCAACGCTATCGACCAGATCACCCCGTTCCTCGACCGAGAGGGCACCCCCGATGATTGGCACGGAATTGCCGGAGCGCTGGAGTTCGAGATCGCCTACGTCCACGGCCGACGTGGCCGCTCCGGCGACGCCTGGCGCGGTCTCGAACACGCCGATCGCATCGCCCGGCAGCTCGGCCCAACCTACCGGCATGTGCAGACCAGCTTCTCTCAGCCGGTGATGGCGGCCCACGCAACGACTCTCGGCGTGGAACTGCGTCAGCCCGGGGAAGCTTTGCGTGCGGCCCGCTCCATCGATGCAGACCACATCGTCTCCGTTCCGCGCCGGGGGCGGCATCTCATCGAGGTGGCTCGTGCGTACATGCAGCGTGACGAGGACACCGCAGCGCTCACGATGCTGGTGAAGTCGGAGCAGACTGCGCCCGAGACGATTCGGTACAACGGGTTCGCTCGTGACATGCTCCGGGATCTGTTGAAGAGACCGCCGACGGGCATGCGCGCGGATGTCCGCCAACTGAGTCAGCGAGTTGGCGTCCGCGTGTAGCCCAATATCGAGCGTGGAAGCGCTCGCCTATCTGGTGTCGAGAATCTCTGGTTGTTGGCGTGCGTAATGCAGAGCGCCACGTGGCCGCCTCGAAGGCGATCTGCCCGTCGCTGGATGGGCGAACGCGCGCCCGATACCCAGTGCCGCAGCCATTCTCGTAGCCACAAACGGGCCGATCGGCGATCGGCTAGAGGCTCCAGCCAGTATTAGCGATACTGGCGGGCATGACGCTCAACTTGCGCGCGTGGACCGGCGAGTTCCACGATGTGCCATGGGCTGAAGTCGCGGGACGGTACCGGGTGATGTCCGAACGTTACCCCGACTTCCAACATATGACCGATGTCGTGGACAGCGTCCTGCTGTCCGGCTGCGATCAACAGTTGGCCGGGCAGACGTCAATGCACGATCTCATCGTCACGACTCGCCCGATATCGAAGCCGCCCATCGAGGAGGTCGTTGTTCGTGCGCCCGGCGGCGTCGTGCCGTTGGGCAGCGGCCTCGTGGTGGTCGAGTGCTTGTCGGACACCGGACACGCCAACCGACTCGTCGCTCCGGTCGGCGAAGCAGTTCCGTTGTTCTGGCGATTCATCGAGGATTGCTTCGATGTCACCCGAACACGGCCGACCGAGTAGACAGACGGAAGCACTTGACGGCCAGATGCTCAGCTCGTTGAAATATTCGAACGATGACCGAATATGAACCGATTGAACTGAACCTCGAAATTGCCCGCAACCTCTTTCCTGTCGGCGGACGCGTAACGGGCAGGGTCACACAGGTTCCGCGACCTGGCACCATCGGGCTGTTCGTCGACTTGGGGCAGCCGCCAACCGGATTCGTCGACGTGCTGAACCTTCCCGATTCGGTAGACGAATGGCCGGTGGTCGGTACCGTCACCGAGTTCGAGGTCGTTCACCATACTCATCAAGGTCATCAGGTCAGACTCCGTCCGCTTAATCCGCCTATCGCGCAAAGCCTCCGGAGCCGATCGGGGAGGTGCGACTGCGCGACCTGAAGCGCCGGTTACGGGGCGACCAGGCATAGCCGTCTCACGCTCCGCGTAGCCGGCACCGTGTACAGGACTCGGTATGTGCGTGCATCGCCGAGAACCGTAAGGCGCTCGGCCTCTTGTTCTTTTTAGCGGTTCCGTACCGGCGCTTCGGTCGGCAGCGCAGGAATCGGCATGACACTCTGTTTTGTCTAGGCTCGGTGCGTGCGGTCATCGGAAGATTTGAAGCAGCGCTGGCTGACGGAAGCGCAGCAAGTGTTTGCCCGGCCTGAGATGTGGGCCCGGTCCGGCCCGGAGATGGAGTCGGTAGCTGGTGGACGGCTTCGAGATCTTTGTTACCTGGACGAGCGCGACGATGAACACGAACACATCCGAGAGTTGTTGCGCGACTTCGGAAAACTCGGAGTCCATGGTCCATTCGCGGCGGTCTTCGGGGTGGAGGGCCGTTGCACAGCCGAGGTGGCGTCGGTGTACGCCGAGTTGTATCACCGCTTGGGGTACCTCCTGGTCGAGCGTTTGCTCACCGCGGATGAGTGGCTGCCGCTGACTCGTCTGCGGGAGTGGGTGGGTGACCGTGACCTGCGCCGCAGCGAGGTCGAGACCGCCTTCGGCGCACCGAGTTTGCGGGTGGGCAAGCGCGTGTTGTGTTACGCCCCGGCAGATGGGGGACAGTGGGTGTTTTTCGATTGCTGGGACGAGCCCCCTCTGCGGTATGTGCCTGGGAAGGGCCGTTTTGATGGTGGATTCGACCCTGATCCGTTGGTACGCGACATTCGTGTACCGGCAGCCGATTTCGAGGAGGGTCTTGTGTTGACCTTGTACGGCAAAGTGTTGCGGTGGGGGCCGGGCTGGTGGATCGATCACCCGAGCGAGACCCAGACTGACGAACAAGCGGCGATCGCGACCCAGCTCCGGCGCATCGAAGCCGCTGACCCGTCTCAGGGGCACCCCCGGTACTGACGATCCTGTCCAGGCACGGTCAGTGGATCGGTCACACTGAAAGTGTGCTTGACGTGCGCAATCAGTGAAGTTTTGGCAGTCGTTGCACTACGCTCGCTCGGCGGGCAAACGATTGACGGTGCGAGCGTAGTGCAACGAGGTTGCATTTCCCGCGTAGGGCCTATAGGCGTGTCGCGACTGAACCCTCTTTAGGTGACGATCCGCGTAGAGAACCCACAGCCAGCTCTCTGGACCGACTACGCTGTGTCCGCATGCGAGTGGGCGTCTACGTCGACGGGTTCAATCTTTACTACGGAGCTCGCGGCCGGTGCGGTCGAGGCACACCAGGGTGGCGGTGGCTTGATCTACGAGGCTTAGCAAGTGCGGCGATTCAACAACATTCGGGTTGGACCAGCGCGTCGATCGATCGGCTGGTGTACTGCGCTGCCCGGATCAGCGGTCGTGACAATCCTATTGGCGCTAACGAACAGGACACCTATCTGCGTGCGCTGAAGCGAGCCAACAGCATTGACGAACTGTCCCTGGGCTCGTATGTCCACCGGGCCACAACCGCTCCACTGGCCACGCCGGGGAACAAAGGGCGACCACAGCTGACCCATCCAAGCTGGCCGGTGATGGTAAAGAACGGAACTGGAGCTGACGAGCCGAATGCCGTCTTCATGGTCTCAATCGCGCGGCGCGAAGAGAAGGGGTCCGACGTCAACGTCGCGTCCCATCTGCTGATCGATGTCCTCGACAAGGTTGTCGATGCGGCGGTGGTGATCAGCAACGACAGTGACCTTGAGTTTCCGGTGAGGCAGGCTCGCACGCGTGTTCCGATTGGGGTAATCAACCCAAGCAAAGGTTTCCCGACTACCCGGCTCGCTGGCGCACCTACCGACGGCGTAGGGCGACATTGGTGGTACCAGTTCACCGAGGCGGACTACCGGGCTGCTCAACTTCCACAGACCGTCGGCCACCTGCACAAACCTGCCGCATGGTGATTGCAAGCTTGCGGTCCTAAGCCCTGGCAGGCATAATGCATGTCATACCGCCCATCCCCTCTGGGGATGGGCTTAATTTTTGGTCCATTCGCACCCTTTAGGGCGTTTAGGGCGCAGGCGGGTCGTGGAACAGCTTAGGCGGGAGGCAACGATCCACCGCGCTAGCCTGCGAAGCCCTCTCCAATATGATCCGCCAGCACGGGAACGCAGTCGCTGAGCCGCCGAAAGACATTGACAGGTCGCTTCAACCGGCGCAGTGATTGCTCGGCTCGGCTGATGAGAGACTTCTCGCCGACAGCGTAGTCACAGTAGGCCGTACCGCAGGTGAGGTAGATCATGTCGGTGAGGTCGTTGCTATTCCACTTCGTTCGCTCGTCTCCAAGCTTGTCATGGAATATTTCTCGAAATAGTCCCAGGCTCGGCATCTTGCAGACCTCAGTCTCCATGCGAGAAGAAACCCAAGAGCGCATCTGATCGGGCGAAACGCCGGCGTTGTACGCAGCTTCAGCGAGTTCGTTGCGTGTGTCGGCGACGAAGAAAGCAAATGTTCGCTTACGGATAAGTTCCCGGCCGCAATTCTCTTCCGCCGCCAGCCAATCGGTGAATTCCTGATTGCGCGTAACCCAGCGGGAGTCGGGGGACTGACTCACTGCCTCAGCATCCAGGAGTGTGTCGAAGCAGGAAGCTAGTGAAACTATTGCTCGAAACTCAAGGCCAACACTCGCCAAATCATCAGGGACCTGGAAGGGCGGCTGCCTCCGTCCAGCATGGGAGGCGAAGGGTTCAAGAGTAACGACATCCCCACCGGGGGGTTGGCCGCTAGTTGCGAAGATGTCGAGCAAGGACGCGGTCAACTCATCCTGACGCACGGCCAGTGGGTCGCGCAGTTGCCATCCGGCGCTGAGCCTCAGCATCTGTACTGCCAGTGCGTATCGCTCGCCATCGTTGCGCCACTGGCAAGTTTCGGCCATGTGTCCCGCGGATAGCGGCAGAATGATCCGCTTACTCTCGGATTGCTCGATTAGCCACTCGGCTGCTCGCTGTTCCCTGGGAGCCAAGCCGCCTATGACGTACTTGGATCTGTAGAGGGCGCTCCACTGGTTTTGATCGAGGTATAGCGAAGGTCGGCCCCCTCGCGGATCAGACTTGTCCCGAGCTGGCAGCTCGGCGACCATCCGATCGCCAGTAGTAGTCTCGATCGTCAGAACGCGCTCGCGCGGTCGGTAAATAGCTCTTGCGACTCGCGATGTTGATTCGAACGGCAAGCCGTCAGCCAGTGGAATGGCTACGGGCAAGCGACCAGGCCGGAGGATCTGGCCAGTTCCAGTCAGCCGATCGAGCACTACTTCATAACCATCGAGGCCTGCGATCGAACGAAAGTCGCTGGATTCACTCACGGATTGCCATGTTGCCATTCAGTATCTGTTTGCTCCAGTCGATTTCGCCCATCAGGGTCACCTCTTGGGCATGCCCCGCCGGGTAGGGCAACAGGGTCGGAATCGCTTGCTTAACCGCGCAGACGAGCCGAGTGCTGTCAGTCGTTATCGGGTGGCGGGATTTCGATCATGATGTCGCGCTCGGGTCCATCGGGGTTAGGCGTGGCTAGCTGGGTTCGGCGAGCATGGAAGAAGTCATGGATCTGTGGGTCGTGGAGCTCGAAGGCGGCTTCATTGTAGGGCTGGATCGTGGTAGGGCGGTGGTCGATCCGCGGGCCGCGTTCGGGCAGGTCGGCCAGTCGGAGCCGGTCGGTGACGACGTCGCCGCTGGTAGCCGTCCACAGGGCTCAGACCGGCCCCGCAGGGCCGTCGGGGTGGGCTAGGTCGCGGGTGGTCGTCGCGATAACCAGGCCAGGGGCGACGCCGCCGAGCCCGCGCCGGAGCGCGGTCCATAGCCCGGTTTCACGGCGCGCTGAATGGACCGAGAACAGCAGGATCCCGAAGTTGTCGGTCAGGAAGTTCTGGTAGGCGGCGAGTTTGGCGATGACGACCTTCAATGACTCTGTGCCGGTGTCGTATTCGAGGAAGAACCGCACCATGCGGCCGTTCTGTTCCCAGCAGCCGTAGCCGTCCGGGCGGAGTTGGTCGTTGCCGGAGATGGCTGTCCAGAACACGTCGGTGCATTGTTTCTCCGACCACCACTGTGTCAGCCCCTGCACCGGGTTTGCGGTCGCGAGGCTGTGGTGGTGGGCCGGGTTGCGGTGGGCCGCCAGGGCGCAGAAGAAGCCGTTGACGCCTAGTCGGTGACCGAGGGCTGGGGAGCAAGCCAGTCGCTCCAAACCGAGGGCGTACGAGGCTGGGGTGGGTGGTTTCTGGGCGCGTTGGGCGGCGATGAGGCGTGCACCGGGATAGCCGAGGGCGTGGCGGGTTTGGCTGGTGCCGCCGCCGTAGAGCGACTCGCGGAACGCGAACAGCATGCCCATCTCCCGTAGTTTCCGCAGCCGATCCTGCGCGCGGCGTACGGAGGCGAACTCAAGCGCGGCAATCTGGTCGGTGGTGAACACCTTATGTTCGGAAAGCAGAGCCAGAAGACGGCGGTCACGTTCAAGTAGACGGAACCAAGGACCGGCGTTCGGGTGCCCGCCCTGGCGCACGCAACGTCCGCTGCGCGGCACTATGGGGGAATATTCATGAGTATTGATATTCATTCTGGATTTCGCCCCCTGACCTCGAATGTGTGCCTGAGCGGCCCGTTTGTCATTGGCGTGTTCGGCGTTTGGGGTGGCGGCTATAGGACGCCGAGCACCCGCCACTCCATCCGCGCCACCAAACGCCACCCCATCCGCAGCTGGTTTGTCGCCGTGGCCGTTCATTGGGCATCACCGTCGACCGGTTGCCGGGTACCCACCGCCCGGATCACGATGTCCGGCCCGTCGACCAGCACCGCGCGGTTCGTATGCTGGTCCGTCAGGTCCACATCGAGAAGGCCGCTCCCAGTGGGAGCGGCCTTCCTTTGTGTTCAACGTGGCGAGACAGCCTGCGGCCGGGTGTAGTCGCCCGTGTCAATTGGCGGTTGCTCGGAGGTCTCCGAAGATGGCGTAGGCGTCGCCGCCCGGGTTCAGGTTGGTGACCTGGAGGCGTAGGCGGAGTGGGCGGTCGAAGTCGATGTGGATGGGGGCGGTGTCGCCGAGTTTGACGGTGGAGTCGGTGATGAGGACCTCGTCGGCATAGATCTGGAAGCGCATGGCCATGCCGGATGGGGTCGCGTCGTCACGGACGCCCAGGACGCCGTCGAGGTGCGCGTACTTCCGGGCGAGGTCGTATTCGACGAAGGCCAGATGACGGCCGTCCGGATCGAGCATGATCGAACGGGTGTAGCTGGTGCCCGACACCTCGGCGGGGCCGGTGTTGAAGTTGAGATAGGTTGCGCCGTCCAGCTTTCGCAGGTCCATCAGGTACTGCACCCCGGGGACCGGGATAACCGAGGCTCCGCTGGTGGGCGTGGTAGAGGTGCGGGAGATCGGAGACGCCGAGGTCACCGTGGTCGAGATATCCGAGCGCCAGCGTCTCCTGCCCGTCCGGCCCCATCCGCGACCAGATCGAACGACACGTCCACGCACTACGAGGGTCACCGTCCACTGACACGGCTGGCATGATCGCGGGGTGGACCTACGATTCGGTATTCAGTTGGCGCCGACGGTGACCGAGCTGCCTCAGCTGCGCGCGATGGCCAAGGTGGCGGACCGGGAAGGACTGGATCTGCTCGGCATCCAGGACCACCCGTACTCCGGCGGGCTGGCCGACACCTTCGCGGTAATCGCCACCGTGCTGGCGGAAACCGAACGGCTGCGGGTGTTTCCGGATGTGGCGAGCCTGCCACTGCGCGGGCCCGCCATGCTCGGGAAGCAGGCTGCGACCTTGGATCTCCTCAGCGGCGGACGATTCGAACTCGCCTTGGGCGCGGGCGCTTTCTGGCCCGCGATCGGCGCCATGGGCGGCCCGATGCGCTCGAATCCCGAAGCGCTGCAGGCACTCGAGGAGGCTACCGCGATCATTCGGGCCATGTGGCATCCGGGGACGAAGGCGAAAGTCGAAGGCACGCAGTACACCGTGAAGGGCGTGCAGTCCGGACCCGCGCCCGCGCATCCGGTCGGGATCTGGTTCGGCAGCGTCGGCCCCAAGGCCAACGCGCTCACCGGGCGCATCGCCGACGGCTGGGCGGCGCCCATCCCGCACTACCTCCCGTACGAGAAATGGCAAGCGACACAGGACATCATCTCTGCCGCCGCCATCGACGCGGGACGTAAACCGGACGACATCACCCGGATGGCACAGCTCGTCGGAACGATCACCGACACTCCGGGGCCGGTCACGCTCCGCGGCGAGGAACCGATTCGCACCGACGCTGCGGGCTGGGCCCGCATTCTGGCCGATCTCGCCACCGAAACCGGCTTCGACACCTTCGTGTACTGGCCGGAGTCCGCCGACGATACCCAACTCCATCGCTGGATCGGTGACGTCGTTCCTTCCACCCGCGCCCTGTGCGCCTGACCATCCAAGGTGCACCGATTCGAGTAGCTTCGCCTCGGCTCAATTCCCGAACGATCGCCCGCGACCCCTGCAGAGGTCGCGGGCGATCGTCGTTTCAGGGCTGTTGGGGATCGCGGTTGGCGGACTCGAGGTCATCCGGACTCGGGACGACATCGGGCACGGTTCCCCACTCAAAACTCGGTCGGTTGTCCGACTGTAAGATAGGTCGGGTCTATGCGGTGTGCAACAGTTGTGCGAAGTTCGTCGGCCAGCGGAGCGAGGAGAACCCGTGGTTTACGTCAAAGCGTCCGAACGCGAGGAGCAGATCGTCGCGGCGGCCGTCACCACGCTCAGCGAATTGGGCGTGCCGGCCACTACGCTGCGCGCGGTCGCCGCCCAGGCCGGACTCGCGCTCGGGACGCTGCACTACGTGTTCCCGACCAAGGACAAGCTGCTGCGCGCGGTCATCACAACGCTCATCCGCGACATCTCCGAGGCCCTGCGGGCGGAACTCGAACTCGACAAGGGCTTCGAGCACGCCCTTCGGCACGGCGTGACCAGCTTCTGGGAAAAGCTGGTGCGCAACCAGATCGGACTGCAGATCATGCAGTACGAACTGATGGCGTACTCCGTGCGCAGCGACGCGGGCGGCAGCCTCGCACAGCTGCAGTTCGAGCGCTACAGCTCGGTCGTCACCGAGTTCTGCGAGCAGGCCGCCCAGGCCGCGGGCGAACGGTGTGCCGTCGGTTTCGACACGCTCGGACGCCTGGCGCTGGCCCAGGTCGACGGGCTGATCCTGCAATACATCTCCAGGCCGGATGACGACCGAGCCAGGCGGGACCTGAACCAGGCTCTGGACATGCTCGTTCTGTTCGCCGACCCGCAGCCGGTCGCACGGAGTACCGCGCGGCGAACGAGCACGACTCACACCGACGCGTCATAGCTGTCCACGGCCTTCGCTTCACCGCCTATTGCGTCCCGGGTCACACCCGACCTATCGTAACCCGTACGGTTGACCGACTTAGTTCGAGGCGATTCCCTGTCCTCGGTCGGCCCGGTTCGCCATCTGGAGTGAGACGAAATGACCCAACAGAATCCTCATGACCTGCCCGGCCCTCGGGATCCCGCACGGACCGTCACGGTTGCCGTCATCGGTGCGGGGATAGCCGGTCTCATCGCGGCTCGCGAGCTGCACCGACGGGGCATCGACGTCATCGTGCTCGAATCCGCGGCGCGGGCCGGCGGGCGGGTGATGGCCGAGACCACCGTGCTCGGCTCGAGAGTCGACCTCGGCGGCCAGTGGATCGGGCACGGGCATCATCGTTTCGCAGACCTCGCCGCAGAGCTCGGCATGACCGTCTTCGAGATGGACACACCCGAGCAGCCCAAGATCGTCGACGGCGACAAGACCATCGGGAACTTCGGGGCGTCGGCCGCGACCGCCAATGTGGTCCTGCTGGCCTGGGAAATCGCGACGCGCCTGGGTCTTCCGCGAGCATGGACCACCCGGAGCGTGCAGTCATGGCTGCGGCGAGTACCGGGCCGGCGCGCGCGCCGGCTGCTGGAAGTTCTTGTCTCGGTGTCCACTACCGCCGACCTCGATCGTTACTCGATGCACGCGTTCCTCGAGATGGTCCGATTCCAAGGCGGACTCACCGCCATGCTCTCCACGGCGGGCGGCGCGCAGGAAAGCCTCGTCGCCGAAGGGGCTGGGACACTGGCCGAACGACTGGCGGCCGACCTCGACGACAGGGTGGTGTTCAACAGCGCGGTAACGGCGTCGCATCGCGACGAAACCGGCGTGACCATCTACTCCGCTTCCGGGGCATACCGCGCCGCCAAGGTGATCGTGACCGTCCCGCCGCCCATGGCTGCTCTCATCGAACACGCGCCCCCGCTGCCCGCCGCGCGAAATCGCCTGCAGAACACGACCTATATGGGTTCGGTGTACAAGGCGATCGCAGTCTATGACCGCCCGTTCTGGCGCGAGAACGGCCACGCCGAATCGCTGATACTGACCGATCCAGGCATGGCGGTGTTCGATACCTCGACGCCCGGCGGGCCTGGCCATCTCTGCGTTCTCATCGCGGGCCCCGAGGCGCGTGGGCTCGATGATCTCACCGCCGACGCGCGCCGCGCGTTGATACTCGGCGCCATTGCCGCACAGCTGGGCGCCGCGGTGCTCACACCACGAGGCTGGCACGAAAAGTCTTGGCACCAAGACCGATACGTCGGCGGTGGTTACTTGGCGCTGCCCGTCATCGGTCACGACGAGGGGTACCTTCCGGTCTCCGCAGAACCGGTGGGCAACATCCACTGGGCCGGCAGCGAGACCGCCGGCGAACACGCCGGATACATCGAAGGAGCAATCGAATCCGGCGAACGCGTCGCGAGGGTGATCGCCGAAATATTGTCCGCCACAAGCGGAAACGACACCGCAACCGGCTCCCGTACCGGTTCGTGACCACAGCCCCGCACTCACGCAAGGAACCCGCATTGGTATCGATCGACAACAGCGAACGTCACCGGCCGGCGGACATCTCGAAGTTCGCCGCCGACATCGAACGCATCACCAACGACGGCCTCGTCGACGAACTCCTGGCCCTGTTCACCCCCGACGCGGTCGCCGACTGGATCATGGACGGCGCCCACGACCGCCACGAAGGCATCGAGGCCATCCGCAAGGCCACCATCGAACTGGTCAGCGTCGGAAAATCACTCGGACTACACGTCCGCAAGACCGTCCAGTGCGCCGACCAAAACAGCATCGTCCTGACCTGGACCGGCGGATTCGGCCCTGCCAACCGCCAATTCGGCACCGAAATCTGGACATTCCGCAACGGTCTGGTCATCCGCCAACAGATGTACACCTACCTCGACATCCGCCCCAGCACCTCACCCCTCGCGAGCCTCCGACTCCTCGGGGTATCCCCCAAAGTTGTTGCTTCCCTGCTCAAATACCGCTGGCGAGCCGGCACACTAATTCGCCACTGACCAACCGCGCAGACCCCCACCGCGGTTGTCGGGGACCTGAATGACGGTACGCCTGCCGACCCGGTCACCCTCGCCAATACCCAAACCACGCAGGGCATGAGCGAGCCGCGTCGCCGGCGACAGCTACTCGTCCTGCATGGTGCTCTTCATCGTTGCCTCGACTCGTTCTCCTTCAGCGACCGGTGAATTGGGCCGGGCGGCGTTCGATGAACGACAACATGCCTTCCTTGGCGTCGTCGCTGACCGAGATGCGTCGCAATTGGTCGCGGATCGCGTCACCGGCGGCGACCTCACCGTCGGTCAGCGCGAGGCGGGCAGAGGCCAAGGTGGTTTGGATACCGAGCGGGGCCTGCGCACTGATCCGGTGAGCCAATTCGATTGCGCGGGTGAGTTGCTGGCCGGTCTCGACAACTTCTTGAACCAGTCCCAACCGCAGCGCCTGGCCGGCGTCGAACGGATCTCCGGTCAGCAGCCAGCGCATCGCGTTGCCCCAGCCGGCTTCCCGTGGCAGCCGGTAGGTGGCGCCGCCGAGAGGGAAGATCCCTCGTTGCACTTCCATCTGAGCGAATTGGGCGTTGGCGGCGGCAATTCGGATGTCGGCTGCCAACAGCAGCTCGATTCCGATGGTCATCGACCATCCGTGCACGGCGGCGACGATCGGGGTGGTCCGGGCGGGGCCGGTGGTGAAGACGGGGTTCCGGAGCAACCGCTGCGCGGTCGCGTAGTTAGGTGCTGGTCCGCGATACGGCCAGTTCGTCATTGCGACCGACGCTACGCAGCACAAATGCCACTGATGCGACACAGAAAGCACCCATTGCGACAAGTCGGTGTGCGGCTTCCGGGCGGCGATGAGAGAGGGCTGACTCGATCGAGATCGTCGACCGGCCTTCAAGTTTCGGTGTTGTCGCGGTCGTCGGTAGTGCTGAGTGCCTTGCGAAGCGCGGCGGTGCTTTGATAGCCGACCATCGGAGCAATCTTGCTCAAGGTGAGATTGGTCGTTCGCTGCAAGTGGCGGGCTCGCTGCGCACGCATTTGCTGCACCAAGGCGTTAGGGGTGGTGCCCAACCGCTCGCGAATGTGACGTTCGAGGGTGCGTCGAGTTGTGCCGATCGCCGCCGCACCATCGGCGATCGAGATGCGTTCAGCAAGGTGCAGCCGCGCCCAGGTCTCGAAGTCGGTGATCAGCCGGTCCGCGGTAGAGAGGTAACCCAGCGCGGATTCGACGCTGCGCGCGGGCCGCTGGTCGATGAGCAATGTCGCGGCCGTGAACTCGGCCAACTGCGGACTGACCCTCGCGACCAGGTTGATCGCGAGGTCGATATGCGCGAATGCTGCTCCCGCAGTGGTGATGTGCCCGTCCTGCACCACCATGCGGGTCATATCCAGATCGACACGGGGATAGCGTCGCTCGAACTCCGTGGTGAGCCACCAACTCGTCGTGGCCCGGCGCCCGTTGAGAATCCCTGACTCCGCGAGCAGTAATGTGCCCGTGCACGCGGCCGCGAGCTGACGACCCTGCTCGGCCCAGTCACGCAGTCGCGCACGCCAATTCGCGATATCGGGGCGCATGAGCGCATCGATCACCCCGGCGGGGCTGTTGGCTCCGAGCGCAGGAACCACCAAGATGTCGAGAGTCGCCATTCGCGAGTCGTCGAAGGTGAAGTCGATCGGGACCAGGAGCCCGCCCTGAGTGGGCACCGGTGCCGATTCGGCGGCGATGACCTGCACCGTGATCGCGGGAATGTCGCGATCGACGCGTTCGCGGGCCGCGTTCGCGGTCCGCAGCACGTCCAGCACGGTGGTCAGGCCGGAATCCCAGCCACCCATGATCGCGGCAACGCCGATCCTCATGTCGCAAACTGTAGCTGTTTTGTCGCAATAGTGATCGCCCGAGCTCATAGGGTCACGGTCATGACAACAAACACAACCAATACCGCCATCCTGGTCACCTGCACCGCAGCCGAGGGCAAAGCCGATGCCTTCGCGGAAATCCTCGAACGCGCCTTGCCCTGCATCCAGGCCGAGGAGGGGACAACCGTCTGGCTCGCTGGACGATCCGCGTCCGAACCGTCGGCGTTCTACCTTGTCGACGTCTTCACCTCTCCGGAGGCACAGCAATCACACATGTCCGGTCAGGCCGCGAAGCTGATCCTGAGTGCAGGCTCGGACCTGCTCACCGAACCGCCGGTCGTATCACCGCTCGCGGTGATCGCGGTCAAGAACGAGTCGGCATGAAAGCCGTCGTCGGCAGGACCGACACCCACTACCGCCGGGTAAACGAGACACCTGGAGTGATCCGCGCCTGGGAAGACGGTCTACGGACCGACGCAGCCGACGGGACATTCGAGTGGTGGTATTTCGACGGACACCTCGACGATGGTTCTGTCCTGACCGTCGAGTTCCACACCAAACCCCCGTACGTGTCACCCAAAGCACCACCGACCCCGTTTGTGCTGGTGACGTTGACCCGCGCTGACGGCAGCCGCGTCGAAAAGACCTACCTGGGCAATCCGGCAGAGTTCTTCGCCGCGACCGACACCTGTGACGTCCGTATCGGCGCAAATGTATTCCGCATTCAGGACCAGCGCTACGAAATCCACGCCGAGATAGACGAACTCACCGTCGACCTCACCCTCACACCGCAGGTCCCGCCGTGGCGTCCGGAATCAGGGTTCCTGTATTTCGGCCCCGACGAAGAGCACTACATTGCCTGGCTGCCAGTAGTGGCGCGCGGCGCGGTCGAGGCCACCGTGACGATGGATGGCCGCACCACTGGCCTGAGCGGGCTCGGCTACCACGATCACAACTGGGGCAATATCGCGCCGCGCAAGGTCCTCGACCATTGGTACTGGGGCCGAGCGCTTCTCGGCGACTACACGATCGTGTCGCTGACCTTCGTCGTCAATGACAGCTACGGCGGCACAACGGTTCCCGTACTGCTGATCGCCAACGGTGACCAGGTCGTCGCCGCCAGAGTGGGGGACGGTGTCGAGGTGATCACCGACGACCGATCGGTTCACCCCGACACCGGGGTTCCGGTCGACCGTCGGGTGCAGTACTCGATCGAGGAATCCGGCAGCAGCTATACCGTCACCTTCCGATACAACGCCGACCTCTTCCGGATCGACTTCGGCCAGCGTGGCGCGTACCACCGCTTCCTCGGCGACGTCGACTTTGTCGAAACCCGTGACGGGCACCGCGACTCCCTGAGTGCGAAAACCGTATGGGAACTGCTGTATTTCGGTGAACGAACCCACTCGCCCAGTGACGTCCTCGCCGATGACCGACCCGCGGTCATCGGCCACCAAGCCTGACGCTCATCCAGGCAACGCACGGTCGGTGTCCACCGGGCCACCAAGTGCCCGACCGTCCGATGCCATGTCACCACCGTCGGTGGACGCATACGCGCTCACCGACACCATGAACTCGACAGAACGATGCAGAGGAAACCTGATCGCCCACGCCAGCGCCACCAAGAATCCCCAGGTCGATGACCTGGGGATTCTTGCGATTCATGCCTCTTACCCAGGGCTGGTCGTCGAGTACTGAACGGCCGGCGTCGGGTCAGCAACCGACTGGGCGGAACGGAATATCCAGTAGTCCATGGGTTTACAGGCCTTCGGTGAGGACTGCTTGCATGTTCACTACTCAGTGTTACTATCTACTAGTAGTCAGCAACACTGAGTAGTACGAGGAGGTGATCCGTGGGCAAGCAGATGACGGAGCTGCTCAAGGGCACGCTGGAAGGCATTGTGCTGGCGATCCTGTCCGTGCGGTCGGCGTACGGGTACGAGATCACGGCGTGGCTGCGGGACCAGGGGTTCTCCGATATCGCCGAGGGCACCATCTACGCCCTGCTGATCAGGATCGAGAAAAAGGGCCTGGTCGACGTCGAGAAGGTCGCCTCGGAGAAGGGGCCGCCGCGCAAGGTGTTCACCCTCAACGCGCAGGGGCAGGAGTATCTCGACGAGTTCCGCAGGAGCTGGAACTTCCTTTCCGAACGGCTCGAACAACTTCACGAAGGCGGCAAATAGTCATGGATATCTCGAAACTCACCGCGAAGGTGATCGGCGACCTCGGCGACAAGCGACGGTGGCGGCAGTACAAGGAGCGCGCACGACGTCTGCCGGCGAACTACCGCACGGCGATCGACGCGTTCGAGCGGTACCTGATGGTGTACGGGCCGGGCGGCAGCGTTGCCATGTTCGAGGACCTCGCCGACCTTTTCGAGCAGAGTGCGGCGGATCGCACCCCGATCCGGGAGGTCGTCGGCGACGACCCGGTGGAGTTCATCGAGACGTTCGCACGGAACTACCAGGAGGACGCCTGGGTCAACCGCGAACGGAAGCGGCTGGTCGACGCCATCGAGCGCGCCATGGGCGACGACACCGGCAGCTGACCATCGCAGCCTGAAGGGAGAGCGCCCGATGGGGAAGATCGTTCATGTCGTCCACCAGTCCCTGGACGGCTACATAGAAGGGCCGAACGGTGAATTCTACTGGCCCACCATGGATTCCGACGTCGACGCGTATTGGCGCGGACTCGCCGACACAGCGGGGACTTTCCTCTACGGCCGAGTCACCTGGGACTTCATGTCCGAGTACTGGCCCCAGGCCGAGCAATGCGCATTCCATTCCGGCGACGCCGACTTCGCGCCGGTCTGGCTGGCCAAGCCGAAGGCCGTCGTGTCACGCACGCTCGACAGTGCGCCGTGGAATACTCGCGTGTTCTCCGACTTCGGGTCGCTGGCCGATGCGGCGGCGCGTGAGCAGGGGGACTTTCTCCTGTGTGGTGGATCCGAACTCGCGTCATCGTTGACTCGCGATGGATTGATCGCCGAGTACCACATTTTCGTGCACCCGGTCCTGTTCGGCGGCGGCAAGCCCGCTTTCATCGATGTGAATGTCGGTGCGGCCTTGCGATTGACCGAATCACGGGTGCTGGACAAACAAGTCGTTCTGCTGCGCCACGAGCGGCCCGAGACATCGAATACACCGGGATGACCAGCGCGACCCAACCGATCAGCGCCACGCGGAACGCAGCGTGGTCGAATGGTCGACCGGGCGGGCCTCACCGCTGATGCGGTCCACTAGTGAGGGGTCATGGCGGACTCGACGGTACCGTGATTCGCCTCGAATGCGCCGACGCCGCTAAGAAATCGAAAATTCTGTGCGCGGGTCGGTGATGGAAGCGTCAAGAGCCACGGGGCGCCTTCCGGGTGGATATCCAATGGGAGCTCAGGCCATGTCGAAGCTGGAGGCAGGTTATGGGCATTATCGGCAGGGAAGTCTGCCTGTCGTCGTTCCATGTGCAATGGTCGCCGGCGGAGGAGGTGTACATCGCGCGCTCCGACCAGCACCCCGGTCTCGCCGCTCGCGATGAGTGGTCCTCCCTCGCCGCCGTCGACACCCTGATCGATCTGATCGAACGCCGAGGGCGGCACGAGGATTGGTCGGGGCGCCCCGCCGCGTGAGATACGCCGGCCCCGGCTCCTATCTCGAGTTCGATCGTCGGCGGGGTGAACGACACGTTCACCGCGCTGACCTCTAGCGAAAACACTGGACATCCTGGGGCTCAGGCAGGCCCCAGCGGACGTCGGACCGGCCTACACCTCGATCTGCGAGCCCATGATGACCGTGCGGTCCCGGGGAAGGCCGAAGTATTCGGCGGCGTCGGCGGTGATGTGGCTGGTGGCGATGAACAGGCGTTTGCGCCAACGGGCCATGGTGGGTTCGGGGCCGGGGCGGAGTTCGATGGTGGACAGGAAATACGAAGCCTGGGCCAAGTCCAGCGGGCCTTCGGTTTCGGCGGGGTCGAGCAATGCGAGCGCGGCTGGGACATCGGGGGTTTCCATGTAGCCGTAGCGGGCGGTGACGTGGATGATGCCGTCTTCGCGGTAGTCCAGGTGGTCGATGGCGATGCGCTGGTCGACCGGAACCCGTGGGACCGGTTCGGTTTTGATCGACAGGAATACGACCTGCTGGTGCCGTACATGGTTGTGCTCGACATTGGCGCGCATGGCCAATGGAGCGGTTTCCTTGCCGCGGTTGAGGAATACCGCGGTGCCGGGGACGGTGACCGTTGCCGGCACGCCTTCCTGCAACTGGTCGATGAACACGCGCAGTGATCCTTCGCGCTGTTCACGGTCTGTGGTGACGATTTCGCGGCCGCGCTGCCAGGTGGTCATGATGGTGAACGCGGTCAGGCCGATCAGCAGCGGTAGCCAGGCGCCGTGCACGAGCTTGGTGAGGTTCGCCGCGACGAACAGTAGGTCGACGATCAGCAGCGGGGTCGCGGCGAGCGCGATCAGCCACATGGGCGTATGCCATTTCGCCCGTGCGACATAGAAGAACAGCAGGGTGGTGATGGTGATGGTGCCGGTCACCGCCATGCCGAAGGCGAAGGCCAAGGCGGCCGAGCTGCGGAAGGCGAACACCAGCGTCAGGACCGACACCATCAGCAGCCAGTTGATCCACGGCACATAGATCTGCCCGATGGTCGATTCGGAGGTGTGCGCGATCCGCAGCCGCGGTAGGTAGCCGAGCTGGGCGGCTTGGGCGGCAACGGAATACGCGCCGGTGATCACCGCCTGCGAGGCGATGACGGTGGCCGCGGTGGCCAGGATGACCATGGGCAGTCGTCCCCAGCCGGGGACGAGCAGGAAGAACGGCGCGCCGGCATTGGCTGGGTCGTCGAGGATCAGCGCCCCCTGTCCCAGGTAGCTGAGCGTGCATGCCGGAAAGACGAGGAACAGCCAGGCCCGCGTGATGGCGCGCCGGCCGAAATGCCCCATGTCGGCGTAGAGCGCCTCGGCGCCGGTGACCGCGAGCACGACCGCGGCGAGTGCGAAGAACGCGATTCCGAAGTGGCCGAACAGGAATCCGAGCGCATAGGTGGGTGAGAGCGCCTTCAGGATTTCCGGATGCGCGGCGATGCCGGTGACGCCCAGTGCGCCGATGGTCACGAACCACACGATCATCACCGGCCCGAACATGCGGCCCACCGCCGCGGTGCCGCGCCGCTGTACGAGGAACAGTCCGATGATGATCACCGCCGTGATCGGCACGACCAGCTCCGCGAGCGAGGGCTGTACGACCTTCAGACCCTCGACGGCCGACAGCACCGAGATCGCCGGGGTGATCATGCTGTCGCCGAAGAACAGTGACGCACCGAAGATTCCGAGCGCCGACAGCGCCAGCGCGGTGCGCCGCCCGCCCGGCGCGACCCAGCGCCGCAGCAGCGTGATGAGCGCCATGATGCCGCCCTCACCCTCGTTGTCGGCGCGCATCGCCAGCAGGACGTAGGTGACGGTGACGATGATCATGACCGACCAGAACACCAGCGACACGACACCGAACACGTTGTCCCGGCTCACCGGAACCGGATGCGGGTCACCGGGATCGAACACCGTTTGCAGGGTGTAGATCGGGCTGGTGCCGATATCGCCGAACACCACACCGAGCGCACCGACGACGATCGCCAGCCGGGCCGTGTCGTGCGCGGCGGATATGCCCGGTGTCGAGTGCGGGGCGGTGGTGTCACCCGTTGCCCCAGTCGGTCGCTGCTCGGTCACAGTGGTACCTCCTCCGAGCGGGCGGCCGTGCGGGTGCCCGCGAATCGTGCCGGACGTTACCGGCTCCTAGGGACAACGTCCGACACGCCCTCATTCCAGCGCGGCGGTGACCACTGCTAGGGCCGAAACGGGTCTCGGCCAACGCGATGTCAGGCTCGAGACGTCGCGGCAAGCCCTCCCGCCCTGTTGCGGCGCAAGCTCAGCACTCGGCCGGCGGCTCTTTCAAGGACCGAGCGATACTCTGCAAGCCGGCCGCCATCGTGAGGAGTCCTTCTTGCGGCGGTGTTCGACAGCGCTCGTGCGACCGCCTCGCCCCGGTCGGTCAGCCGCAGCGGCCCGGGAACCGTCAGGGGCTCGTCCCAACTGCCGTGGTTATCGGTGGCGAGGAGTCCATAGGCCGCGATCAAGCGGAGAGCCGACGCCAGATCCGCGCCCTGCGCCGGCACGAATCTCCGCAGAAGCGCTGTATTGCAACCGGATTCGGAAAGCATGTCGAGGATCTCGACGACGTGGCAATGGGTTGCCAGCTCGTCCAGCAGCATCGGGTCATCGTGATCGCCGACCATTCGAACCATCTCCTCGTTGCCCGGAAATCCTCCGGACGGAAGATGGAAGATAGGCGCGTCCGGCCGGTGACAACAGCTGCCTTGACGCACCCTTGGCGCTGTCGACCTGCTTCTTTGCAAGATCTATACGACCTGATGACGAAGCCGCCGCGGCCCATTCGGGACCGCGAACATACCGCCGGACGCAAGGCCGTCCTGGGCTGCACCACCACCCGCTGACCCTCTACCGCCACACTCTCCATCACCAGCGGCAGCAATCCCGAAAAGGCAAGCCCAACAATGTCATCCGCCTCAACCACCGAGGCATCGTGCCGTCAACCAGCCCATCCGCGCCGCGTGGCCGCAGTCGCGCTCAGCGCCTGATCACAATCAGTTCTCGTCCAGCAGGTGGTTGATCGGTCGCAGCATGGCTGGTTGATTGGTCGCAAAGTTAGTGGTTGATTCGTCGCTATCTGAGCGGTTGATTCGTCGCGATGGATCCGATGGATTGGTCGCTACCTGCCACCGAACTATTCCGGCGATCCCCGGTTCGCTGCCGACAGTGAGGACATGCTCGCCGCGGCATACGACGGGTGAGCTTCCTCGTCGTCAGCGCGTAGGCCGTCATCGCCGCCCCGGCTGCTGCTTCGGGGCGATTGAACCGCCGATAGTCATCGGTGAAAATGGACAGCGCCGCCTTGTACCGATACCGCTGAGAAGAGCGCTGAATGTGGTTGGAGCTCGTCCTCATCGCGCTGCTGGGCATTGCGGTGATCACTGTCTCGCGGCGGCTGTGGCCCGCCCGGAATCGAGGCCTGGGCACCGACGTCGCCGACAGTGACAACGACCCCGGACACGAGTGGGGCGGGCTGGCCGGGCTACTGGTCGCAGGGTTCCGACGCTTCGTAACCCCGAGAGTGTGGCCACGGATCCAGCAACGACTGGACAACCAGCGGGAGCGGCGGGAGCGGCGGCGACGCTGAGCCTCATGGCCTCTCGGCATGGATGGGTCGAATCGGGTGGGTGGTGAATCCTTTTCGCGGTTGGTTGCTCTTATGGGGGTGCGGGCATCCAGGTCGGCACGTGGAGGAAGGGTTCTCATGACCGTAGTGGTCGTTGCCGTGGTTGTTGCGGCTGTGTCGGTTTGTAGTTGTGTGCTGTTCCTGCGTAATCGGAAGCGGTCGCGTGGGTAGGGGCACGCCGTCCTCGTGGCCTGCGGCGGACATTGTGGTCGCGGCCCAGGGCGGGGATGAGGCGTCGATTGCGGCGTTGGTTTCCGGTGCGCATCCGCATGTGCGGCGGTTCGCGTATTCGCTGTGCGCGAGCAGTCAGGATGCCGAGGATGCGGCGCAGGAGGCGATGATCGTGCTGTATCGCAAGATCGGAACTCTGCGGGCCACGGGTGCGCTGGCCTCCTGGATGTTTCGGATCGTGCGCAACGAATGCTTGCGGCGAGTCGCGGATATGGCCCGGCGCTCCGAAACGAGTGCCGAGGCGTGCACCGCCTCGGCCGAGGACGATGTGCTGGCCCGGCTGGAGATCGAGCGGGTGGCCGCGGCCATCGCGTCCTTGCCCGCCGATCAGCGCCGGGTACTGATCATGCGTGACGTTCAGGGCCTGCCGGGAAGTGTGGTGGCCGAATCGGTCGGGCTGAGCACGGCGGCGATGAAGTCTCGGCTGCACCGTGCCCGCACCACCGTGCGCTCCGAGCTGGATGCCTGGAAGGAGGCGGCAGCGGAATGAACAGTCGTCTCACCTCGGGCGAAAGGTCTTTCGCCAGCACGTCCGTCCCTGCCCATCTGGCACGAGGAGTCATCGGATTCGGGCTGCTCGCCGGATCGGTCGCCCTGGCACCGGTTTTCGGCATACCGAGTCTGCTACTGCTGCCGATCGGTGTCCTGGCCCTGCGCGGCTGTCCCATGTGCTGGGCGATCGGCCTGATCCAGACGATCTCACGAGGACGCCTGCAACGCTCCTGCACCGACGGCGCCTGTCACCTGACCCGCGTCGAAGGGAGCGTCAGGCGCGGGCCGCGCGCACCGACACGGTGATCGCGGCCGCGCCCACGATCGCGCCGGCGGCGACGAGAGCCGTTGCCGCCCAGCCGAACCAGCTCACCGCGGCCGCGCCGAACGCGGTGCCCGCACTGCCGCCGACGAAGTACACCAGCATGTACGCGCTGTTGAAACGCGCTGTCGCGGCCGGATCGATGGCGAGCACGGTGCTCTGATTGGCGACCTGAGCGGCGAACAATCCGGCATCGAACAGGCCCAGGCACGCCAGCGTGACAACGGTATTCGACAGGCTCGTCGCGAGAATCACGGTCGCGGCGGCCGCGAGCCCGAGCCCGGCCAGGATCACCCGGCGCGCCCCGACCCGATCGGTCCAGGCCCCGGCGACCCGCGTCGCCACGATGCCGAGCAGTCCGGCGCAGGCGTAAAGCCCGATGCGCTCGGCGGAATACGAGAACGGCGGTTCCGACAGGGCCACCGACAGTCCGGCCCACACCGCACAGAAGGCGAAGAACCACAACGCACCTCGCCCGGCAGCCAGCCGCAACACCGGGAACCGCGCGTACAGCCCCGGCAGTCCGCGCAGCAGCCCCAGGTAGCTGGTGCCGGCGTTCCCGGTTTCGGCGGGCAGCACCGCGCGCGCCGCGACCGCCACCACCGCGCAGGCCGCCGCCAGCAGAAGCAGCATGCCGCGCCACCCGATGGCATCGGCCAGCCACCCGCCCACGATGCGCCCCAATAGAATTCCCGCCGAGATCCCCGCCGTGACCACGCCCAGCACGGTCGCCCGCCGCGCCGGTTCCGCGAATCGGCCTGCCACTGAACTTAATTGGGCCCCGACCGAGGAGCCGGCCCCGATCACGCCGATGGCGAGGCCGAGCAGCCACGGCGACCCCACCGCCGCCGCCCCGGCCAGCGCCACCCCCAGCGACCAGAACTGCGCCGCCACCACCGTCCGCGGCGGCACCCGATCCACCAGCGGCACCAGCAGCGCGAGCCCCACCAGGTACCCCACCGGCCCGCACGCCAACGCTCCCCCGACCTCGGCGAGCGATGACCCGAACGACCCGGCCACCGCCGCGATGGCCGGCTGCAGCGGATAGATACTGGCAGTCCCCAACGCTGCCGCGATGGCCATGAACCACATCACCGGCGTCCGCAAGCCCGTAACCCGTTCAACGGCAATCAGTTCCGTTTCCATACTCCCGACGCTACGAACACCCCACCCGTGCGGCTGGCAAGATTCAGACATCACCGTCACGCCGGCAGCGGCGTGGTGGCAATGTGTCAGCGCATTCCTTCTACTCCGTTGCGGGGATGTCTGTTCCGCGATGACTGGGGCGTCGAGCAGGTGGTCGGTGACGGCACGTCATCTGCCGGCGTCGGTGTCGATCTGCTGGGCACGGCGCAGCAGGAGAGGGTCGTGGGCGTTGATCAGCAGCAGGTCGGGGGACTGTCCGGCCCACAGCTCGGCGAGGCGTTCGTGGTTGGCGCGAACTGCGTTCATGTCGTGTGCGACAAAACGTTCCATTGCGGTCAGGGCTCGTGGCACCGGGGTGAGGCCGTCGATCTGGCCGTGGTGGTAGAAGGAGTCGCCGGCGTGGAAGATCCATCGTTCGCCGGTGTCGACGGCGATGGCGGCGTGGCCGCGAGTGTGGCCGGGCAGGCTGATCATGACGAGGCCGGGGGTGATCTCGGTGAGTTCCTCGGCGGCGGCGAAGCCGTACCAGGGATCGCCGTCGCCGGGGGTGTGGCAGACCAAGGTCGGGTGATGGTCGCGGTGGGTGGGCAGGTAGCGGGCCTTCTCGACGAAACCTGCCGGTTGCCGGGCCGCTTTCTCTTCATCGGCGGTGAGATGCACTCTGGCCCAAGGAAAGTCGGCGAGCCCGCCGGTGTGGTCGGCATCGAAGTGGGTCAGCACGATATCGCGGACATCACGCGGGTCGAAGCCGAGACGTTCGAGTTGCCGAACGGCGGACTCGTTCGCGTCGAACCTGGGGCGCACGTAGAACCGGGCCGGACCGAATCGGGCTGCGGGGTCGGCGGCATCGCGCAGCCCCAGCCCGCTGTCCACCAGCACGAGGCCGGTGCCGGTCTCCAGGAGCAGGACGTGACACACCAAACCTGCGGGGGTGCATGGGGGATGCATGGTGCCGCAGTTGAGGTGGTGGACTTTCATCCCAGCGCCTCGAGCATCGCCGTCATGGCTGCGGGATCGCCCCCGATGAGGCCGGCGTCGATGGTCTGGATCGGATTGCTGCCGTCCCAGTTCGCGGCTGCCATCCGGACCAGGTCGAAGACGAGCCGCTTGGTGCCGCCGACATCGGAGATCTCGATGACGGTGCCGGGGTGATGCTCCGTCTCGAGGTAGGCGAATCGGCCGTCGGCACCACCGATGCGACCCTCCTGCCCGACGGTGAATCCGGCCGCGAGCACCCGATCGTAGAGCTGCTGGTAACGGTCGCTCCAATAGGCGATGTGTTGCACGCCTTCGTGTCCCGCCTCGAGGAAGTCGCGGTACATCGAGGGCGCGTCGTTGACGGGGCTGATCAGCTCGATCTGAATGTCACCGCTGTTGGCGACCGCGACATCCATCACCATCGCCGACGGTTCACCTCGGTAGGTGAAGTCCTCCGGGCGTACACCGCGCAGGAAGAACCACGGACCGATACCGCAGGCGACGAAGTTGCGCATCGATTCCTCGATATCGCGCACCACGTAACCGATTTGGGCGATGCCGCCGAACAGGTTGGCCACCGGGTCGGGGGTCGGCGCCGGACCGGGGTGGGCGTCGGCGAACGACAGGACGATCTTGCCGGTGGCCGCGTTGTCGCGCAGGCGCTGCGCGGCGGCCCGCGCGTCGTCGACCGGGTAGACACTGTCGAGCGTGGGGGTGATCTTCCCGGCGGCGAGCGCGGGCAGGACCCGGTCGGCGAGCGCGCCGACGACGTCGGCGAGTTCGGTGCGGGTGCGAATGCTGAAGGTGGTGCCGAGCACTCGCTGACGGCGGAAGGCCAGGGTGTCGAGATCGAGATCGGTGCCCGCACCGGCGAGCCGGCCGATGCTGATGATCGTGCCGCCGATCGCGGTGGCGGCGGGCAGCTGCGCGAAGAGGTTCCCGCCGACGTGGTCGAGGGTGATGGTCGCGCCCTTGCCGCCGGTGGTCGCGAGCACCACCGCTGCCAGGTCCTCGGCGGTGGTGTCGACCACCACGTCGGCGCCCGCGCGCAGCAGGGCAGGCCGTTTACCCGCGCTGGTCGTGGTGGCGATGACCGTGCCGGCACCGAGGGCCTTGGCGAGCTGGATGCCGATCAGACCGATCGAACTGGCGCCGCCGACGATGAGCACGGTGTCGCCCGGGGTGAAACCCGCCTGGGTGACCAGTGCGTCGTGTTCGGTGATCAGGCCGACGGGCAGGGTCGCCGCGGCGTCGAAACCGAGATTATCGGGGATCGGCACCACCAGACGGGGGTGGCACAGGGCGTAGTCGGCGAAGGCTCCGGCGGTGATGCCCATGACCCGGGTACCGACGGGCAGGTGCGGTGCGAGCAGGCTGGAAGTCTCGACGACTCCGGCGACCTCCATGCCGGCGACGAAGGGCCCATCGCCCTGCGAATTGGCGGTGTAGCTGCCGTCGAGGGCGTAGAGGTCGGCACGGTTGAGACCGGCCGCCATGACCTGGATGCGGATGGCGCCCAACTGCTCTGGCAGCTCGCGGTCCTCACGAACCCACTCGGTTCCCTTGCCGCCGATGAGTGCACGCATTGTGGTCTTCTCCTTGCGTTCGTTCGAGTCCATGGCGGGAGTCAGTCGCCGAGTTCCGGAGGTGTGGTGTTCAGCAGGCGCGGGTCGGGTTCGCCGGTGGTGGTGGCGGCTCCGGCGAGGGCTCGGGCGAGGGTGAGCAGGTCGCGGGGTTTGCGGCGGTCCAGCCCGCCCAGCAGTTGCTTGAGGACGGTGAGCTGGTCGAAATAGATCCGCTCGATCGCCAGGTGCTCGTGCTCGTCGAACACGAAATAGGCCGTCATCCTGGTCCGATGGGCCGATCCGGTGGGCGGGATTTTGCCCAGCGGCCCCAAATGGGTTCCCAGCAGCCAGAATTCGACGATCACCGCGTCGTGGCTGTGGCGCAGGGCGATGATCTCGTGGTCCTGGTCGGGGAAGGCGACGCGGGTGTCGCGGTAGTAGTCGCGGACCTCGGTGTCGCCGTCGTGGACGACCATCGGTGCGATCAGCTCGTAGTGCGGGTGCGGGAACGTCGACAGCGTGGCGTCCCAGTCCTGGGCCACCTCGTCGTGGAAATGATCGAGCACCAGCTTCTCCCGGGCGCGCAGCACGGCTTCGGGCGGCAGGGTGAATCGTGAAGACATGGTTGGTCTCTCCTCAGCGCTGAGGGCCATGAGTGAGGTGGCCGTGGTGGAAGGTGGGGTGGGTACCCGGGTTGGTCCAGACGCCGGTGAGTTCGCTGGACGGGAAGAACTGCAGGAAGCGTGGGTCGGCCTGACTGCGGTCGGCCAGCGTCTTCTCGAGGATGATCGAGTTGTACTGGTCGGCGGTGGTTTCCATGGTGTTGGCGTTGAGCACGATCTCCTGTCGCCATTCCCGCGCCCACCGCGCCAGCCCCGGCAATCGGGAGTGTTCCGGGGTGAGCGCCTCGGCCGCGATCACGTTCTCGCTGCTGACCCAGATCCCGGTCGAGGTGTTGACCACCAGGCTCTGATTGCCGAACACGTGCCCGGGAGTCTTGACCACGGCGACACCGGGCCCGAGGACGACCGAGCCCTCGATGGGCAGGAACGCCTCGACGGGAACATCCCGGTACGCGGCGGGCTGGTACCACGGCTGCTGCAGCGGATGCAGCTCGGCCATGCCCGCGAGCTCGTCGCGTTGCACGATGACCTTGGCGTTGGGGAAGATCGCCGCCGGTGTGGTGTCGAGGTCGGTCTGATGGACGGTGGTCCCGATCCAGCGCCGCAGGTCCTGGGTGTGGAGATGGTCGAACATCAGATAGTCGACCTCGTCGCGCGCAATGCCCAGGCGAGACAGATGGCCCAGCACCGTACCGTGTTCGGTGACCATGCGCCGCTCGATCATCGCCGGGGTCCGCCGGGAGAGATTGTCGAAATACGGTGTGTAGCGGCCGAGTTCGACGTCGGAGGGCTCGAACAGCAGGGTGCGGGGGCGTCCGTCGGAGTCGTGCCAGCGGATCACGAGCATCCGGTTGGTGATCGACAGGAACGGCGCGATCGCCCGCGAGGCGCGGAACAGACCGAACCGCGTCGGATACGGCAGGGTCACCAGATCGCAGGTGGTGATGCTGTCGGGGGTGCCGGTGCCCGGGAATTCGCGACGGAACGCCTGCGCCTGTTCACGCGCGACCCGCAGCCGTGCGCCCGGACCGCCCTCGACGTGCGCGAGATCGGTGAAAGTGTCGATACGGGTTCCAACGGCCGGTAGATCGACCACATCGGAAGTGCCCCAGGGGAAACGCATGCCGGACTCCAATATCCACAGCGTGGGTTTTATGCAGTCGTGACGATATACCCACAGTGTGGATTTAATCAAGGGTGTGCGGCAGAATGGCCGCATGACCAGCCCAGCCCCCTCGACGCGCCGGGGACGGCCCCCGAAAGGGTCCGGCCAGCTCACCCGGGCGGGGATCGTCGCTGCGACCCTCACGGTGATCGACGGCGACGGTATCGACGCTGTCGGGATGCGCGCGGTCGCACGCGAGCTCGGTGTCGACCCGAAGAGCCTGTACAACCACGTGGACGGCAAGGACGGGCTGCTCGATGCGGTCGCCGAGCATCTGCTGGGCTCGATCGAGCTGCCCGCCCGCCGCGGCGATCTCCGAGGTGACCTGCGGGCCATCGCGGAGGCGTTCCGCGATCGGGCCCTGCTGCATCCCGCGGCCGCCGCCCTGGTGCTCACGCGGCAATTGGCATCGGTGGAGGGCCTGGCACCGATCCAGGCCGTCCTGGAAGTACTGCTCGCCGCAGGCTGCGATCCGCGGGAAGCGGTCCATCTGATGCGGACGATGGTGGCCGCCCTCATCGGCACCCTGCTGCGCGAAGTCAATGCCGGCCCCACTTACGGAACCAGCGACATCGCCGGGATCGCCGCGCGCCGGGCGACGCTCGAACAGTCGGGACTGCCCGCCGTCGCGGAAGTCGCTCCCTACCTGGCGAGATTCGACAAGCAGGAGGAATTCGACTACACGATCGATCTGGCGCTCGACGCGGTCATCGCCCGCATCGACGGTTCGACGCGGAACTCCCGGTAGTCGTCCTCACACGGATCCGAGATGAGCCAGGGCCGCCGCGGCGGCATTCGCGCCGCACATGCCGTGGGCACCCGGGCCGGGTGGGGTCGCGGCGGAGCAGATGTACATGCCGGGAATCCCGATCGCATATGGGGACAAGGTGATTCGTGGGCCGAAGACGAGCTGGCGGATGTCCTTGGATCCGGTCATGATGTCGCCGCCCGTGAAGTTCGGGTTGTGGGCGGCGAATTCGGCGGTCGGGCTGACGGTGTAGCCGATGACACGGTCACGGAAGCCGGGAGCGAACTGCTCGATGCGCCCGATGATCGCCTCGGTGGCATCGCCGGTATAGCCGTGCGGGACATGGGCGTAAGCCCAGACGGGGTGGACATCGCCCACCGAGCGTTGCGGGTCGGCCAGATATTGCTGGCCCACCAGGACGAACGGTCGCTCGGGCAGCCGACCGGCATGGATATCGCGCTCCGCGGCGGCGACCTCGGCGAACGGACCGCCCAGATGGACGGTCCCGGCGCGGCGGGCGTCCGGATTGGTCCAGGGCACACCCTCCGCGACCGCGAAGTCGACCTTGAACGCACCCGGTCCACGCCGGAATCGCCGGTACGCGTGGGAGATTCGCGACGGCAGCCGGTCGCCGAGGATCTCGGCCACCGACTCAGGGGCCAGGTCGAACATGGTGAGGTCGGCCTGCGGCAATTGGATGGCCGTCTCGATCCGGACGCCGGTCTCGATCTTGCCGCCGAGGTCGACGAGCAGGGCCGCCAGCGCGTCGGTGATGGCCTGAGAGCCGCCGGCCGCCACGGGCCACCCGTAGCGATGCCCCGCAGTCAGGATGCCCAGGCCGATGGCCGAGGTCAGCGGCAGGTGCAGCGGCCGGAAGGCATGCGCCGCAACACCTCCGAACAAGGCCCGCGCCTCCTCGGTCCGGAAGATCCGGGCCAGCGTCGAGGCGGGCAGCGGGGTCGGTGCGCCGAAGCGGGCCAGGGTCAGCGGGTGCCGGGGCACCCGCAGCAGGGGTTGCAGGATGTCCTCGGCCAGGGCGTCGTAGCGGGCGGCGGGCCTGCCGAACAATGACGTCCACCGCTGCCCGTCGCGGCCGAGCCCGGCGGCGGTGCGCTCGACCGACCGGCGCAGGACGCCGGCCCGGCCGTCGGCGAGCGGGTGCACGCAGTCGATCTCCGTTGTGCGCCAGGACAATCCGTATCGATCGAGTCCGAGTTCACGCAGGAACGGCGAGCCCGCGGCCATCGGGTGGACCGCCGAGCAGTGGTCGTGCAGCAGTCCGGGAACAATGGCCTCGATGGTGCGGGTGCCGCCCCCGATCTCCTGGTCGGCCTCCAGGACGGTGACCCGCACGCCCGCCCGGGCGAGGGCCACGGCGGCGGCGAGTCCATTGGGCCCGCCGCCGACGACGGTCGCGGTGGTCATGCCAGCGCTCCGTGACCGTGCTGCTGCTGGTCGCGAATCTCCGCCGGGCCGGGCACTTCTCGCTGCGGCCGGGTCCAGGTGACCGCCAGCGGGATCGGGCCGTTGGGCAGCCACGGCTGCTCGGCCACGGCGTCGGCGACCTTCCAGGTGCCCCGCTCGATCACCCCGAGTGCGGCGTCGATGACCTGGTAGTGCTGCACCTGGCTGCCCCACGCCTGCGATTCCACCCAGACGACGATCGCCTCGCCCGGTTCGAAGCGGGCTTCGCGCTGTACGGCGGCGATGAAGTCCGCGTTGTGCAGGTGCCCGTCGCCGAAGTTGAAGCCGATCACCGAGTTGCAGAGGAATTCGCCCTCGCGCACGGTGCGGGCATCGATGTCGGGCAGGTTCTTCAGCAGCACCGAGAACAGGCCGCGGCCCTGGCTGTGCATGGTGCGCCAGGCGACGACCTGCTGCATGGTCACCTCGGCCCACGCCGGCTCGTAGCCGAATTCGACGAACTGGTCGACCTGGTTCTTGGCAGAGCGCGTCACCCTATCCAGTTTGCCCTCCGCGCCGGGGGCGAAGGCCCACACCGCCGAGGCCCAGTTGCCGGCGTACTGCCGCATGGACGGCAGGAACGACACCTTGTCGGGCCGGAAATTGCCGAGGATCGGGAAGACCAGCAGTCCGGCGATCAGCCCGAGTGCCAGCCACGGCGAGGAGAGGTCGAAGACGCCGTAGCCGTGCCAGTTCGGGAAGCCCAGGAACAGGAACACCGTCGCGTAGGCGAAGAGCACGTTCCATTCCAGCGGCACCGCCAGCGGGAAGGTCGACACGATGAACAGGTGGAAGATCACCATCACCGCGACGGCCGCCAGGGTGAGCCAGCGGTCGGTGGAGAACAGCAGCACCAGCGGCGTGATCACCTCGACCGTGGTGCCGCCGACGTGCGCCATCACATCGGCGATGCGGGACGGGCGCAGATCGCGCGGGAAGTCCCGGTAGTGCGCGCGTTTGAACCAGGTGAACGGTACCGACGGGCTGTTGCTCACCATGGGCGGCACCACCTGCGAGAAGTGCTTGCCGAACTTGGACACACCCGCGCCCACCCACACGACGACGATGAGCAGCTTCAGCGCGATGATCATGTCGACGAAGGGCAGCACCGCGAAGAAGAACAGTGCGGGCAGATACTGTTCGCCACGGGCGGCCAGGAAAATGGTCTTGTCCCGCAACCCGTTCAGGACGAGCAGCACGATCGGCGCGACGAGCAGCGCCGGATTCACCAGGCCGGAGGTGTTGCCCGGTACCGCCGCCGACAGCGAATCACTGTGCACGCCAGGCGAGAACAGCGCGACTGCCACGCTCACCAGCAACGCGATGTACAGCGTGATGTCGGACCAGCCGCGCCGGTCGCCCGCGGTGAACGGCACCCAGGTCCACGGCCGCAGCCGGATGGTGCGCGGCCGCGCCCAGAACCGGATGCCGCCGGTCATGGGTTTCACCTTGCCCGCCAACGGACCCCACGAGCCGGCGATGCCGATGCTCTCCAGCAGGACGGTCCACAGGATGACCTTCTGGTAGACGATCGGCTGGTTCCACCACTCGCTCACGTGCCAGAACGCGGGCAGGTGCGAGGTGGTGGTGGCGACGACAACGCCGCCGAGGGCGTACATCACGATCAGTTTCAGGATGTAGATCGTGTGCACCATGCGCGGTGAGCCGAAGCCGTGTTCGGCCCAGTTGACGGCCAGGATCCGCATGCGCTCCATGAGCGGCAGCCGCAGGAAGTGCTCGGGCTGCACGGCCGGCAGATCGGGTTCGATGAATCCCATGACGAGGCTCCTTGCTGAAAAGTGGTGGGAATCAGAGCGTTTGCGCGTCGAGGCGGCGCAGCGCGGGTTTGTCGATCTTGCCGACCGCGTTCTTGGGCAGCTGGTCGAGAATCGAGATGGAGACCGGCAGTTTGTATTTCGCCAATCCCCGGCGGGCGTGCTCACGAATGCCGTCGGCGTCCAGGGCAGCGCCGGTGGTGAGGGCGGCGAACAGGATCGGCTGTTCGCCGTAGACCGGGTCGGGCCGGCCCACGACAGCCGCCTCGGCGATCTCGGGCAGCTGGTAGACGACGGTCTCGATCTCCTTGGGGTAGATGTTCTCGCCGCCGCGGATGATCATGTCCTTGGCCCGGTCCACCAGGACCAGATAGCCGTCCTCGTCCAGCCGCCCGATATCGCCGGTGTGCAGCCAGCCGTCCACGACGGTGGCGGCGGTGACCTCGGGCCGATTCAGATAGCCGCGCATGACATTCGGACCGGAGATCAGGACCTCGCCGGCCTCCCCTTCCGGCGCGTCGTCACCGTCCGGACCGAGGATGCGGATGCGCTGGCCCGGCAGCGGCAGACCGACCGTGCCCGGCTTACGCAGTCCGGCAATTGGATTGATCGTGCTGGCACACGTGCCCTCGGACAGGCCGTAGCCCTCCACCACCGGGATGCCGTAACGGGCCTCGAATTTCGCCAGTACCCCGATGCTCGCCGGGGCGGCCCCGCAGATGCCGAAGCGCACCGACGAGGTGTCCGGGCGTACGTCCGCGGGCCGGTCGGCCAGCATGGCGTAGATGGTCGGCACGGCGGAAAAGTATGTGGGCCGCGCCTTTTCGATCCGGTCGAAGAAGCTGCCCGCGTCGAACCGGCCCGCGACAGTGGTGCGCCCGCCCGCCAGTAGCGGGGACAGCACGCTCACCACGATCCCGTTGACGTGGAACAGCGGCAGGACGAGCAGGCTGTGGTCGCTCTCGTCGAGATCCAGCGCGTCGATGACCATGCCGCACATGGCGAGCAGGTTGGCGTGGTCGAGCATGACCCCTTTGGGCCGCCCGGTGGTGCCGCTGGTGTAGATGAGCAGGGCCAGCGCGGCGGGGTCCGCGTCGATCGGCTCGACGTCGATGCCAGGGCCCGCGAGCAGCTCGCCCAGCGGGACGACCGCGCACCCGGGGCCATCGAACGGCGCATCGGTGACCATCGCCTTCGCGCCGGCGTCGGCCACCTGGAAGGCGACCTCGTCGGCGACCAGCGCCGGATTCACCGGTGTGACCGCCGCGCCCAGCCGCCACGCGGCGAACAGCGTCACCACCAGGTCCGCGGTATTGGGCAGCCGCACCGCGACCACGTCGCCGGCGCCGACACCGTGGCCGCGCAGGGTCGCGGCGGCCCGCTGCACCGCCGCGAGGAACCGGGTGTTGTCGAGATCGGCCCAGTCGTCGGCGAGGGCGGGGGCGGTCGGACGGGCAGCGGCCCTGCGATCGGGTAGTGCCGGGAGGTTCATGAGTTATGTCCTTGCGGGAGGAAAAGTGATGGCGACCACGGTAGAAATGGCCGGCCCCCGCGCCACCGTCGTGTGTGAACGAAGTTCCGGGCCGCATTTGTCGCCGGGAGACAAACCCGGTCGGCGAATCCGCCGCCACCGCGCGGTCCCGGATCTACCGTGGAGGGGTGACGGTTGCGCGGCGCGACGGCGAGGTCGCGGTGAGCCGCTATGTGGAAGCGATCGCCGCCCGGTTGAACGCCAGGGTGACGCAGGTGAGCGCCGCCATTCGCGACGCGCTGGAGGACGACATCGTCGTGCTGCGCGGCGATATCCGCACGGTGGACCTGCTCGGCGCGAGCGTCGAGGCCAATGTGGACACCCTGCTGCAGGCCATGCGCCACGACATTCCGGTGGACCGCATCCAGGCCCCCGGCGCGGCCGTCGAGTACGCCAGACGCCTTGCGCAGCAAGGCATTCCGGCCAATGCGCTGGTACGTGCCTATCGGCTAGGGCAGCGCCGGATGACCGAGATGGTGTTCACCGAGCTGCACACCATGGACATTCCGGCGGCCGAGCGGGTCACCGCCATCGAGCGCATCACGGCGATCCTGTTCGAATACATCGACCGCATCACCGAGCAGGTCGTGTTGATCTACGACGACGAGCGTGAGCGGTGGCTGGAGAGCCGGAACAGCCTGCGCGCGCTACGCGTCCGCGAATTGCTGACCAGCCGCAAGACCGTCGACGTGGACGCCGTGTCCACCGCCCTCCGGTATCCGCTGCGCTGGCATCACGTGGCGCTGGTGCTCTGGTATTCGGGCTCCGAGGACGACGAGATCCCCCGCCTGCAGCAGTTCGTCCGCGAGCTCGGGCAGGAGCTGGCCGTGGAGGCGAATCCCCTGTTCGTCGCCACCGATCCGGCCGGCGCGTGGGCCTGGCTGCCCTATCGCGCGGATCCCGGCGATCCGCTCGCGCGCATTCGGGCCCGGGTCTCGGCCGAGTCCGGCCCGCCGGGTATCGCCATCGGCCCGGCCCAGCCGGGCCTCGACGGCTTCCGGGCGTCCCATCGGCAGGCCGAGCGAGCCCACGGCGTAGCGCTCGCCCGCGGACTGGCGAATCCGCTGCTGGCCGCGTGGGAACCGGGTCTCGCGGCGGCGGCGCTGCTGGGCGGCGATCTCGGCGAAACCCGCGAGTGGGTGGGCGAGGTGCTGGGAAATCTGGCCTGCGACACCGGCAATGACGAACGCCTGCGCGAGACGCTGCGCGTATTCCTGCGCAGCGGTTCGAGTTTCAAGGCCGCGGCCGGTGAACTGGATCTGCATTTCAATTCCGTGAAGTACCGCGTCGGCCGGGCCATCGAGCGTCGCGGCCGGCCGATCACCGGCGATCGGCTCGACGTCGAACTCGCCCTGCTGGCCTGCCACTGGTACGGCCCGGCGGTGCTGCGCCCGCAGGGCTGAGATCGCGAGCGGCTGCCGCACGCGGAGGACAAGACCGGGACTCATCTTCGTCTCCGCGACACAATGGCAGCAGCGCGCCGGCGGCCTACCTTTCTCGCCATGAATTCCCCCATTCCCCGAGGAGTGACTCATGGTGACCAATTCCGACTACGCCGCTGAACCCGCACAGGCCGACGAACTGGCCGCACCGCTGGATCTACTGCTGACCGGATCGGCAGTCGGCATCGGCCGTCGGATGCTGCCCAACAATTCCTGGAGCCGGCTGGCCGTGCACCTGGCCCGGCGACCCCGGGTGGTGGGCGGGCGGGTGTCGGCGCTGCGGCACGAGCTGACCGATATCGCGCGCGGACGATCCGAACGGGCTCCGGTCAAGGCCGACAAGCGCTTCGCCGATCCGGCCTGGCAGAGCAATCCCATCCTGAAGCGCAGCATGCAGGCGTATCTGGCCGCCAGCGACACCGCCGAGGAACTGCTCACCGATGCGCACCTGGATTGGAAGGACGAGCAGTGGATGCGCTTCGTGATCGACAATGTCCTCGAAGGGGTGTCGCCGAGCAACAATCCGCTGCTCAATCCGCTGGGCTGGAAGGCGCTGGTCGACACCGGCGGGGCGAGCGCGGTGCGCGGGCTGCGGCGCTTCGTCGGCGATATGGCCCGGGCGCCCCGGGTTCCCGCCATGGTGGAGCCGAACGCCTTCACGGTGGGCGAGAACGTCGCGGTCACGCCGGGTTCGGTGGTGCTGCGCACCGAGGTCTTCGAGCTGATCCAGTACGCACCGCAGACCCCGCGGGTGCACACGGTCCCCTTGCTCATGGTGCCGCCGGTGATCAACAAGTACTACATCATGGATATCGCGCCGCACCGCAGCATGATCGAGTACTTCCTGTCGCAGGGCCAGCAGGTGTTCGCCATATCGTGGCGTAATCCCTCGGCCGTGCAACGGGATTGGGGTTTCGACACCTACGGCCAGGCCATCATCGACGCGCTCGGCGCCGTCGAGACGATCACCGGTTCCGAACGCACCCACCTGCAGGCGTCGTGCTCCGGCGGCATTCTGGCGGCCATGACCGCGGCCCACCTCACCGAGATCGGGCAGGATCACCGGCTGGCCGGGCTGACCCTGATGGTGACCGTCCTCGACCAGGCCCGCGCCGGATTCGCCGCGGCCGCCATCGACGAGGAGACCGCCAAGACGGCCATCGCGGTCTCCCAGCGCCGGGGCTACCTGGACGGCCGCGCGCTGGCGGAGGTGTTCGCCTGGCTGCGGCCCACCGATCTGGTCTGGCGGTACTGGGTCAACAACTATCTGCAGGGCCGCGCGCCCGCGCCCTTCGACGTGCTGTTCTGGAATGCCGACACCACCCGCATGACCGCCGCCCTGCACCGCGACATGGTGCTGATGGGTGTGCACAACTCGCTCACCGTCCCCGGAGGGGTGCACATGCTCGGCACGCCCGTGGACCTGTCGCGGGTGACCGTGGACACCTACGTGGTGGCCGGGCTCGCCGACCACATCTCGCCGTGGCAGGCCTGCTACCGCAGCGCCCGGCTGCTGGGCAGCAAGGATTGCCGATTCGTGTTGTCCACCAGTGGCCATATCGCCGCGCTGGTGAATCCGCCCGGAAATCCGAAGGCCGCCTATCGCGTCGGCGCGCCCGACGACGCCGATCCGGCCGCATGGGTGGACAACGCTGCGCAGCAGGCCGATTCGTGGTGGCCCGACTTCGCGCACTGGCTCGCCGAACGCAGCGGACCGGACCGGGACGCACCGGCGACACTCGGCGCCCCCGATCTGCCGGCACAGGACCCGGCCCCCGGCACCTACGTACTCACTCACTGAAAGGCCTACCGTGACAACACGACTCGACTCACCCGCCGACCTGATCGGCCTGACCGGACAGCAGCTCGGTACCACCGAATGGATCGAGATCACCCAGCCGCAGGTGCAGCTGTTCGCCGACGCCACCGGCGATCACCAGTGGATCCACACCGATCCGCGGCGGGCCGCCGACGGGCCCTTCCACGGCACCATCGCGCACGGCTATCTCACGCTCTCGCTGGCGCCGGTGATGATCGCCGATGTCCTCGAGATCCGCGACCTCACCGCGGCGCTGAACTACGGCCTGAACAAGGTCCGCTTCCCCGCGCCGGTGCCGGTGGGGTCCAAGATTCGGGCGGTGGTGACGCTGAATGCGGCCCAGCGGAAGACCTCCGGCGTGGAGGCGGTGTTCGGCCTCACCTATGAGATCGACGGCAGCAGCCGCCCCGCCTGCGTCGCCGACGTCGTGGTGCTCTACCCGTGAGCACGCCGATGCCCGCCGACGACGTCGAGCAACGGCTCATTCCCGTACTGGGACAGCAGATTCGGATCCGGGTGCACTGGGGCGCGGGTGTTCCGCCGGCCCCGGTCATCGAATCCTTCCGCGCCGGCCTGAACCGGCGGACCGGGCACGGGAATCGCTGGGCGGCAACGACGTCCCGATAGGGCACACAGCGGTGCGAATCGACCGCACCGCCCGCGCCATCAGGAGCGGACGCGGGCGGCATTCGGCTGCCGGAGTGCGGCTTACCTGGTGGGTTCGGGGTGGGTCGTCGGGGTGTGGATGATGTCGAAGTAGACGGTCTTGTCGTCGGCCGTGGGATAGACGCGGTAGGTGAAGTCTTTGTCGTTCAAGGTGACGATGTCGACCGCGCGGGTGAATTGTTCTTGGCCCGCATCATTTTTCGCGACGATGGTGCGAGTTCTGCCGTCCGGGGAGACGGACCAGTCGCCGTGCATTTTCGGGGTGTCGTCGAGGTTGAACATCGTGAAGGTGCCGTCGGACTTGAAGTAGGCGAAGCCGACGTAGTTTTTGACATTGTCGTCGGTGAGGGGGACCGCGGCGCCGTGGGCGTCGGTCGCGGAGGTGGTCTCCCAGGGTGTGGCGGCCAGCATGGCGGCGGGCGAGCCCGGCGTGACCGCCGCGGATGCCGAGGTGGGCGCCGCACCGGAGGTGGTGGTCGGGATCGGCTCGCTGCTGTTGCTACTGCAAGCGCCGAGCAGGCCGACCGCCGCGAGGGCCATGGCAAGAGTCGCGATCTTTTTCGTCATCTCTTTACCTGTCATCGGACTCACTGTAGTTATCCGGTGGCGAGACTCCGCTCGACGAAACGCTGGCAAGCCTGCACCCTCGAGGATGGCGACGCTGTCGTTCTCCCGGACGAAGCGCGCCTGGATGCGCTGCGCCAGCTGGTCGACCAGCGCGGCCTTGCTGCCGAAATGGTGGTTGGCCAGGCCGCGGCTGTACCCGGCCACCTGCCCCACATCGGCCAGCGAGGTCTGGTCGACCCCACGCTGGGCGAACAGTTCTTCGGCCGCGTCCAGCAGCGCCTGCCCGGCCTGGGCGGCGCGTTCCTGCTGGGTCCGGCGCGGGGGCGGGGCCGGCCGGGTCGGGATCGTCGACTCAGTTACCCTGGGCGGCAACCGAAATCGGCTGCCACTTACGCCAGGTCTCCAAGCGCGATTCGTAGTCCGCGGTGGCGATTGCCAGCGGAATCTCGCCGAGGAAGATACGCAGCGGGGGCTCGTCGGCGTCGACCACCGCGAGAATGGCCTGACCGGTGGCGCCGGGGTCACCGCGGCGAACCGACGAACGCTGAGCGGCGCGGGCCGCACGGGAACCGTCATAGGCAGGATTCGGGGCGGCATGCCGCGAGGACGGACCGGCCCAGTCGGTGTCGAAGCCGCCCGGCTCGATGAGGGTCACATGAATGCCGAAGGGCGCGACCTCCTGGGCCAGCGACTGGGACAGACCCTCGAGTGCCCACTTCGAGGCGTGGTAGGCGCCCAGATTCTGGAAGGCGGAGATGCCGCCGATGCTGGAGACCTGCAGGATGTGACCACTGCCCTGCGCGCGCAGGATGGGCAGTGCGGCCTGGGTCACCCACACCGCGCCGAACACATTGGTCTCCAGCTGATCCCGGAGCTCCTGTTCGGTGAGCTCCTCGATCATGCCGAACTGGCCGTAGCCGGCATTGTTCACGACGATGTCGAGGCGTCCGAAATGGTCGGCCGCCTGCCGCACGGCGGCGAAGTCGGCCACGCGGTCGGTCACGTCGAGCCGCAGCGCCAGGAAGGTCTCCGGATACTTGGCGACCAGCTCGTCGAGGGTGCTCAGATCGCGCGCGGTACCCGCGACCCGATCCCCCCGCTCCAGTGCGGCGAGCGCCCATTCCCGCCCGAAACCCCTTGATACACCGGTGATGAACCACACTTTGCTCATGTTCTCCGACCCTAGACAGCTGGAGTGCACTCCAAGCAAGGGCCGAGACGGTCGCGCCCGGATATATATGCCGATTCCGCCACGCGCGCATATTGCGAGCCGGGTCACAGCTGTGGCAAAGTGAGCTCGGCAATATTGAGACTAGACGGTCTCACAATGGGGATCAGGGTGAGGAAGTGGGTCGATGAAGACCAGGCGACTGACCGGGCGGTTACTGCGGCTCGGGACGGTGTTCATCAGTGCACTGGTGGTGACGGGACTGACCGCGGGACCGGCGCCGGCCGATCCCGCCGCGCCCGTCCTGCCCTCGATTCAGCCGGCGCAGATCCTGCCGCTGCCACCGGAACTCGATCCGGGCTTCTACCAACCGCCCGCCGACGTGGTCGCGGCCGCTGTACCCGGTGAGATCATCGCCGCCCGGCAGGTCGATCTCGCCAACTTCGGCCTGATCCCGCTCAATGTGGATGCCTGGCAGGTCTCCTACCGCTCCAACAACGGTCGCGACGAGGCGATCCCGGCGGTGGCCACCCTCATCAAGCCGCGCGGGGTCGCGCCGGCGCCGCGCAAGCTGCTCTCGGTGCAGATCGCCGAGGACTCGACCCAGGGATACTGCAGTCCCTCCTATGCGCTGCAACATCTTTCGGCCGCGCCGTTCCTCGGGCAGATCGTCGCGCCCGCCGAGTTCCTGTTCGCGCAGGCCGCGCTACAGAAGGGCTTCGCGGTGGTGATCCCCGATCACGAGGGCCCGAATTCGGCCTATGCGGCGGGCCCGCTGGGTGGCCGCATCACCCTCGACGGCATTCGCGCCGCCACCTCCTTCACGCCGCTCGAGGTCGGCGCGGGCGCGCCGGTGGCCCTCTACGGCTACTCGGGTGGATCCATGCCCACCATGCACGCCGCCGAACTGCGCAAAACCTATGCGCCGGAACTGAATATCGTCGGCGCGGCCTCCGGCGGCACCGGCGCGGATCTGGGCGCGACCCTGCTCATGGCCAACAACCAGGCGACCGCGGGCCTGGTGCTCGGCGCGGTGCTGGGCCTGTCGCGCGAGTATCCGGACTTCAACGCCCTGCTCGATCAGAAGCTCAATCCGCTCGGGCAGTTGCTGCGGACGGTGAAGGCCCCGTTCTGCGTGCAGTACCAGACGGCGTTGCTGCCGTTCCTGAACATCACCGGCCTGATCGATTCGCCCGACCCGCTCCAGGAACCGGCGGTGCAGGCCATGCTCGAGGACACCCGCCTGGGCAAGAGCCTGCCGGACATGCCGCTGTTCATCTGGCACTCGCACTGGGACGAGATCCTGCCGCTGCCCTCGACCAACCAGCTGGTCGACACCTACTGCCGGCAGCCGGACGCGCAGGTGACCTACACCCGGGACTGGGCCAGCGAGCACATCCTGGCCGAGGTCACCGGCGGCCCCGCCGCGCTCATGTGGCTCTTCGATCGGCTGAACGGCGTTGCGGCACAACCGGGTTGCTCCACCACCGACATGCCGTCCATGCTCGGCACCCCGGGCGAGCTGCAGACCCTCGGCGACACCCTGGGCGAGACCTTCGCCTCCTTCTTCGGCAAGCCCATCGGGGCCTGACCGACCCGGCCCATCGGGCCCGGCCGACGGCGTCGATGCGGGCCCAGTCCAGGTGTAGCAACGTGTCAGCTACCTTGGACTGGGCAGAAGAAACAGACTCCGTGGAGGGTGAGCATGCTGCATACAGATATCCCCACGCGCGGCGAGATTCTGGCGCTGGCGTCGACCACCGGACCGTGGTGCGTATCCGTCTACACCCCGACCGAGGCGGATACCCCGACCCCGGACAAGAACCGGGTCGCCTTCGAAAACCAGGTGAAAGAGGTGCTCGACCGGGTCACCGACAAGCAGGCCCGGATCGCGCTGACCGACGCCTTCGCCGACCTCGTCGACGACGAGGACTACTGGCGCTTCCAGTCCCGCACCCTGGCCGTGCACGCCACGCCCGAGGGCATGCGCACCTACCGCCTGCCCAACCGGCTCGAACCCAGCGCCACCCTCGGTGACCGCTTCTACATCAAGCCGCTGCTGCGGGCGGTGACCTTCCCGCAAACCGCATTCGTGCTGGCCCTGTCCGAGAACGCGGTGCGGCTGGTGGAGGTCGCGGCCGAAGGCCCGGCCGCGGAGGTGGCGGTCGCCGGACTCCCGACCGATCTGAACAAGTACCTGGATCTGCCGCCGCTGGGCCGCAGCCCGCACGGCCGACTGCAGGGCAGCGAGGGCCGCAAGGTGCGGGTGCGGCAGTTCTGCCGGGCCGTGGACCAGGCACTGCGGCCGGTGCTGGCCGGTCACGACATCCCGCTCATCCTGGCTGCGGCCGAACCGACGGATTCGCTGTACCGCTCGGTCGACAGCTACCCGCTGCTGCTGGCCGAAGGCATTCCCGGCAATCCCGAGCATCTCTCCGACGGCGACCTCGCGGCCCGCGCCCGGCAGCTGCTCGATCAGCACTACGCCGCCGAATTGGCCGATGTCCGAGGCGAATTCGAGAAGCGCCGCAGCGACGGCCGCGGCGTCATCGATCTCTCCGACATCGCCCGCGCCGCCACCTACGGCATCGTGCACACCCTCCTCGTCGATATCGACGCGTCGGTTCCCGGCGCCGTCACCCAGGACGGCGCACTCGCCGCCGCCACCGGCGACGGCGAGGCCCCGGGCGTCCTCGACGAAATCTCCAGGCGCGTGCTTCTTGCCAATGGCCGCGTGCTGGCCGTCCGCGGCGACGACATTCCCGACGGCGCGCACGCGGCGGCCATCCTCCGCTACGCGCCCTAGTCCCACCCGGTAACGCCGGGATCACACCCGTCACCCGTACCCGACCGGCCGCCGGAACCGGGTGCGGGTGACCACGTTTTCGCTGCTCCAGCCGCTGTGCCGGGCCCCGGCCCAGGTCCTGATGCGGTAACGACTCATTCGATCAAGTAACGTTCGAATCTCCTGTGACGACGTCTCCGGTGGTAGACGGCCCGGACGCGCGCAGGGCCTGACAGTTCACTTGTCGGGGTGAGATGGGGATTCGGGCATGGATATTCGTGGCTTCATGAAACGACATAAGATCGCGTCGGCGGTGGCGGCGCCGGCGACGCTGGGCGTGGCGGTAGCGGTCGCGGCCACGTTCGCGATCACGTCGTCGCCGGACTCGAAGCAGGCCGATCCGGCGCTGAAGGCCTCGGTCACGGAATGTCACGACATGGTGACCATCTCGGTGGCCGGGCGCAACGATTCGCCGCAGCAGGGCACCACGAAGATGCTGGTCGACGCCAATGGCAACGAGCTGCCCGCGGCCCTGTCGGACGACTACCAGAGCCACTGGGTGGATCCGGTGGTGAACGCGCCCGGCGGATCGGTCGACTCCAACTCGTACTGGGCCGTGTACGTCTCCTATCCGGCGAACCTGAACAGCTACGAGGACGCCGTGAACACCGGTGTCGCCAATACCGAGCAAGTGATGCGCGACATCTCCGCGGCCTGCCCCAACACCAAGTACGCCATCGTGGGCTACAGCGAGGGCGCGGATGTCGCGCGCCGGGTCGCCATGGATGTCGGGCACCAGAGCGCCGGGGCGGACGGCAAGTACGGGATCGTCGATCCGGGCAATGTGGCCGGTGTCGTCATTCTCGCCGACTCGGGCCGGACTGCGGGCGAGGGTCCGTTCCCGGGCGCGCAGGACCCCAGCCATCCCGACAACTTCAACCAGAGCTATCAGACCGGCAAGGACGTCGCCGGCGGCCAGGGCGCACTACCGGACCATTCCGGTGACTTCGGCGCGCTGAACGGCCGGATCGCCTCCTTCTGCTCCGACGGCGACCTCACCTGCGCCGCGCCGAAGAACATCTCGCTGCTCCAGCTGGCCATCAATGTCGGCCGCCAGATCAATGCCGACCAGATGCAGAGCGACGGCCTCACCCCCACCACGGGCATGGATGTGGCGGTGGTGCTGGGCAAGATCGCCGGTAACGCCTTCGCCGACATCGCGCACAACCCCGGCTGGTGGACGAGCAAGGAGACCTTCCTCGACGTCCTGCTCAAGGTCTCGCAGCCGGGCTACAAGCCGAATCAGGACAACCCGACCCCGGTGGCCGCGGACTCGATTCAGGCCGAGACCATGTCGCCGCTGGCGTACCTGCCGCAGAAGGTCTTCAACGAGGTCGTCGGTCTGATCACCACCAACCAGAACACCATCCCGGTGCTCCTGAACGACCCGTACAACCTGACCCTCGGCCCCAACGGCACCGGTCACCACTTCGACTACTGGCGGGATTCCAACCCGGACAACGGCAAGCCCCTGACCTCCGCGGAGTACGCCGCCGCGTGGCTCACCGAGCTCGCCAAGGAGGCCCAGGCCGGCCAGCTGAACCCGAAGACGCTGACCTCGACCGCCACCACGGCCCCCAACGTGCTGGCCGCGGCGCCGAAGAGCGCCACGTCCGGAACCACCACTCCCGCAACCGGTTCCACGACACCGGCCGCCGGAACCACCACCCCGGCCACGACGACGCCCGCCACCACCACGACGACGCCGCCGCCGACCACCACGGTCACCCCGGATGCGGCCACCCCGGCGACCACCACGCCGCCGGTCACGACCACCCCGCCGGTGACCACCACGACGGTTCCGGTCACCACCACTCCCCCGGTGACCACCACGACACCGCCGACCACCACTCCCACGCACTGACCCACCGGCGAAACGAGCATGCGCTGGGGCGTCACCCTTCCGGGTGCGCCCCAGCGCATGCTCGTTTCCGAAGGAGCTCGCCGGTTCCGGCTCAGCGGATGGTGAACCAGACCAGGCTGCCCAGGCCCGCGACCAGGCAGTAGATGGCGAACGGGGTCAGGGTCTTGGTCTCGAAGTAGGCCGTGAGGAACTTGACCGAGATATAGGAGAGGACCCCCGCGACCACACTGCCCGCGAAGGCCGGGCCGAGGATGGCGTGGTTCTCGTGCTTGAAGAGCTCCGGCATCTTCAGCACGCCCGCCGCCAGGATCACCGGCGTGGCCAGCAGGAAGGCGAAGCGGGCGGCATCCTCGTGACGCATGCCCTTGAACAGGCCCGCGACGATGGTGCTGCCGGACCGGCTGATACCGGGGAAGAGAGCGGCGATCTGCGCGGCGCCGATCAGGGTGGCGTCGCGCATGCCGAGGCGGGACAGCCGGACATCGGAGGCGCGGGCCGGGTCGGTCATGGGGAGCACGACGGTGTCCTCCATGGAGAGGTCGCCGGTGCGGCCGGTGGGGCTGGCGAGCTGGAACTCGGGTTCGTGTTCACGCTTGCGCATGAGCTCGGCCGACAGCAGCACGAAGCCGTTGATCGCCAGGAAGATCGATGTCGGAACGGGCGTGCCGAGATAGTTGCGAACCGCCTTCTCCAGCAGCAGGCCGGCCAGGCCGACCGGAATCGTGGCGATCACCAGCAATACGCCCAATCTCGCTTCGGGCGTTCGTATTTGGCGTGTCAGCACCACATCCCACAGCCCCTGAACGATGCGTACCCAGTCCCGCCAGAAGAAGATCACCAGGGCGAGCGCGGTGGCGACGTGCATGGCCACCAGCAGCGCCAGATACGGGGAGTCCTTGGCGGACATGCTCAGATCGTCGGCCCATTTACCGCCGACCCAGGCGGGCAGCAGGATGCTGTGGCCCAGGCTGGATACCGGGAAGAGCTCACTCACCCCCTGGAGCGCGCCGACGATGATCGATTCCAGGTAACTGATGGCCATTCGAATTCCTGTCGGGGGCGGTGCGGGGATCCGAACACCCCGGGCCGATACACGGGCATTGTGTGATCGCGCCGGGGCAGCTCGCTTGGCGAGGCTACTCGATGCCGTGTCGGCGTGCGCACACGTGGTGGATCGGCGGAGGATGCGGCAGGATGAGAACGATCGGTATACCGGCGATGGGCGGGAGACGGAAATGCGAGCGGAACTCACCGAGTGGATGTCGCGGGGGAGCTACTTCGACTTCGACGGGCATCGGATCTTCTACATCCGAGAGGGGAAGGGACCGACGCTGCTATTGATCCACGGCTATCCCTTCAACTCCTACGACTGGCATCGCATCTGGCCGGACCTGACCGCCCACTACGACGTCATCGCGCCCGACATGCTCGGGATGGGCTTCTCCGACAAGCCCATTCGCCACCACTACAGCGTGCTCGAGCACGCCGATATGCACGAGGCGCTGCTGCGACGGCTCGGCATCGGCGAAACCCTGCTGCTGGCACACGATCTCGGTGTGAGCGTGGCGCAGGAGCTGCTGGCCCGCCGCCTCGACGGCACCGCGGCGGCCGACATCCGGGCCGTGGTGTTCCTCAACGGCGGTCTGTTCGTGGAGGCGTATCGCCCGCGCCTGGTGCAGAAACTGCTGGGCACACCCCTCGGCCATCTGGTGGGCCCGCTCATGACCGGCGGGGTCATCGCGCCGGCGGTGCGCGAGGTGTTCGGCCCGGACACCAAGCCCACCGCCGACGAGATGCGGACACTGCAGGAGGTGCTGTTCTACGGCAACGGCCGCTTCGTCAATCATCTGGTCGGTCGCTTCGTGGCCGAGCGCACCACCTACCGCGACCGCTGGGTCGAACCGCTGCTGCGCAAGGAGATTCCGATGCGGCTGATCAACGGCCCGCTCGACCCGAACTCCGGCGCGCACATGGTGGCCCGCTACCGCGAACTGGTCGCCGACCCGGATGTGGTGAGCCTGGACCGGATCGGGCACTGGCCGCAGCTCGAAGACCCCGCGGGGGTATTCGATGCGGCGCACGCATTCCTGCGCGCCGCGAATTCGGCCTAGACGCAATCCATTTGCGCGACGCGGAGCCCGGCTGCGTGGAATACTTCCGCGATATGCAGTACAGGGGATTCGACAATCCCGACGCCGGCGAGGATCCCGAGTTAGCTCAGGCCCGCATCTTCCTGGACGAATTGGAAAGGCATGTAGTCAAACTGACCCGGCGATTGCAGACCGCACCCACCCTCGAAGCCCGGCAGTCGATCAGTGCCGAACTCTCCACGGTGCGCCGGTATGTGGATCGCATTCACCACAGATTCCCGGGAATTGCCGTCGCGAATCCATTTCGCGGCTCACCACCCGGAGCACCCGCGCTCTAGGCCGGCTACCGGGCCGGATTCGATTGCGGCTCAACCGGTAGGCCTCGATCGCCGCTCACCGGGCCAGGTGTGCGCGCCAGCGTTCGGCGGAGCGGACCATATCCAGGCCCACCCGCTCGAGATACTCGCTCATGCCCAGCAGCCGCACCCCGGCGGGCGTGGCCGAACCCAGTGCGCCGGCGCCGTCGCGTGCCGTGGCGGCCAGCCGCTCATTCGTGCGCGCACCGGCGAGAGTAGCTCGGTACCAGGCGGATTCGTCGATCACATAGCGGTCGCGCCGACTGCCCGGATCCCGGTCCCGCCGGATCAGCGCCTGCTCCTGCAGGTAGCCCACGGCCGCGGACACCGTCGCGGGACTCACCCGCAGCCGGGCCACCAGCTCGGCGGCGGTGAGGCTGCCCGAATCCGCGGCGTACAGGCGGGCCAGCACGGCCGACGCCATGCGCGGCATGCCGGACTGCGCGAACAGCGCCGCGAACTGGGCGCTGAAATCGGCCAGCAACACCGGGTTGCGGCCGTATTCATCGACGGCAGCGGCCTTTTCGACGGGTCTGGGCCGGGATGCGCGACGGCGTGAGCGCACCACGGTGGCGGCCTGCGCCAGATCGGCGCGATAGCGACCGGGCCCGCCATTGCGGGTCACCTCGCGGCTCACGGTGGACGTCGGCCGTTCGAGGCGGCGGGCGATCTCGGCATAGCCGAGCCCATGGGCCAGCCCCGCGGCGATGAGACGGCGATCCTCCTGGCTGAGTCTTCCTCCGGGCATCGGAGCGGCTCCTTCATCAGATGCCGCCGAGGCGGCGCGGCTCACCCTATTGCAACACACCACGTGCGGAATCGGCCTGGGATATGGTCGCGTTGGGACACGAATTCCCTTGTGACACAGTCGTTATCCTGTGCATGACGGCATCTCCTCATTGCCATCGTTGTGAACGCAACGTAGCGTTCGCCCTCATTCGAACGAGCCACCCGGGGGCGAACGGCGGACGAGGACAGCCGATTCAGAGCCCGGTCAGATCGGCGATCACGCTGAAGTCCATGACATCCGTCCCCGCCAGGTACACCGGCTGGGTCGTGTGCGCCCCGCGCACCCGCACCTCACCGCGCGGACCCCCGTAACTCACCCGCGCCGCTTCGCGCTCGATGACCCGCACATCCAGGCTGCGCGCCGCCTCCGCCAGCGAGGCGAACAGCAGCAGGCCCTCGTAGCAGGATTCGCCGATATTGTTCAGCGCCGGGGCCAGTTGCCCGAAGCGGGCCGTGTAACGGCCGCCGAACGCCATACCCTCGCGCGACACCAGACTCTCGAAATAGCCACAGGCCGTGAACAATCCGCGCGCGCTCTCCGGACCGCCCGCGTACAGCACGTCCTCCCCGATCATCATGCTCAGCCGCAGCCGCCCGTCGTCCAGCCCGGCCGCCGCGAACGCCTGATTGAAGGCCGCGCAGTCCGCGCCGACCATGAACACCAGCACCCCCTGCGCAGGCGAGCGCCGGATCAGGTTCAGGGCGGCGGTGAAATCGCGGCCGCCCAGCGGGACGAACACCTCGCCGACCACGTCGATATCGGTGCTGCGCACGAATTCCCATGTGGCCCTGGATGTTTCACGCGGCCACACGTAGTCGTTGCCGACGACGCACCAGCGCCGCACCCCCAGTTCGGAGCGGAACCAGCGCAGCGCGGGGAACAATTGCTGGTCGGGCGTCTCCCCCACCATGTAGACGCCGTCGGAATCCTCGCCGCCCTCGTAGAAGGTGGTGTAGACGTAGGGCACCCGGCCCGCGGTGTGCGGCGTGATCACCTTGCGGGCATTGGACAGGTGCCAGCCGACCACCCCGTCGATCATGCCCAGGCTCACCATCCGGTCGATCTGCGCGGCCAGCACCGGCAGCGGCGCACCGGCGTCCACCGGGTGCAGCCGGACCGGCCGGCCCAGAATGCCGCCGACGGCATTGATGTCCTCCACGGCGAGCGTCGCACAGGCTTCACAGGACGGCCCGAAGATGCCCGCGGGACCGCTCAGCGGCACCACCAGCGCGAGGTCCACCGTGGCCCGGCGCGACCGGAAATCCCGTCGCGTCATCGAATATCACCACCGTCATCGCTGCCTGCGTCCGCCCGGTACGGGGCGGTACATGCCGAAGAGGCACGATAGTACCGTTTCGCCGCGAACCGGGAAATCACTACAGCCCGGCCCCGCCCTATAGTGGCCCCGGTGAACAGTCCTGACGCGCGCGAGCTGATCCTGCTCGCCGGTGAGCGCACCATCGCCGAACGCGGACCGGACGCGGCCCTGCGCGATATCGCGGTGGCGGCGGGACAGCGCAACAACTCCGCGGTGCACTACCACTTCGGTTCCCGGGACGGGCTCATCGCGGCCATCATCGAACGGCATCAACCGGCACTGGAATCCCGGCGCACCGAACTGCTGGCCGAGCACGAGGCCGCAGGTGCGCCGGACAGCGTGGCCGCGCTGGTCGCCATTCTGGTGCGGCCCATGTTCGACGTGCCCTACGCCGAGGGGTCGACGCACTACGCGCGATTTCTCGAGCAGGCGCGCGCACATCCCGCCGTGACCGGACCGAACCTGCACGAGAAGCGCTGGGCCGCAACACGAGTCCTGGTCGCCCGGCTCTACCGCGCCATGCCCGACAGCACCCCGGCGCAGCGCCGATACCGGCTGCAGGCCATGACCACCGTCATGTTCGCCCTGCTCGCCGACTACGAACGCCAGGACCTGCCCAACGCGGCCGAGCGCGCGGACGCCCGGGACAGCATCATCGCCATGATCGTCGGGCTACTGACCGAACCGGTCGGTCAGGACGCCGCGGTCCGGGCATCCGGGTCGAAGCCGCCGGGCATCTCGTAGACCATCCCGCTGAAGGTGATGCCGAACAGCCGCCCGGCCGAGAAGCCCTGGCCGCCACGGCCGTACTGCACCTCACTGGTCAGCTGCGGTCCGGAGCCGAGCACGCAGTATCGCCCCGGTGCGTCGATACGGACCACCTGACCGGACGAATTGAACGGCAGCACCGGGCGTTCCAGCGAATCCAGCGTCAGCCCGTCGGGCGCGGCGAGCAGATCACCGCCGGACAGGTCCAGTAGCGACTGCGGGGCCCACGGGGCATTGGTGGGAATCCGGCTCACGCCCGGGTTCACGAAGGTGCGCGACACGTAGAGGTACGAGTCGTCCTGGTCGAGCACCGCGCCATTGGCACTGGGGAAGCTCGCCCAGTTCGGCTGCACCACACCGTTCGGGTACACCTTGCCCACCAGGGAACCGAAATCATTGGTGGCATAGACGGTTCCGTCGTGCGCCACGTCCATGCCGTCGGCCGCCGAGAGGCCCGTCGCGAAGGGAGCCACCGCCCCGGTGTCCGGGTCGACGGTGACGATCCCGGCGTGCCGCAACGCATCACCCACGAACACCCGGGGATCCGCGCCGTAGCCGACCAGCAGCCGGCCGTCCGGCAGCCAGGCCAGCGCGCCCGCGCCGCCACTGGGCACCTTGGCGATCGGCACCGCCGGCGCACCCGGCGCGTCGATGCGAAAGACCTGCCCGCTGACCAGATCGGTGACGAACGCCCGCCCGGCGGGGTCGATGGTCAACCCCTCGAGCGCCGCGCCCGGCAACGAGGCCACCACCGCGGTCGGCTGTCCCGCGCCGGGACAGACCGGCGCGGCCGAGGCCGGCGCCGCGGCGAAAGACGACAGCGCCGCGCAGGCGAGCATCGCGCCGGCGAGCGCAGCGGATTTCCTGATCCCCATGTCGTACCTCGTCCATGTCGGCCGGTAAATCCCTGCATCGTATGACGTATCAGGAGCCCGAAGAGTTCAATTGTGGCCGTGCTCGGGATTTCGATTCGCCCCACTCGCCATTTCCGTCGCCTCGCCGCCGGTCTCGCGCTGGCAACCTCCTGGACTTTCGTCCATACGTCCCTGATTCACGCGGATACTGTTGCAGAACAACAACTTCCAGCGACGGTCCCGAGTATTCGGCATTGGACGCCGACCGGATCGGACAAGACCGGATTCGTTCTCGGCTCCGAATCCCGCATTATCGCCGACGCCGGCTCCACCGAAATCGCGGAACACCTTGCCGAGGACCTGATCCGGGCCGGAAAACCGATTTCCCTGGCCGACGGTAGCGACCGGCCGGGCGATATCGTGCTGCGCACAGGCGATATCGACGACCCGGCCGCGCAGTCGTATCGCATCGCCGTCACCGATCGGCTCACCATAACCGCCGACAGCCAGACCGGCATCGTGCACGGCACCCAGACCGCCCTGCAATGGCTGCGGCAGACCAGCACCCTGCCCGGCGGCGTCGCCGAGGACCGGCCGGACTACAGCGAGCGCGGGCTCATGCTCGACACCGGGCGCGAGTTCTTTCCCGTCGACTGGGTGAAGGCCCGCATCCGCGACGCCGCGTACCTCCGGATGAACCTGGTGCAGCTGCACCTGTCGGACTCGCAGGGCTTCCGGCTGGCGAGCGTCATGCACCCGGAGATCACCTCGCCCGAGCACTACAGCGCCGACGATATTCGCGAAATCGTCTCCTATGCACGATCTTTCGGCATCGATATCGTGCCCGAAATCGACATGCCCAGCCACATGAACACCATCCTGGCCCAGCATCAGGACCTGGTCCTGCGCCCGGCCCGCACCACACCGCGGGACGCGGTGCTGGACAGCGTGATCGTCGGCGGTGCCGGCGGCAAGATCGATCTCACCAATCCCGGTGCCCGCCAGTTGATCAGCGACATTCTGCACGAGTTCGTACCTCTGCTCCCGGGGCGCTACTGGCACCTGGGCTGTGACGAGTACATTTCCGACTACACGCGCTATCCCCAGCTGGGTGACTACGCCACACGGACGTTCGGCCCGGAAGCCGCACCCGGCGATATCCTCATCGACTTCGCCAACTGGGCCGCGGATCTCGTCGAATCGCTCGGCAAGACGCCGCGGGTCCGGAACGACGGCTTCGACCATCCGGGTGTCCTGACACCGAAACCCGAACTGGTGGTGCAGTACTGGTCGGCCGGCGCCGGTGGGCTGCCGTGGCTGCCCGGCGGTCGCACACCCGCCGACTTCACCCGGGACGGGCATCCCGTCCTCAATGCGGCCTTCACGCCCACGTACTTCACGACCGGCGGGCCGGCCGCGGCGCTCAACGCTCCGCCGGAACTGCTGTGGGCCTGGGACCCGGGGCTTTTCGTGAACGGGCAGCGGCTGCCCGATTCCGATCGCCCGCTGTTGCGTGGCTCCATGCTCTTCCTCTGGTGCGATGATCCTGCCGCCCTGGCTCCGGAGCAGATCGTCGCTCCGCTGCGGGCCCGGCTGCCGGTCATGGCCCAGCAGTTGTGGGCGGGCACCGGCGGGATCGGGTATCCGGACTTCCTCGGCCGCGCGTCCGCGGTCGGGTGGCCCTGATCAGAAGCGTCTGGCGCCGGCCATCGGCATGGTGGTCAGTGGTGAGACCTTCACGCCGGAACCGTAATCGCTGGCGTGGATGACCTTTCCGTCACCGAGATACAGAGCGGAATGGCCGCCGCCGTAATAGGAGACCAGATCACCCGGTTGCAGGTCGTCCACCGACACCGGCGTTCCGGCGGCCAGCTGTGAATAACTGGTGCGCGGCACTTCGACTCCGGCCTCACGATACGACCACTGCACCAAACCCGAGCAGTCGAAGGTGTCCGGGCCATCACCCCCCATGGCGTAGGTCGCGCCGAGCTTGGTGCGGGCGGCCTCCACGGCGCGTTCGCCGACGGTCTTCTTCGGCATGGCCGCGGGTACCGGCGCGCGGGGCGCCGCGGGATCGGTCACGCCGGGGATTCCGACCAGCGGGGGCAGGCTGCTCGGCACTGCGAAGGTGCCGAGACCGGCCACCACCACCGAGCGGGATTCCGGAGCTGGCATGACGGGGTACAGCGGAACGGGCGAAAGCGCCTGGACCGGAATCTGATCCGGTACGGGGTCGGCCGGGGCGATAGTGATGTGCCCCGGAATCCCGACCATGCGCGAGGCATCCGCCCAGCCGACAGCGGAGGTCTCGCCGACCGCGGGCAGCGGCGCGATATCCACACTCGGCGGCAAGATATCCACACTCGGCAGCGTGACATCCACACTCGGCACGGAAGCGAGGCCGAACGGGGTCGCGATCTCGGTGGGAATCTCGATCTCCCCGATACCGGGGATCGAGACCGGCGCTGCGTGCGCCTGGCCCGCTGTGAACAGCAGGGCCGCTCCGACGGCTGCCGCGCCGAGGACTCCTGTCGCCAGGGCCCGCATGCTCAGCCGCGGTAGCACTCGAACCTTCTGTCTATCACCGTTGGTTTCCATGAGCGGTCGTCCTCCGATCAAGCCGTGAAAGCTATACGGTTTCCGTCCATCACACTCGAACTCTTCGGTCCTGCAGCAGATCCGAGAGTGCATATTTCGCCCGAATTGCACAGGGTGCAACAAGTGACGTGCGTGTTATCGATAACGAAACAGTAACCATTGACGGCTGTGTCCAATTGGACACAGCCGATTTTCATCGAATTCGACGACATCGCGCGAGCCTTCACTGGCCTGGACGCGCGCCCGTGTGAGACTGATCGACGGAAAAACAGCCCTCCCCATCATCAGGAGGATGATCGATGACCAAATCCGGTGCGCTACCGAATCTTCCCGAGCCCCTGGTTGTCACACTGGGGAATCTCAAAGGCGGCGTGGGTAAAACGACCTCCGCCTTCTTCCTCGCCTCGTATTTCGCCACGGTGCACGAACTTCGGGTACTCGTGATCGACGCCGACCCGCTCAGCCAGACCGGTTACTCCTGGTATCGGCGGCTACAACGGGCCGAGGTCGGCATTCCCTTCGAATTGCTCGCCTTCCCGTCCCGGCACGTGAACGACTGCATCACCGACAATTCCGCGAATTACGACGTGATCATCGTCGACGCCGGCGGCGAATCGGCCGACATCTTCAAGGCCGCCGTCACGGTGAGCGATGAGCTCGTTCTCGTCACCAGCGTCAGCCCGTCGGAGGTCAAACGCGTGCCCAGTACCTATCGCGCCGCGGAAGAGGCGGCCGCCGAACACGAAAAGGCCATTCGGGTGCGGGTGCTCATGACCAAGGTGCCGGTCACCATGAAGAACGGCGTCAATGTCTCCACCGAATACCGCACGCAGCGCGCCAATCTGGAGGACGCCGAATACGACGTATTCGAATCCTATGTGAGCGCCTGGAAGTGGTACCGCGAAGCCGCCGACGGCGAAGTCGGCGACGGCGCCGAGAATCCGATCGAGGATCTCGGCGAATACCGTGCCGTCGGTGACGAATTGATACAGCCCTATCTGGAGGCCGCGCAGTCCACCCGCATGCCGGCGGAGGTGTCGGCCTGATGCCGCCCCAGCGCCGCAAGAGTTCCATCGGCGGGGGCCTGGGCCGTAACCCGCTCTCCGACGAGGCCGAGCACACTCCCCCGGTCTCGCCGCTGCGCGACGCCAAATGGCCGCGGACCCCGAAGCTGTCCCAGGCCGCGACCACGGTACTCATGGCCCCGGCCAAACCCGCACAGCCGGAGGCGGACTCGGCGATATCGGCACCGGAACCAGCGCAGTCGACACCGGCTCCGGAGCCGGCCGCACCCGCCCCGCCACAGCCCGAACCGGTGGCGACCGCACCCGAACCGGTTGCCGCCCCGGCCGCTTCGGCACCGTCCGGACCCGCGCCGGTCCGGGCGGCCGCCCCGCCGGAGGTCGAGTCCGCGCCGAGCGTGCTCGATCTGCCGCTGCCCAGTGCGGGTGGCGAGGGACCGCTCAGCCGGACCGAATCCGATCAGCTCGAGCTCTGCGAGTCCTCCATCGACGCGCTGCGGGTGGCCTTCTGGACCGCCGGGCGCGCCCTGCAGATCGTGCGCGACGGGCGGCTCTACCGCGCTGATCACGCCACCTTCGACGAGTACGTCGAGAAGCGGTGGGACATGCAGCGGTCCTACGCGCACAAGCTGATCCGGGCCTGGCCGCTGGCCTCCCGCCTGCACCCGCTCGCGCCCGCCATCAACGAGGGACAGATCCGCGAGCTGCTGCCGGTGGCCGCGGCCCACGGCGAGGACGCGGCGGTCACCGTCTACACCACGCTGGCCGCCGACGTGAGGGTCACCGCGGGCAAACTGCGCGAAGCGGTCGCGGTGCTGCCCGACGACTACGACGAGAGCACGGTGGTGCAGCGGCTGCGGGCGTGGCTGCGCGGCGACCTCATCGAGGAGCAGACGCAGACACCCGATCTGTTCAGCTCGGTGGAGTCGCGCCTCACCGCGCTCACCCAGAAGGTGGTCAAGGGCTCCACCGACCATCCGGTCGCGGCCCGCGAATTCGCGGCCAAACTACGGACGCTGGCCGAACTCATCGAGCGCCAGATTCCGCTTGCCGGGCGAATGCCCGACACCGAATAGCGTTACTCCGCAGCGTCACAGCGCTACTCCGCAGCATCGAAAGGGCCCGGCCGAGTGCCGGGCCTTTTCGATGTCCGCGCTCGCCGCCGCGAATTCGATAGGAATGCGATCTTTCTGAAATAGCAAAAACCTATCAACGCGGACTTTGCCCACACGGCACGACTTTGCCCGCACAGCGAAAAGGCCCCCCGATCGCTCGGGGAGCCCTCGCACTGTGTCCGGTAGGTTATTCGCCCACCGCGTGGCGTTCGCGGGCGCCGGCGGCGCGCTGGCGGGTGGCACGGGCGGCCGCGGCGTCGAACAGCTCCAGGTGCTCGAACAGCGGGTCCTCGTCATCGGATTCGACCAGGACCGCCCGGCGCAGCTGGGTACGGGTCTGCTCGCGATCCGGGCGCGGGCGTTCGCGGCGGCGCGACTCCTCCTCGTCGTCCTCGGCGCGCTTGCGGGCCAGGCGGGCGGCGCGGCGGCGGCGGATGTCCTCCTCGATGCGGACCTGTCTGCGTAGGTAACCCAGGTACGCCACCAGGACCGCGCCGGACAGGGCGCACAGCCACCACAGCACCGGCGAGACGGCGAGACCGGCGGCAGCCACGACCAGGGTGGACAGCACCAGGCCCAGCACGGCGCGCTGACGGAAGGTGTACCGGGCCGCCCGGGCGGCGGCGTCGGCCTCGGGATCGAAACCGCCGCGGCCGCGGCGGGACGGCACGAAATCCGCGTCCTCGTCCTCGTCCTCGGATTCGGGCTCCGGTTCCGGTGCCGGATCGGGCTCGCGCAGCGCGGGGGTGCGGGCGCGCTGAGGCGCCTCCTGCCGTTCTGCGCGCTCGGCCTCGCGGTCGGCGTCGTCTGCCACCGCCCCATCGTTCTCGGATTCACCCTCGGCCGTGGCGGTTTCGGGGAGCGTCTCGGACTCGGCCGGCTCGGACTCGGATTCGGCCGCGATCTCCGCCGCCTCGACACCGTCGGCCGAATCCCCCTCGGGCCCGGGCACTTCGGTGGGCGGCGTCTGCGCTTCGGCGATGGGCGCAGCCTCGGTGTCGACTTCCTTCTCGTCCGATGCAGCTGCGTCGTCCGATCTGGTCATCCGATCCTCCGGATCCTCGCTCGGGTGCTGAAGCTTTCTGCGAACCGGCACGTAGTCCGGGTCGGTGTCATGTCCGGTCGCCGGACCTTTCCTGGTGCGCTGTGCGGCACCACCGCGATGCAGGATCCGCGTGGAGAGCGCGGCGTCGGTGTGCTGCCGGATACGGGGATGACGGTTGGCCAGCATCGGAAACAGGACGAAGACCCAGAGCACCACCAAACCGATCCACAAGATCGAATTCGGCATTGCCGTCACACCTCCGTCCCGCCCAGCTCATAGTCCCTTCGACGTGCACCGCAGCGCCAACCGGCGGGTACACAGACGCACCACCGGCGTCCGTAGGTTAATTCCACACCGGGGTAATTCCCCACAGGCGCGCCGACCACACAGGTAACACTAGTAACAGCCAACCCCTCGGTCGTTCTCCGGGTCGGGCCCCGGAAACCCGATTCGGCGGGGCAATTCTGGTGAGCCGCAGGCAGAGGCGGTAATCGGGCCGCCGAAATACACAGCGAGTTATCAGGCTCTGGTGGCGCGTCCGGCGCGAATCAGCCTGTCCACCACCGTTCCTGAGACCTCTTCGACCGTCATGCCGACCAGCAGGTGATCGCGCCAGGCCCCGTCGACATCCAGGTAGCGCTCCAGCAGGCCCTCCTCGCGGAAGCCGACATTGCGCAGAACCGCCTGGCTCGCAAGGTTTTCCGGACGCACCGTGGCCTCCACCCGATGCAGGCCCACCTCACCGAAGCAGTGGTCCAGCCCCAGCGCCAGCGCCGCGGTGGCCACGCCCTGCCCGCTCAGCTCGCTCGACACCCAGTAGCCGATCCACGCCGAACGCAATGCGCCGCGCACGATATTGCCCACCGTGAGCTGCCCGCTGAACACGCCGTCGACCTCGATGACCAACGGGATCATGGCGCCGCGCCGGGCCTCGGCCTTCAGCGCCGACCACAGCGCGGGCCAGTTGCTCGAGTGGTTGCGCGCCTCCCACGGGCCGCGGCCGGTCGGCTCCCACTTCTCCAGATAGTCCCTGTCCCGGATACGAATCCGGCTCCAGGCGGAGGCATCACGCAAACGGATCGGACGCAGGGTGACGATGCCCGCGGCGACCCGCACCGGCCCCAGATGCGCCGGCCAGCCCGGATGCTGGGCGGTCCGGAAGACATTCACGCTGTGCCCATTCGACATGCTCGGGGGCCCTCCGTGGTTACGCTCGCAAGCACAGGGTGGTGGAGCGACGCCTGCGGGCCCTGACCGATCATGTCGGGCCTCACCCTCGCTGCGCAAGGAACGCGACCTGCACCTCGTCACCGGTGCGCACCTCGGTGACCTCGGGATCGATCACGATCAGGCTGTTGGCCTCCGCCATGGTCGCCAGCAGATGCGAGGACGCGCCGTTCGGGCCGCCCAGCGGCTGCACCAGGTAGTCGCCGGTCTGCTCGTCGCGCATGAGCTGTGCGCGCAGATACCCGCGCCGGCCCGGAATCGAGGCGATCGGCAGGATGGTGCGCGCCCGCACCATGCGCCGCATGGGATGGCGGCGGCCCAGCGCGATCCGGATCAACGGACGCACCATGACCTCGAAAACCACCAGCGCGCCAACCGGATTCGACGGCAGCAGGAAGGTCGGCACCTCGTCGCGGCCCAGCAGGCCGAAACCCTGCACCGAGCCCGGATGCATGCCCACCCGGGTGATCTCCAGCTCGCCCAGGCCCTCGAGGGCCTCGCGCACCTGCTCCGACGCCCAGCCGCCGACCGCGCCCGCGATCACGACCACCTCGGAGCGAACCAGCTGGCCCTCCACCACATCTCGCAGCCGCTTGGGATCGGCGCTGACGATGCCGACCCGGTTCACGTCCGCACCCGCGTCGCGCGCGGCGGCGGCCAGCGCGTAGGAGTTCACGTCATAGACCTGGCCCGGTCCGGGGGTACGGTCGATGTCGACCAGCTCGCCGCCGACCGACAGCACCGACAGCCGCGGCCGCGGATGCACCAGCACCTTGTCCTTGCCCACCGCGGCCAGCAGACCCACCTGGGCCGGGCCGATGATGGTGCCCGCACGCACGGCCAGATCGCCGGGCTGCACATCGTCGCCGATGCGGCGCACGTAGTCACCGGAGCGCACCGACTCGAAGACCTTCACCCGGGCCCGGCCGCCGTCGGTGTTCTCCAGCGGCAGCACCGCATCGGCGAGGGTGGGCAGCGGCGCGCCGGTGTCCACGCGCACGGTCTGGCGCGGCTGCAGCCGGATCGGCTGCCGCGAGCCGGCGGCCACCTCACCCACCACCGGCAGGCTCAGGTGCACCGAATTACCGTCCTCGTCACGGATATTCGCGCCCGCGCCGGCCACATCCACACTGCGCACGGCGTATCCGTCGATGGCGGCCTGATCGAAGCCCGGCAGTGGACGTTCGGTCACCACGTCCTCGGCACACAGCAGTCCCTGGGCCTCGCTGATCGCGACCCGGACCGGCCGCGGGGCCACGGCCGCAGCGGTCACCTTGATCTGCTGATCCTCAACCGAGCGCATGCCGCCCTTCCGTTGTCTCGCCCGCCGCCGTCGACGTGTCGCCCGCCGGGCCGCCCACGCGACCCCGGCGCCTGTCCTTCACTTCTGCCCGTTGCGGCTATTCGTACGAGGTCAGCTGGGGATTCCAGCCGGACCCGAGCCGCTGCTCGAGCCACTCCCGCAGGGCGGGACCGTATTCCTCGCGTTCCAGAGCGAAATCGACCGCTGCTCGAAGATAACCGCCCGGGTTCCCCAGATCGTGTCGCGACCCACGATGCACCACGACGTGTACCGGGTGACCCTCGGCGATCAGCAGCGCGATGGCGTCGGTCAGTTGCAGCTCACCGCCCGCGCCGGGGGCGATGCGGCGCAGCGCGTCGAAGATGGCGCGGTCCAACAGGTATCGCCCGGCCGCGGTGAAGGTGGACGGGGCGTCGGCGATGGCGGGCTTCTCCACCATGCCGTTGACCTTGAGCACGTCCTGCGGGCCGCCGGGCAGCTCCTCGACGTCGAAAACGCCGTAGGCACTGACCTCTTCCTTCGGCACGTCGATGGCGCACAGCACCGAGCCGCCGTAGGTGCTGCGCACCTTGGCCATCAGCTCGAGCACGCCGCCGGGCAGCACCAGGTCGTCGGGCAGCAGCACCGCGATGGCGGACTCGTCGGCGTCGAGCACCGATTCCGCCTGTGCCACCGCGTGACCCAGGCCCAGCGGCTCCTCCTGCACCACCGAGGTCACGTCCAGCAGCGCGGGCGCCTTGCGCACCTTCTCCAGCAGATGGAACTTGCCGCGCTCGGCCAGGGTGCTCTCCAGCACCAGGTCCTCGACGAAATGTGCGACCACACCGTCTTTTCCGGGCGAGGTCACGATCACCAGCCGGTTGGCGCCGGACTCCGCGGCCTCGGCGGCGACCAATTCGATGCCCGGGGTGTCGACCACCGGCAGCAACTCCTTGGGCACCGTCTTGGTCGCGGGCAGGAACCTTGTGCCGAGCCCCGCCGCGGGAACCACCGCGGTACGGAAGCACGACTCGGCTGCGCCGCCGTTCGACGACTCGGCTCCGCCGCCATTAGCTGTCATGAATTCACCCTATCCATCCGTCACACGCCCGAGACCGGCTCAGGGCCGCCTCGATATCCCCGAGAGCCTAAGGGGCGGGAGCGTCGGGAGCGCACCGAACGCCGGACCGGAGCGGAACTGGCAGACCGACCTGTTCATTTCATTTCAAGTTCGCCGCACTGTGACCTCTCACGTACCCAGCGGTTGTTAGCTGACACCTATGACCGATCGTGAGGATTCCCACAGCCCCGATTCCACCTCGGACAACCCGGCGGCGTCCGCCGCGAACTCGCCCGACGCCGCGCGCGGGCTGAGCCGCCGCCGGCTGTTCGGCGCGTCCGCGGTGGCCGGGCTGGCCGGGCTCGCGGTCGGCGCCGGCGGCGCGGTCGCGCTGCGCGGCGGCGCATCGAACTCCGAGGCGTGGCCGCGCTCGGCCGAACTGGTGACCACCCCCGACCGCGCGGCCGCGCCCCGGGTCGCGGGCCTGCACCTGCAATTCGGATCCGACACCACCCGCGAGGTGGTGGTCAGCTGGCACACCACCGGATCGGTCACCAAGCCCACCGTGCGCTACGGCACCGCCGACGCCGGCTTCGGCAAGAGCGTGCAGGCCGAGACCCGGACCTATCGGGATGCCAAGTCCGGCATCGAGATTCAGGCCCACCACGCCCGGATCACCGGCCTGTCCCCCGACACCGACTACGTGTACGCCGCCGGGCACGACGGCGCGCCGCCCGAACTCGGCACCATCCGCACCGCCCCGGCGGGCCGGGCCAAGTTCCGGTTCACCAGCTTCGGCGACCAGGGCACGCCCACCGTCGGCAAGATCGTCGACGGCAAGGCCCTCAACGACAACCTCGGCTCCCAGTACGCCGGCGACGTCACCTCGGCGGTGGAATCGCTGGCCCCGCTGTTCAACCTGGTCAACGGCGACCTCTGCTACGCCAATATCGCCACCGACCGCATCCGCACCTGGAACGACTGGTGGGCCAACAACTCTCGCTCCGCCCGCTACCGGCCCTGGATGCCCGCACCCGGGAACCACGAGAACGAGCTCGGCAACGGGCCCATCGGATATCAGGCGTTCCAGACCTACTTCACCGTCCCGGACTCCGGTGGCGAGGACCACGCCAAGGGCCTGTGGTACTCGTTCACCGTCGGCGGCGTGCGGGTGATCGCGGTCGCCAATGACGACATCTGCCTGCAGGACGGCGGCAACTCCTATGTCAGGGGCTACTCGGGCGGCGCCCAGAAGCGTTGGCTGGAGGGCGAACTGGCCCGGGCGCGGGCCGACCGGGGCATCGACTGGGTGGTGGTGTTCATGCACCAGGTCGCCATTTCCTCGGCCGACAAGTTCAACGGCGCGGACCTGGGCATCCGGCAGGACTGGCTGCCCTTGTTCGACAAGTACCAGGTCGATCTCGTGCTGTGCGGGCACGAACACCATTACGAGCGTTCGCATCCGGTGCGCGGGGTGACCGGGTCCGAGACGCTGACCCCCAGGCCCGCCGACACGCGTAAGGACGTCGTCGATACCAGTAAGGGCACCGTGCACCTGGTGATCGGCGGCGGCGGCACCTCCTCGCCGTCGAATCAGCTGTTCTTCCCCGGCGACAAGTGCCGGGTCATCACCGCGGTCGGCGAGGTGGATCCGGCGACCGGCAAGAAGGCGCCGGTGTACGTCCTCGAGGACGCGCCCTGGTCGGCCTTCAAGGACGCCGAACACCCTTACGGTTTCTGCGCTTTCGACGTGGACCCGGGTCAGCCGGGCGGTAACACCACCATCACCGGCACCTACTACGCTCTCACCGGGCCGACCAGCGACCTGAAGGCCGTCGACACCTTCACCCTCACCCGGCCGCGCTCGGACCGCTGACCCGCCCGTCCTAGGGTGGAGGCGTGACCGACGAGCGGGACAAGCGCGCCTGGCGCGAGGAGATCCTCGCGCGGCGCAAGGCGTTGCCCGTCGCCGACCGGGAGCGTGAGGCGGCGGCACTGGCTGCGGCGGCCGGGGCGCTCGCCGACGCGGAGTGGGTGTGCGCCTACGTGCCCATCGGCGGTGAGCCCGGCTCGCTCGCCATGCTCGACGCGCTGCGGGCCGCCGGGGCGCGGGTGCTGCTGCCGGTCACCGGCGAACCCGGTCCGCTGGAATGGGCCGAGTACACCGGTCCGGCGGGGCTGCGGCGCGGGCGCTTCGGACTCCGGGAACCGGAAGGCGCGCCGGTCACGAATGGGATCGCGAAGGCCGCGGCGATTCTGGTTCCGGCATTGGCGGTGGATCGCCGCGGGGTTCGATTGGGGCGCGGGGCCGGTTATTACGATCGAAGTCTGAGCGCCTGCCGCGCCGACGCGCGATTGATCGCGGTGGTGCGCGACGACGAACTCGTGGAGCGTTTGCCGGAAGAGCCGCACGACCACCGAATGGGGTGGGCACTGACCCCGCTCGGGGGCCTGCGACGGCTCGAAGATCGGGTCGGGAATTGACACCCGATTGGCAGCGTTGGCACTGCCAGCTGTAGAGTGCTAATTCGACGAAGAGCGTGGAGGTTTCCCGATGCCTACTTACTCGTATGCATGCACCGAGTGCGACAACAAGTTCGACATCGTGCAGTCCTTCTCCGATGACGCGCTGACCACCTGCGACCAGTGCAACGGCAAGCTCCGCAAGCTGTTCAACTCGGTCGGCATCGTCTTCAAGGGCAGCGGGTTCTACCGCACCGACAGCCGCAACGGATCGACCTCCTCCGAGCCGGCCAAGTCCTCGTCCACCTCCTCGGAGAGCTCCAGCTCCACGGCGCCGAGCTCCTCGACCTCGGCCACGTCGACCAGCGGCTCCAGCACCTCCGCCGCCTGATCCGAGTTTCTCCACAGGCTTTTCGTTATCCACAGCCCGGGTTCCGCCCGGGCCTGTCGGTATCGGGGCGACCGTACGCTGCCCCGCATGACGCGACCGTATCGAGCCATCCTGCAGGACTTCCGTAGCCGCCTGATCTGGGCGGACGCGGTGCTACTGCGGCGGGCCGGGGCGGTCGCGCTGCTCGTTCTGGCGGGGTTTCTGGCCGTGCGCGCCGACCCCGCGGCCGGACACACCCAGGTCCTGGTCGCCACCCGGGATCTGCCACCCGGACAGGTACTGGGCGACGGCGATGTGCGGGTCGCGGCACGGGAGACGGCGACCCTGCCCGCCGGCACCGTGCGGGAGGCCGCCCGGCTGCGCGGAGCCACCCTGGCGGGCGCGCTGGCGGCGGGTGAGATCGTCACCGAGGTCCGGGTGGTGGGGCCGCGGCTGGCGGCGGTGGCAGCGCAGTCCGCCGATGCGCGCATCGTCCCGATTCGCTTGGCGGACAATGCCGTTGCCGAAATCCTGCGGGCCGGGGACCGGGTGGACGTGGTGGCCGGCGAGGACTCGGGCGGGGGCGGCCGGCCCGCGCGGCTGCTCGCGGCCGACGCGGCCGTGGTGCTGGTGTCGGGGACGGAGAACTCACGCGGGCGCACCGACCGGATCGTGCTGCTGGCATTGGATTCCCGGCGGGCCGCCGCGGTGGCCGCGGCCTCGCTGCGGACGGCACTCACCGTCGTGTTCCACTGAACCGGCCCGCGGGTGAACTAGCATCCCGTATACCCCCATTACTCTGCGTTCGATCCCTCAGGTAGAGGAGCTTCCGCAATGCTCAAGGGTTTCAAGGATTTCCTGATGCGCGGCAATGTCATCGACCTGGCGGTGGCCGTGGTCATGGGTACCGCCTTCGTCGCCATCGTCACCGCGTTCAGCGACGGCATCATCACCCCGCTGCTCGCCGCATTCGGCGGCACCAGCCAGCTCGGCCTGGGCTTCCAGCTGGTGGCCGACAAACCGGCGACCTATGTGGCCGTCGGCCCGATCATCACCGCGGCCATCAACTTCGTGATCATCGCGACTCTGCTCTACTTCGCCCTGGTGCTGCCGTACAGCAGGGCCAAGAAGCTGTGGGGCACCGCGGAGGACCCGGTCACCGATACCGAACTGCTGACCGAGATCCGGGACCTGCTGGCCACGCGCAGCGCCGGCGGCAAACACGAGATGTGAACGGGGACATAGCAATATCGGATCGGGATACAGCAAACGGACCCGGCGCGAAAAGCGCCGGGCCCGTTGCCATTACCAGCTAGCGGGTTTTACCCCAGGCTGAAGGGCTGGCCCCACAGGGTGACCCAGCTGATGACGTTGTCGGTCTCGACCTCGACGCTCACGAAGGAGCGCGCCTGGGCGTAACCGGCACAGCCGTTCAGGCCGATGGTCTCATCCGACCAGGTCACCGAACCGTCGGTGCCCTTGAAGGCGTTGCGGGTCTTGTGGGCTTCCTTGCCGTAGTCGTCCGGCATTTCCAGGTCGAGGATGTAGAACGACTTGGCCTGGCCCGGACCCAGGGTCAGGTTGGCGCCGGTGTTGGCGCCGGCCTGCGGGGTGACATTGCCGGAGTTGTCCCAGCTGGCACCGCCGGTCGCGCCACCGTTGACGTTGCCGCCATCGATGGTGACCTGGCAGCCCACCACGTAACCCGGGTAGATCTTGCCGCCGGTGGCGGTGGTGTCACCGTCGATGTGGACCTGCGCCGACGCCGAGACCCAGGCGTTGCGGTGCACGGGGGTGGCACCCAGCGACGGGCTGATGTTGGCGGACTCGCCGACCAGCTTCACCGTGACAACGGTGCCGTCGGACAGAGTCTGGGTGATTTCGCCGCCCGGCAGCGGCACGAAGGTGTCGGCGTTCGCCGCACCGGTGGAGAGCAGGCCAAGGGCGGCGGTGGCAACGGCACCTACACCGGCCGCCCGCGCCACGGTCTTACGGATACTCATTTCTGTTGTCCCTCGTGGGTCGAATTCGCTTATGCGAGAAAGGATTTGGCGGGTCGAGACCACGGTCAGCCGATGCTGAACGGCTGTCCGTAGAGCGTGGTCTTCGAGTAGTCGTTGCCGATGATTTCGACGGTGGTGTACGCACGCGCCTGGGCGTACCCCGCGCAACCCTGAATCTGCATCTCCGCGTCCCGGTACTCGACCGAGTAGGTGCCGGACTTGGTGATGTCCTTGGAGTCGATCTGAACGAAGGCGACCTGGCCGGGGCCGAGGTTGACGCCGATGGAACCACCGACGCCCGCGCTGTTCAGGCTGACATTGCCGGAGATACCGGCGGAGATGGCGTCCTCACCGATGCTGATCTGGCAACCGACGATGTAGCCGGTGCTGATGATCGACGAACCATGGGTGGACGAATTGTTCGAACCCGGGCTGTTGGTCGGGCCGTTCCACGGACCGACGGTGCCATCCGGAGTGTCGACGACGGCGCTCGCGGCGCCGCTGACCCATACGACACGACCCGCGCCATTGGCGGCGAGCGACGGCGACACGATCGCGTGCTCACCGGTGCGGGTGATGGTGACGGTGCCCGCCGGGTTCACCTTCTGGCCGTCCGGCAACGGCACGAAGGTGTCGGCGTTAGCGGCACCAGTGGAAAAAAGGCCGAAGGCCACGGCCGCAGCCGCGCCGATGCCCGCAATGCGGGCAGCGGTACGCGCACCGTGGGTGCGGTTCTCGCTCATACTTCCCCTCATCAGGTTTCAAGCAGTTCAACCTCGACCACCGAGGTTGAAATGGGACCCTTCCGAATCCCCGGTTGAGTTTGTCGCCACATTGTTGCCACCGTGTTACTGGTCACAAATTCTTTTGGCGTAGCGACGCAGGGCACTTTACATCACAAGAGTGGGCTCTGAGACGTGAGCGAACAGAGTCGACCACTCGCCAACACAAACCCGCAGGTATGTCGAGAAAGTCGCGGATAGCAAAAGGGGCCCGGCGCTAATCGCACCGGGCCCCTTCGGAATCCGCTGAGCGGAAACTGATCAGCCGAGACTGAAGGGCTGACCCCACAGCGTGTAGGCGGTGATGACGTTGTCGGTCTCGACCTGGACCGCGACGAACGAGCGCGCCTGGGCGTAGCCGCCGCAGCCGCTCAGGTTGATGGTCTCGTCGGACCACGTCACCGAGCCGGAGTTGCCCTGGAACTTGTTGCGCAGATTGTGCGACTCCTGGCCGTAGTCGTCCGGCGCTTCCTCATCGAGCAGGTAGAACGCCTTCGACTGACCGGGGCCCAGGGTCAGGTTGCCACCGACGTTGGCGCCGGCGGACGGGCTGGAACCGTCGTAGTTGGCGCCCACGCTGGGGCCGCCACTGGCGCCGCCACCGGCGATGTTGACCTGACAGCCGACCACGTAACCGGGCACGATCTTGCCGCCGACAGAGCTGTTGGTGCCGGACAGCTGCACCTGCGCGCTGCCCGACACCCAGGCATTGCGGTGCAGCGGGGTGTCGCCCATGGACGGGTTGATGTTGGCGGACTCGCCGGTCATGGTGATGGTCACGACGGTGCCGTCGTCCATGGTCTCGGTGATGGAGCCGCCGGGCAGCGGCACGAAGGTGTCGGCATTGGCAGCGCCGGTCGAGAACAGGCCCAGGGCGGCGGTGGCGACAACGCCGACGCCGGCGGTCCGCGCCAAGGTCTTGCGAACGTTCATGATCAAATCCCTCTGGGGTCGAATTCGCTTACGCGAGAAATGAATCGAGTGGTCGACCACACGTCAGCCGAGGCTGAACGGCTGCCCGTAGAGGGTGGTCTTCGAGTAGTCGTTGCCGATGATCTCGACCACGGTGTAGGCGCGCGCCTGGGCGTAGCCCGCGCAGCCCTGCACGTCGACCGGCACATCCTGGTAGTCGATCGAGTAGGTACCCGGCTTCAGGATGTCCTTGGAATTGATCTGAACGAAGGTGACCTGACCGGGGCCGAGGTTCAGGCCGATGGAGCCGCCCGCATTGGCGCCGGTGAGGCTCACGCCGCCGGAGACGCCGGCGGAGACGGCGGTGTCGGAGATGTTCACCTGGCAGCCGATGAGGTAGCCGGTGTTGATCTGCGACGCACCGTGGGTGGACGAGTTGTTGGAGCCCGAGCCGTTCTTGGGTCCGTTGTTCGGTCCGACGGTGCCGTCCGGGGTGGCGGTGACCTCGGCGACGGCCTTGCCCGAGAGCCAGGCGGTGCGGCCCGCGCCGTTCGCCGACAGCGACGGCGAGATCACGGCGTGCTCGCCGACCCGGGAGATGGTGACGCCGGGTCCGACCTTCTGACCGTCCGGCAACGGCACGAAGGTGTCGGCGTTGGCGGCGCCGGTCGACAGGAGGCCGAAAGCCACGGAGGCCGCCGCGGCAACGCCCGCGACACGGGCGGCGCGACGCAAACCGGCGGTCCGGTTCTCGCTCATAGTTCCCTCATCAGTTTTCTTGCGGACAACCCCGACCACCGGGGCTGAAGAGGCCACTACGACACGAGATTCCGACAGAAGCAACGCTCGAGCACGCAACTCAAACTCGTTCGAGCCGCAACTTTGGTGACCAGCGAGAGATATTAGCCACAGCAGCTACCAGATGGCAACAACCAAATAACGGACGTATCAAGTCAGATAACAAGAGGCGTGGCAATTATCTGGCGAATGGCACCGCCAGACCGTGAACAGGCATGCGGGATCTACGGCGTATAGCCGGATATGAATACGTCGCGAGCGCGACTCGACCGCGATACGGCAGCAGGATCAGCCGTGATGCGGCGGAACTTGGGAGCGCAGCCAATCATCGGAGGATCGGCCGGATTCGGGCTCGGGAGTGCGCTCGTCCGTGGTCGTGGACGGCAGCTCGTCACCGAAGATGCGCGCCAGCCGGGCGCGCTCGGCGGGTGTCAAACGACGAGACCCCGCCCGGCGCTCGGCCGGACGGGGTGGTTCCGAGGTCTCGGATGACCCGGATGACTCGGAAGGCTGCTCGGCGTCGATCATTCCGACAGGCCGGACAGTTCATCGATGACCCGGCTGGCCAGCGGGCCCAAGGTGGCCATGCCGTCCCGGATCGCGGCGCGCGAACCCGGCAGGTTCACCACCAGCGTGCTGCCGGAAACCCCGGCCAGACCGCGGGACAGCCCCGCGTCCAGCGAACCCGAGGCCAGCCCGGACGAACGCAGCGCCTCGCTGATACCGGGCAGCACCCGGTCCAGCACCTCCTCGGTGGCCTCCGGGGTCACGTCACGCGGTGACATGCCGGTGCCGCCGACCGAGATGACCAGGTCGACACCACCGATCACCGCGGTATTGAGCGCATTGCGGATCTCCACCTCATCGGCCTGCACCGACACCGAGGCGTCCACCAGGAACCCGGCCTCGGTGAGTAGCTCGGTGACCAGCGGACCCAGCGAGTCCACCCCGCCATGGGCGGTTCGATCGTCGACGACCACGACAAGAGCACGGCCCGCGACAGCGGTATCGATTTCCATGGTGCTCACCGTAGCGCCCTTGTCCGACAACAGCTCCCAGCCCCCGTCACCGGTGACGCGAATCGCCGGGGTCGGTTCTCTACCGCTCTCGTGAATCATCATCGGCCGCCCTCCGCAGCTGCCTCGCCGAGGGTCACCTCGACGGTCTTGGGGTTCTTGCCCTGGTCGTCGGTGTAAGTCACCTTGACCTTGTCGCCGGGCCGGTGCGAGCGCACCCCGGCGATCAGCGAATTACCCGAATCCACAATCTGATCATCGATTTTCGTGATGATCGCGTTCTTCGGAATGCCGGCCTTGGCGGCCGGGCCGTCGGGCGACACGTCCATCACGCGCGCGCCGTTGACGTCGTCCTGCGCCCGCACGGTCACCCCGATCTGGGCGTAGGTGGCCTTGCCGTTCTTGATCAGCTCGTCGGCCACCCGGCGCGCGGTGTCCACCGGAATGGCGAAGCCGAGGCCGATGGAGCCGCTCTGCGCGCCCGCCGACTCGGCGGTGCCCATGGTCGCGATGGCGGTATTGATGCCGATCAGCTTGCCGGTCATATCGACCAGCGCGCCGCCGGAGTTGCCCGGGTTGATGGCCGCGTCGGTCTGGATGGCGTCGATGACGGTGCCCTGCGCGCCCGGCTCACCGCTGGTGGAGACCGGGCGATTGAGCGAGGACACGATGCCGCTGGTCACGGTGCCCGCCAGGCCCAGCGGCGAACCGATCGCCACCACGCCCTGGCCGACCTGGAGATTCGCCGACTGGCCCAGGTCGATCGGCTGGAGACCGGTCTTGCCGGTGACCCGGATGACCGCGATGTCCGACACCGGATCCGCGCCCACCACGGTGGCCGGGGCGGTCGTGCCGTCACTGAAGGCCACATCCATCTTGGCGTTCTGGCCCGCGCCACTGACCACGTGGTTGTTGGTGAGGATCAGGCCGTCCGAGGACAGGATCACGCCCGACCCCTCACCCTCGGCCCGCGCGCCGGCGACCCGGATCATGACCACGCTGGGCAGCACCTTCTGCGCCACCGCCTGCACCGAACCTTCCGGCGCGGGCGCGGTCTTGCCATTGCCGACCGGCTGATCGAGCGCGTTGGTCACCATGGAGCGGGTGTCGTTGTGGTGGGTGGCCAGCGCGCCGACCGCGCCGCCGATGCCGCCGCTGAGCAGCGCCAGCACCACCGCACCCGCGACCAGACCGGCGCGCCCGGATCGCTTGGGCGCGGGCGCGCCCGCGTAGGGCATCCCCGGCGCGCCCGACATACCCGGCATGCCCGGGCCGCCCGGAATCACCTGTGTCGGATGTTGTCCGGTGGCGTACCCGGCCCCCGACGCCACGTACGCCTGTCCGTAGAGGCCGGCCGGAATCTCCTCGGTCGGATGCTTCCCGGCGCCGTACTGCGCCGAATAGGGCTGTGCCCCACCGAAAGCCGCGCCGTAGGCCGGGGCGCCCTGCGGCGCACCGTAACCCGCGCCGGGCAGGATCTGGGTCGCCGGATCCGCGCCGTAGGCGGGGCCGGGGCCCGGCCCCTGGGCGGCGCCGGGGGAAAAGGACTGCGCCGCACCGAATCCGGCGGGAGCCGCGGGTGCGGGGGTGGCCGATCCGGGGGCTGCGACCGGTCCGGCGGGGGCGGGATGGCCCGGCTGCGCCGGTGGCATCATTCCGCCGGGGGCGGGTGCGACCGGCTGCGGGGCCGCGGAGGCGGCGAAGCCGTCGAAGGGCTGGGATCCGGCCTCGGGGGTGGCGGAGCCTGCGGGGTCGCGCTTGGGCAGGCCGGAGGCGGTGGTATCCGGGGCGTCGCCTTCGGGCTCGGGGCCCTGCCCGCCAGCGGGGGATACTGTCGAATCCTCGGTCATTTCTCGTTTTCTCCTCGAGTCTCGTCGCCAAGCCTGGCGGTAACGACTGAGAGTGGACTGAGACCGTGCTTGCTTTTCGCCGAGCTTTCCGGCGCTCAGTCCGGCGCCGAGTCGGGCAGCGGCGGTGCGCCTTCTCCAGGCAGCACGATACGGATCAAAGCGCCGCCGCGGTCGGAAGTATCGATGTTGATGGTGCCACCGTGTTTGGTCACCACCTGCTTGACGATGGCCAGCCCGAGTCCGGAGCCGGGCATGGAGCGCGAGGCGGTGGTCCGGTAGAAGCGTTCGAACACCAGTTCCCGCTCGGCCGGCGGAATGCCGGGCCCGGCGTCGTCGACGGCGAACTCCAGCAGCCCGCGTCCGCTCTCGCGCATGGCGACGAAGACCTTGGCGCCCTCGGGGCTCCATTTGGCCGCATTGTCGAGCACATTGAGCAGTGCGCGTTCCAGTCCCGGTTCGTCGCCGTAGATGAACCAGGGGCGCAGCTCGGCGTCGAATTCGATTCCGGTGCGCCGCCGCCGGACTCGTTCCAGCGCCCGCTCGGCCACGTCGCCGAGGTCGATCTGCTCGTAGACGGTCTCGGGCGCGTCCTCGCGGGCCAGGTCGACCAGATCGCCGACCAGCGTGGACAACTCCTCGATCTGGGCCATCACGTCGGAGCGCAGTTCGGCCATGTCCTCGTCGGGGATGCGGGGCGCGCCCGGCCGGGAGGAGGCGATGAGCAGTTCCATATTGGTGCGCAAAGAGGTCAGTGGCGTCTTCAGCTCATGACCGGCGTCGGCGACCAATCGGCGCTGCCGTTCCCGGGATTCGCCCAGGGCCCGCAGCATGGTGTTGAAACTGTCGGTGAGCCGGGCGAGTTCGTCGTCGCCGGTGACCGGGATGGGGGTGAGGTCGTCGGTGCGGGCGATGCGCTCGGTGGCGGCGGTGAGCCGGGCGATGGGCCGCAAGCCGGTGCGGCCCACGGTGGTTCCGGCCGCCGCGGCCACGATGACCCCGCAGCCGCCGACCACGAACAGCAGCCAGGCCAGCCGGTCCAGCACCTCCTTGGTGGGCTGCAGCCGCTGCGAGACGACCAGGGTGGATCCGGAGTGGGTGCGCCGCGCCAGCACTCGCTGATCCTCGACGGTGCGCAGCGAGAAGCTGATCTCGCCGCGGGCCACCGCGCGCTCCTGATTGCCGATCGGCGGAAGCGTGGTCTGCGGGGGCACGTATTGCGACTGATCCGGGAAGACCAGGGCGACGCCGACATCGCTGGAGTACAGCCCGGCGAACACCAGCGACTGGAAACCGAGGCTGTCGAGGTTGTTGTCGATCATCACCGAAGCCCGCGCCCGCAGTTGCGAATCCACGTCCGCGTACAGCGAGCGCGCCACCATGGCGTAGGCGGCGATGGAGGTGAAGGCGACCGCGACGGCCACCACGGAGGCGGCCAGCAGCGTGACCCGCCAGCGCAGCGAGACCGACCGGGTCAGCGGCATGGGCGGCCGCAGTTCGGCCGACTCCGGACGCGACCCGAGTCCGGCGACCACCGGCCGCCGGGGAACGGTTCTTCCCACGAGCACGGCTCCTACGGCGGGGTCTCGCGCAGCACATAGCCGACGCCGCGCACGGTATGGATGAGACGCGGTTCACCGTCGGCCTCGGTCTTGCGGCGCAGATAGCCGATGTACACCTCGAGCGCATTGCCGGAGGTGGGGAAGTCGTAGCCCCACACCTCCTCCAGAATGCGACTGCGGGTGAGCACACGACGGGGGTTGGCCATCAGCATTTCCAGCAGCGAGAACTCGGTGCGGGTCAGGCTGATCTGGCGTTCTCCACGGGTGACCTCGCGGGTGACCGGATCCAGCGACAGGTCGGCGAAGGCCATGGCCTCCGAGAAGGCGTCGGCCGGATCGCCGGCGGTGCGGCGCAGCAGCGCGCGCAGCCGGGCCAGCAGTTCCTCCAGGGCGAAGGGCTTGGGTAGGTAGTCGTCGGCGCCGGCGTCCAGTCCGGCGACGCGTTCGGAAACCGAATCCCGTGCCGTGAGTACCAGAATCGGCAGATCGTCGCCGGTGCTGCGGAGCCGGCGGCACACCTCGAGCCCGTCGAGCCGGGGCATCATGACGTCCAGGACGAGGGCGTCGGGTCGCTGACTGGCGGTCTTCTCCAAGGCGTCCAGACCGTCGACCGCGAGGTCGACGGTGTACCCGTTGAAGGTCAGCGAGCGACGCAGCGATTCCCGGACCGCGCGGTCGTCGTCGACTACCAGAATGCGCATGGCAACCAGTCTGCCCACAGCGACTGAGAGGTGACTGAGAAGGTCCCCTTCGACACGCCGGACGAGTGAGGCAGATGACCTGCGCGTTTCACGGCGGGCCGACGCCAAGTGGTTGCGGTGTCACCCAAATTCGCGCGAAACCCGTTGCAGGAAGGCCGCATTCGGGAACTAAACCTCAAAGTCCTACGAATTGCCGTTGGACAGCTCACGCGGTATGTTGCAGGCCGTAAAAGAAGACCCTTAGTTGGTTCCGCGCGGGTTCGACCCCAAAGCCGTACAACCGCATACGTACCCGAGGGTCAATCGTGAAGCGGAGGCGACGGAAGCGGGATGGAAGCAGCACCCCGGTCCTGGCAATTCAGCCTGTCCAACTGGCCCGTTACCCGCAAGGTCGGGATCGTGCTGGTGCTCCCGGTGCTCCTCGCCGCGACCTTCGCGGTGCTGCGCATCAACAGCGAATTGCAGACCATTTCGAAACTGAGCGCGGCGAGCGAGCAGATGGACGTGCTCCGCCCCACGATCAAATTCCTCGTCACCAGCAACGAACTCGCGGTCGCCGCGATCATCGGCGGCAATCAGGACGTCGACCCCGACCTCGACGCCGCCACGGCCAAGTTCGATCAGGCCGAGGCGGAACTCGAAACAGTCCTCAAGTCCTCCAACGCCGATCCGGGTGTCACCAAGGAACTCGGCGCCTCCATCGCCGTCGCCAAGACCATGCGCAACAGCCTGCGCACCAGCTCCCCGCAGACCATCGGAGATCAGGTCGACGAGGTGCAGACCCGGGCGCAGAACGCGCTCGCGGGCGCGCCCACCGTCGGCGACCTCCGGGTGCAGCAGTCCTTCCTGCAGTTCGGTGCCGCCGAGACCGCCTCCCGCATGCTCACCCAGGAGCGGATCATGCTCGCCGCGCCCGGGGCGGGTTCCAATCCGGCGCTGCGGACCAAGCTGCTCACCGCCATCGGCGCCGAGATCACCATGATCGAGGTGTATCGCGGCATGGCGCCGGACGCGGCGCAGAACGCGAACACGCTGAAGGACAATGCCGGCGCGCGTGTCGGCATCCTGATGCAGAACGTGCCCGATCCGGGCAGCCTGCCGGCCATGCAGGACTCGTTGCGCGGCAGTGCCGACGCCTACGAGAAGGAAGTGTCCACGGTCGCGAACTCGATGGACTCCAAGCTGGCCGCGCTCACCACCGAGGCGCGCAACAACGTGCTGCGCGACACCTCCATCGTGATCGGCATGCTGCTGGCCGGTCTCGCGCTGGCGCTGGTGGTGGCCCGCTCGCTGGTCGTCCCGGTCCGCCGCCTGCGGCGAGACGCCTTGCAGGTGGCCCACATCGACCTGCCGCAGGAACTCGAGGTGGTGCGCGCCGGCGGCGCGACCCCGGAGATCTCGCCGGTCGACGTGCACACCACCGAGGAGATCGGGCAGCTGGCCCGAGCCGTCGACGACATCCACTCCCAGGCCCTCCACCTGGCCGCCGAACAGGCGCGACTGCGCCTGCAGATCGGCAACATGTTCGAAACCCTCTCGCGCCGCAGCCAATCCCTCGTGGAGCAGCAGCTGTCGCTGATCGAGGAGCTCGAACGCGACGAGGACGACTCCGAGCGCCTGCAATCGCTGTTCCGCCTCGACCACCTCGCCACCCGCATGCGCCGCAACGGCGACAACCTGCTGGTGCTGGCCGGAACCGCGCTGCGCCGTGGCCATCTCGCGCCGGTGCCGCTGTCGGACATGCTGTGGTCCTCGGTCTCCCAGGTGGAGGACTACCAGCGCGTGGAGATCGGCACCGTGCCCGACGGCATCGTCGCCGGTGAGCCCGCCGTCGACATCGAGCACCTGCTGGCCGAGCTGATCGACAACGCGCTGCGCTACTCCCCGCCCACCACCCCGGTGGCGGTATCGGTGGCGCGGGCCGTGGACGGCGGCTACCTGATCGAGATCACCGACCGCGGCCTCGGGATGAACGCCGAGGACCTGCAGGGCATCAACGACCGCCTGGCCTCCGGTGGCGAGGTCAATGTCGAGACCGCCCGCCGCATGGGTCTTTTCGTCGTCGGCCGCCTGGCCAAGCGGCACAACATCACCGTCAGCCTGCGCCGCACCTCCGCCATGGTGCAGCAGCCGGGCATCACCGGCAGCGTGCACCTGCCGGGCAGCCTGGTCTCGCCCGCGCCGGAGCGCGTCGGCGACCCCACCGGTCAGTACCCCGTCGCCTCCCCGTTGCCGGTGCCCCCGGCGGCCCTGGTCTCCGGCCCGATCGCGATGCCGTCCGGGCCGATTCCGGTACCGTCCGCCCCGATTCCGGCGTCCTCGGGCCCGATCACGGGCCCGCAGCCCGTGCAAGCCCCGCCGCGGCTGACCCCGGTGCCGAACCTGCCCGAGCCCGCCGCGGCCACCACCGCGCGTTTCACCAGTTCCGGCCTGCCGCAGCGCAAGCCGGGCCCCGACACCGGTGAGCACCCGATCGTTCCCACGTTCACCGAGGCGCCGCAGCCGGCGCAGGTGCAGGACCGGTTCTCCGACGGCTTCACCGACGCCTTCACCGAACCCGAGGACGCGCGCGCCTACAGCGTGTCCGCGCTGCGGCCGGAACCGGCTGCGCCGCAGCAGAGTCCCGCGCCGATGCACTACTGGGGCGAGGCGCGCACGCTCGAGCCGGAGCCGGCCCCCGAGTCCGTCTGGGTGCCCGAGACCGTCGCGCCCACCCCCGAGCCGCAGATCACGGAGCCGGCGCGGGGCTGGAATCCGAACGGGCCCGACACCGGCAGCTACTTCGGCAACGGGTACAGCGCCTTCGGCGACAACGATCGGCCCACGATCCCGGCCGCCGACACCAACGGCAGCACGAACGGCAGCGGGAGCACGAACGGCAACGCCGACACCATTGTTCGCGGCGACGAGGCCGCACCCGCCGCCGCGCGGCCGGTCGCTCCCCCGCCCGGCCTGCGGCCGGTCGGCGCGGCCCCGACCCCGATCTATCAGCGCATGGTGTCCGAGTGGCTGGTGGAACCGGCCGACGGGAACCAGGACGGCGCTGCATGGTCGTCGACTTCGGACAGCGGCTGGGCCGCGGCCGAAGAGGCGGCCAATCCGACCACAACCAGTCGCACCGAGGGCGGCCTGCCGATTCGGCGACCCGGCGCCCAGCTGGTGCCCGGTGCCGTCGCCCAGGAGGACGACGGCAGCGGCCGCAATCCGGACGAGATCCGCGACAGCCTCTCCAGGCATCTCAGCGGCGTCCGCTCCGGGCGGGCCGACTCCCAGTACAACGACGGAGGGCATGCATGACCGACACCCAGCGCACCACCACCGATGAGAATCTGAACTGGCTGGTCACCCGCTTCACCCGGGAGGTACCGGGCGTCTCGCACGCCGTCCTGGTCTCCGCGGACGGTCTGCTGCAGGCCACCAGCCCGCACCTGCCGGCCGACCGCGGTGAGCAGCTGGCCGCGGTGACCGCGGGTCTGGCCAGCCTGTCCGCCGGGGCCGCACAGCTTTTCGAGGGCGGCAAGGTGATGCAGTCCATCGTCGAGATGCAGCGCGGCTACCTGCTGGTCATGAGTGTCGGCAATGGCTCGCACCTGGCGGTGCTGGCCAACAAGCAGCACGACATCGGCCGCATCGGCTACGAAATGGCCCTACTGGTCGACCGGGTCGGGTCCGTGGTCTCGGCCACCGCCCGCACTGCCTAGATGAGCTGCGCATGACCAATCCCCTTGGCGGCGGCGGTAATCGGCCACCGACCACACGTGTTCGTCCCTACGCACTGACCTCCGGCCGCACCGAGCCGGCGGTGGAGCTACCGCTCGAGGCGGTCGTCGAAACCCTGTCCTACACCGCCCATTTCGACTGGCCGGCCGGTGACGTGCGCACCGAGATCCTGCGACTCGGTACGGCGCGGCTCTCGGTTGCCGAGATCGCGGCCCATCTGGGCCGCCCACTGGGTATGGTGCGGGTCGTGATCGGCGATCTCGTCGTCGCCGGAACCCTGCGTGTGCATTCGACTTTGAGCGATCAGGCGACCTTCGACGAGCGCCGGTCACTAATGGAGAGGACACTGCATGGACTCCGCGCCCTATGACGGCGGAGGCTACCCCGGTGGCCCGCACGGGGCCCCCGGGTACACAACCGGGCAGTTCCCGAACCTGGCGCTGCAGTACCCGCCACGACCGGGTGAGGAGTCCCGCACGGCGTCGACCAAGATCGTCGTAGCCGGCGGTTTCGGCGCCGGCAAGACGACCTTCGTGGGCGCGGTCTCGGAGATCGTGCCGCTGCGCACCGAGGCCATGGTGACCGGCTACTCCGACGGGGTCGACGACCTCGCCGCCACGCCGGGCAAGGAAACCACCACGGTGGCCATGGATTTCGGCCGCATCATCCTGCCCGGCAACCTGGTGCTGTACCTGTTCGGCACGCCCGGGCAGCGGCGGTTCTGGTTCATGTGGGACGACCTGATCCGCGGCGCCATCGGCGCGGTGGTGCTGGTCGACACCCGCCGCATCGAGGACAGCTTCGCGGCCGTGGACTTCTTCGAGGCCAAGTCGCTGCCGTTCCTGATCGCGGTCAACCGCTTCCCGGACGCGCCGCGCTTCCCGGTCACCGAGCTCCGTGAGGCGCTCAGCGTGCGCGAGGGCGTGCCGATCGTGGACATCGACGCGCGCGACCCGGCCGAGGTGCGCCGGGCACTGGCCGCCGTCACCGAGTACGCGATCGAACGGCTGACGGCCGCACAGCGCGAAACCGCGCAGCACGGTTAGCGGTTCGCGCGTCCAGGGTCGCAGCAGACGAAGACAGAGGTGTCGGGATGATCTACTTCTCCATGGGCTACTGGGTGCTGGCGCTGGCCTTGATCGTGTCGTTCGCGGGCGCGGCGTGCGGTCTGGCCTGCATTCGCCAGTCCACCAAGTCGGTGACCCAGCGGTTCCGGATCGTGTGGCTGTTCGTGGCGGCGGTGTCCATCGGCGGCGTCGGTGTCGCCATGCCGGTCTTCGTGTCGATGCTCGGCTTCGACGTGCGGGGCAGCCAGCTGCGCTACGACAACGTGTCCATCACCCTGTTCTCGGTGCTGTCGGCGGCCACCGTGTTCGCCGCGCTGCTCATCAACGGGCGGCGGCTGGTCTGGTGGCGGCTGCTGGTGGCGGCGGCCGTGATGGCCTTCGGTTTCGGTGACGTCCACCAGCTGCTGCTGGGCGCCATCCGGATTCAGGGCAGCGTCGATCGCAGCCTGGTGTCCTCGGTGGCGGTGTACGTGATCGCCTTCGTGCTCTCGGCGCTGATGCTGTGGTTCAGCCTGTGGGTCGCCTCGGTGCCGATGGTGCTGGCCGGCGCGGTGCTGTACGCGATCCTGGTGATCGGCATGCACTATGCCGGGCTGACCGGGCTCGAGGTGCACGTGGACCCGGCCGCGGCCACTCCGCACGGCAACGTGCTGTTCAACTTCTTCGTGCCGACCTTCATCATCGGCACGCTGTCGCTGGCGATTCCGATCACGGCCATTCTGGTCGCCCCGGACCGGCGTGCGGCGCGGACCCCGATGAGGACCGCGAATCCGCAGGCTGCGCACGGCACTTCGCTGCAGGCGGCCTCGCAGCAGGCCACGGCGCAGCAGGGTCCGCGGCGGCCGGAATCGGTGCGCTGAACGTTGTTTTCGCGGCGCGACCGTTCCTTCTCGGAGCGCGTGACGCGCGAGTGGGTCTCGGGCCGGGTCGATGCCGATCGACCCGGCTCGACTCGTCTCCGGATCAGCCTGCGGCCGCGGGCGGCTCGGCGGTGGCGGGATCGAGCAGGCCGAACAGTTCACCCTGCGGCGCGGCCATGATGGCCATCCGGCCGAAGGGTCCGTCGGTGGCGGACATGAGCACGGTCGCGCCCAGCTCCACGGCCCGGGTGAGGCCGGAGTCGATGCCCTCGAACTGGAACCAGGTCAGCCAGTAGGGCTGGGCGGCGGCCACGCCGTTGACGCTGTCGTCGTTGATGCCGCCGACCGACTCGGTCCCGCCGGGCGGGGTGAAGGTGGCGTAGCGCATGGCCTCGTCGTCGAATTCGGTGAAGGTGAAGCCGAAGACCTCGCCGTAGAAGGCCTTGGCGGCGGCGAAATCGCCGGTGTGCAGGTCGTTCCAGACGTAGGCGCCGTGTTCGTTGTACACCGCCGCGCCGTCGTGCGCGCGGGCCTGCCAGACCGCGAAGGGCGCGCCGGAGGCGTCGGCGGCCACGAACATGCGGCCGGACTCCAGCACGTCGAAGGCCGGCACCAGCAGGCTGCCGCCCGCCGCGGTCACCTGCTCGGCGGCCTTGTCGGCGTCGGCGACCGCGAGGTACGTGGTCCACACCGACGGCACCCCGGCCTCCGGCTTGGGCCCGATGCCCGCCACCGCGTGTCCGTCGCGCAGGGCCATGAGGTATCCCCCGGCGTCCTCGCCGCCGCCTTGCATGTCCCAGCCGAAGAGCGCGGCGTAGAATTCACCGGCCTTCGCCGGATCGTCGACCTGACAGTCGACCCAGCACGGTGTTCCCGGGGGCCAGGCCTCATTGCGTATCGGCATCGGTCATCACCTTTCCGCCTCTCCGCGACTTTCGCTCATAGCCGACCAGTCAACCACCGCAATCCGGCACAGTCGGCGTGTCCGCCGAATTACAGTGGGAACCATGCGTTTCGGGCTGGACTACGCCGCAGGTCGTCCCGCACCGAGTGCCATCAGGGCGGCCGGATACGACTTCGTCATCCGCTACCTGTCCGACGGCGGGCCCACCCTGCCGGGCAAGCTCCTCACTCCCGCCGAGGCGGACGGCCTGCGCGCACAGGGCATTTCCATCGTCTCCAACTGGGAGACCACCGCCGCCCGCATGCTCGACGGCTACGGCGCGGGCGTCACCGATGCGCGTGCCGCACTGGCCCAGGTGCTGCGGTGCGGGGGCCGGGCCGACCGGCCCATCTACTTCTCCGCCGATTTCGACGCCACCCCGCAGCAGCAGGTGCCCATCGACGCCTACCTGGACGGCGCGGCCAGCGTCATCGGACGCGCGAATGTCGGGATCTACGGCGGATATTGGCCGGTGAGCCGGGCGCTGGACAGCGGGACCGCGACCTGGGCGTGGCAGACGGTGGCCTGGTCCGGGGGGAATATCGATCCGCGTATCGCCCTCTATCAGACCGGCGAGCAGGTCACGGTCGACGGCGTGCAATGCGATGTGAACCAAACCGACCGAGCCGACTTCGGCCAGTGGGATGTGGAAACGGAGGAACCCGACTTGACTCCCGAACAGGACGAGGTGTTGCGCGACATCCAGACTCAGCTGCGCGGTCCCGGTCTGCAGGGCTGGCCGCAGCTGGGCACCGATGCCCAGGGCCGCGACCGGACGGTGGTGGACGGGCTGGCGGCGGCACTCGCGCAGATCGACGAACTGCGCACCGAGATCAGCGATCTGGAGACCACGACGGCCGAGCTCAAGGACGAGGTGGCGCGGCTGTCGGGTCAGCATCGCTGGCCGTTCCCCTTCTCGCTGGTGGAGGGTCCGGCCACGGCGATCGCCGATCAGCTGGCAAAGCTCGAGCAGTTGCTGCCCGGAGTGCCGCTGCCCGGCTGGGGCACCGGCCCGAACGACCATCCGGCCGCCGCGGAACAAGCTCCGGCGGAGCAGCAGCCGAAAGTGGTATCCGACAGTTGATTTGGCCGATTTGTCGGATTTATTCCAGCATACGGCCGGCGACCGACCGGACCGCATGTTATTGCGGAACAGTGCGTGAACTGGCGTGAAAGCGAGCCTGAACCGGCCCTGAAGTGGCGATGAGCGGGTTCTTCTGTGATCAGAAGAACCCGCCCTCAAGGCACGAGAATACCGTCGCCAGGCTACGAGTTCACAACTTCGGGGAAACTTTTTCGCACCCACGCCACATTCGGACGACCGAGCGCGGTAGGGGCAACACCCGAGCAGATGCCCGGTGGGACAGCAACTTCGGGGCTATTGTCCGGATCGTCCGATCAGGCCGCGCTCCACCGCCCGCGCGAGCCGGCGCGGCACCCGGTACACCACTCCCCCGACCTCGACCGGAATCAGATCCGGCGGAGTCGCCTTCCACTGCGAGCGCCGGCTGCGGGTATTGGCCCGCGACATTCTGCCCTTCGGAACGGCCATGGTCAGTTCTCCTCATCCCTGGTCGAATTGCGATTGCCGCGAACGCGTTTGCCGTAGCGGCGCTCGAACTTCTCCACGCGGCCCGCGGTGTCGAGCACACGCTGATTCCCGGTCCAGAACGGATGCGAATCCGAGGTCACATCGACCACCAGCAGCGGGTAGGTATTGCCGTCCTCCCACTCGATGGTGCGAGTGGACACCGCGGTGGAACGGGTCAGGAAGCACTTTCCGGTGCTCACGTCCTGGAAGACCACCGGATGGTAGTCGGGGTGAATTCCCTGTTTCATCACTTCACCTTTCGTTGTTGCGCGTGGCGCCGTCCCCGGCGCTGGGCACGGATCGGGTTGTGTCACATGGCTCTTCGTGCTGATCGCCGAACGGGTCCGCCCACAGCGCGACCCGTTCGGGCGCGAAGCGCACCTGCCGCAGTTCGTCCTCGTCCACCAGCGCCCAGTGCAGCGCGTGGCGGACCTCCTCGGGATCGGCGTCGGCGACCAGGATCACCAGCGAGGTGTGGCGGTCGCCGAAGTGCTCGTGCCAGCGCAGCGAGGCCAGCGCGCGCCGCTCCGGATCCACCTCGTCCAGTTCCCCGGATGCCATGGCCGCCAGCCACTTCCCGGCGCCGCCGACCCGCAGCCCGCCGCCCGCCGACTCCAGCCACACCACCTCGTCCGGCTGGGTGGCCAGCCACACCCGGCCCCGGGCACTCACCACGCCGTCCAGCAGCACGTCGATGGCCGAGTGCAGCCGATCGGGGTGAAAGGGGCGGTCGGTGGCGAATTCCACCAGTGCCACACCGCAATCCGGCTCCAGCGGCGGACCGCCGGCCAGCAGCGGGGCGTGCGGATCGAAGGGTGCGCCGCGGCGCGCGTCCGCGGGTACCCGGCGCAGCAGCCAGGTCAGGTCGTCGGCACCCAGGGCGGGCGGCCCGGCCATCCAGGCGACCGGGGCGCGCGGGGCCAGCCGGGCCAGCACTGCGGCGGTGCGCTCGCGGTCCAGCAGATCGGCGTCGCCGTCGAAAACCACCAGGGCATCGGCGAATTCGACCTGGCCGACGGCCAGCTGCGCCACCGTGCGCTCGTCCTCCGCGGTGGCGTGGCCGCGCTCGGACAGCGTCTCGTCGCCGATGGCGTCGGCCAGCCAGTCGCGGGCGTCGACACAGGTGAGGACGGTGTCGACGCGCACGCTGCGCCCGGCCGGGCCGTCGACCCGGCCGACCACGCCGGTCACCGTCACGTCGGCGATGGCCTGGCACACCGCCTCCGCCTCGAAGGCCGGATCCAGCGCGAGCACGATGCGCCGCACCGAATCCCGCTCGGCCAGCAGGCACAGGTAGGGCAGCAGGTCGGCGCGCAAGGTGCAGGAGACGCAGCCGTGCGCGAGTTCCAGCACGGTCGTGGTCTCCCGGCCGTCGATGCGGACGATGCGCCGCACCACGCCCTGGCGTAGCTCGCTCAGGTCGTGCCGGACCACGACCGTTCCGGGCTTCCCGCCCAGCAGGCGGGCGGCCTGCTCGACACCCTCGGCGGCGCGCCCGGGGAGTCCCGCGAGGACGAGCACGGGCTTGCGTTGGGACGGCACCGGTCCCCCTTTCGACAATGATTTTCAATTACCGAGGACCGAGGGTACCGTGGAATAGATTCGTTGTCGAAAACGATTGTCATGTACATCTACCACTGGAAGGGGTGCCCATGTCGGCCATCTGCCAGGTCACCGGCCGCAAGCCGGGCTTCGGCAAGTCCGTATCGCACTCGCACAAGCGGACCAACCGGCGCTGGGACCCCAATATCCAGCGCAAGACCTACTACCTGCCCAGCGAGGACCGGCGCATCACGCTGACCGTCTCCACCAAGGGCATCAAGACCATCGACCGCGACGGCATCGAGGCAGTGGTAGCCCGGCTGCGTGCCCGCGGCGAGAAGATCTGAAAGGGAGAACAATGGCATCGAAATCGACCGACATCCGGCCCGTCGTCAAGCTGAAGTCCACGGCCGGGACCGGCTACACCTACGTCACCCGCAAGAACCGGCGCAACGATCCCGACCGGATGATCCTGAAGAAGTACGACCCGGTCGCCCGCAGGCACGTCGACTTCCGTGAGGACCGGTGACGTGGCCAAGAAATCGAAGATCGCCAAGAACGAAGCGCGCAAACTCGTCGTGGCACGGTGGGCGCAGCGGCGCGCGGAATTGAAGGAGATCATCCGCAAACCGGCGAGCAGCGACACCGAACGGGCGGCCGCTCAGGCCGCCCTGCAGAAGCTGCCGCGGGATGCCAGTCCGGTACGATTGCGCAATCGGGACGCCGCGGACGGACGCCCGCGTGGTCATCTCCGCAAGTTCGGTCTCTCGCGTGTGCGCGTTCGCGCGATGGCCCATCGAGGAGAGCTGCCCGGTGTGCACAAATCGAGCTGGTAAGCATCCACGATTCGTGAGTGAGGAACCGCTGACATGGCAGTGAAGCGAGCACCGTCGAAGAAGGTCCGTGCCGAGCAGGCCCGTCGCCCGAAGAAGAATCCCCTCATCGCCGCCGGCGTCGAGACCGTCGACTACAAGGATGTGAACCTGCTCCGCACGTTCATCTCCGACCGTGGCAAGATCCGCAGCCGCCGTGTGACGGGGCTGACCCCGCAGCAGCAGCGCCAGGTCGCCGTCGCGGTCAAGAACGCCCGCGAGATGGCGCTGCTCCCCTTCACGAGCCGCTAGCGATCGCCTGAAACGACGAAAAGAAAAGAGGCTCCGATGCTTTCGCATCGGAGCCTCTTTCTTTGATCCCGAAATCCTTGGCGGAGCGCCGATTACGGGATGGTCAGCACCTGGCCGGGCTGGATGAGGTCGGGGTTGTCGATGCCGCTGGCGTTGGCGATCTCCTGGTAGCGGTTGCCGTCGCCGTAGAAGCGCTCGGCGATGGCCCACAGGGTGTCACCCGGCTCGACGGTGTAGGTCTGGGCGGCGGGCGGCGGCGGGGGCACGTCCTCGACGACCGCGGCGGGCTGGGCCTGGACCGGCTCCGGTGCGGGGAGCGGGTTGTCGGTGTTGGTGCCCGACGACCAGACGGCGCCTTCGGGGCCATACAGCACCACATTGCGGTCGGGCTGGACGACCAGACGGTCCACGTTCTTGCCATTGGTCTCGGTGGACCAGGCGGCGCCGTCCTCCTTGTAGAGAACGAAGTTGCCGTCGTCTTGCAGGGTGGCCCGGACGACGCCCTGGCCGTTGGTGCCGGTGGCCCACACGACATTGCCGCTCGGTTCGGACAGCACCAGGTTGCCATCATCTTGCAGAGTCAGGGTGTAGGCACCGCCTTGCAGCGCCTCTCCACGACCGAGTTCTTCGCCGACCTTCAACGAGTCGCCCACGGTGCGTCCTTTCGGGAGGGGGGATCATGAGATAAGCCGATGGCGCGGAACTGCATTCGCACATCGGTCACGACACTACCGATCGCGCGCCGGTCACCGCACGGTTACGCGCCGGTTCTGCGAAGATTTCGGCGTGTCTTCGCCAGAAATTCGCCAGGGGGCCGAAACCGGCGCGCGCGCCTGCCGTGCGGTCGCGGACACTAGGGTGTCAGCCATGTACGGGACACGGGGACGCCGCCTGATCGCTGCCGCCGCAGCCACTCTGATCGGGCTCACCATCACGGCGTGCGGAAGCACGGAGAGCAACGGCGACCAATCGAAGACCGGCGCCGCCGCGACCAGCACCAAGACCACGCCCACCGAGGCGCCCAACGGGCAGATCGGACGGGCTTTCACGGCGGATCCGAGTATCGTGAGCCCACACGGCATTTCGTTCGACAGCTGGACCCGGGTCGCACCCGACCGGATCGCGGTCAACTTCCAGACCGGCTCCCCCGAGTGCTACGGCGTGAACGCCACCGTCACCGAAACCTCCTCGACCGTCACCGTCGACCTGAAGTCCGGCACCCTGCCCGACGCGGTCGGCAAGATGTGCACCATGATCGCCGTCTTCGGCACCCTCGAAATCCAGCTGAAGTCCCCGCTGGGTGATCGAAAAGTCCTCAGCGCCACCTAGTTTCCCGGCGCTGCGGCGGAGGCGGTCCATGCACGCGACAGGGGCCCGGATCGATGTGCGATCCGGGCCCCTGCCCCGATGTTGTTGCCCCGCTGCACGACTCGCGTCAGCAGGGCGCATCCTCAGTGCGCGAAGTGCCGGGAACCGGTCAGGTACAAGGTCACTCCGGCCTCACGGCACAGCTCGATGGTGTCCTTGTCACGGATCGAACCACCCGGATGCACGATGGCGCGCACGCCGGCGGCCACCAGGATCTGCGGGCCGTCCGAGAACGGGAAGAACGCGTCCGAGGCCGCCACCGAACCCTTGGCGCGGTCACCGGCCCGCTCCACCGCCAGCTTGCAGGAGTCGACCCGGTTGACCTGACCCATGCCGACGCCGACGGCCGCGCCGTCATCGGCCAGCAGGATGGCGTTGGACTTCACGGCGCGGCACGCGCGCCAGGCGAATTCGAGATCGCGCAGGGTGGCCTCGTCGGCGGCCTCACCCGCGGCCAGCGTCCAGTTGGCGGCGCTGTCACCCGCGGCGTCGAGGATGTCGCGCTCCTGCAGCAGCACACCGCCACTGACCGGACGCAGCTCCGCACCCTTGCGCTGGGCCGGCTCGGCCACCAGCACACGCACGTTCTTCTTGCGCTGCAACACCTCGACCGCGCCATTGGCGTAGGACGGGGCCACGATGACCTCGGTGAAGATGTCGGCGACCTGCTCGGCCATCTCCACGGAGACCTCGCGGTTGGCCGCGATCACGCCGCCGTACGCGGAGACCGGGTCGGTGGCGTGCGCCTTGCGGTGCGCCTCGGCGATATCCGCGCCGACCGCGATGCCGCACGGGTTGGCGTGCTTGATGACCGCCACGGCCGGCTCGTCGAAGTCGTAGGCGGCGCGCCAGGCGGCGTCGGCGTCGGTGTAGTTGTTGTACGACATCTCCTTGCCGTGCAACTGCTGCGCCTGCGCCAGCCCGACCGGGCCACCCTGGTTGGTGTACAGCGCGGCCGCCTGATGCGGGTTCTCGCCGTAGCGCAGCACATCCGCGCGCTGCCAGGTGCCGCCGATCCACTCCGGGAACTGCTGCGCGTCTTCGGGTTCCGGCGCGACGGCCGGGACCGCCACACTGGTCATCCAGCTGGCGACGGCCACATCGTAGGTGGCGGTGTGCTGGAAAGCCTTGGCGGCCAACGCGGTCCGCTCGGCCAGGGTGAAACCGCCCTGCTGCACGGCGGCGATCACGTCGGCGTAGTCACCGGTGTTCACCACGACCGCGACCGACGGGTGGTTCTTGGCGGCGGCGCGCACCATGGACGGCCCGCCGATGTCGATCTGCTCGACGCACTCGTCGACGCTCGCGCCGGACGCGACCGTCTGGGTGAACGGGTACAGGTTCACTACGACGAGCTGGAAGGCCTCGACACCCAGCTCGACGAGCTGGTCGACGTGCTCCTCCTTGCGGGTGTCGGCCAGGATGCCGGCGTGCACCCGCGGGTGCAGCGTCTTGACCCGGCCGTCCAGGGTCTCCGGGAAACCGGTCAGGTCTTCGACCTTGGTGACCGGAATGCCGGCGTCGGCGATCTTGCCGGCGGTCGAGCCGGTCGACACCAGCTCCACGCCCGCACTGTGCAGACCGGTGGCCAGTTCGATCAGACCGGTCTTGTCGTAGACGCTTACGAGGGCCCGCTTGATCGGCTTGCGTTCACTCACCGGAGAACTCGCTCATCTGGGATAACTGCCTTTCGTCCATCGGAGACAATGCCTCGGGTAGCGACAGCGGCGACGACCTCCGCCAGCAGCCGGCGCTCCACGACCTTGATGCGCTCGTGCAGGGTGTCCTCGTCGTCATCGGGCAGCACCGTGACCGCCTCCTGCGCCAGGATCGGCCCGGTGTCGACACCCGTGTCGACCAGATGCACGGTGGAACCGGTCACCCGCACGCCGTAGGCGAGCGCGTCCCGCACCCCGTGCGCGCCCGGGAAGGCGGGCAACAGCGCGGGATGGGTATTGATGATGCGACCGCCGAAACGGTCCATGAAAGCGGGGCCGAGAATCTTCATGAAGCCCGCGGACACCACCAGATCGGGTTCGAAGGCGGCGACCACCTCGGTGAGCGCGACATCCCACGCGGCGCGGTCCGGGAAATCGCGCAGCGCGACCTTGAACGACGAGACATCGAAGGCCGCGGCGTGCTCGGTGGCGGCGCAATCGCGATCCACCCCGACGGCGACCACAGTGGCCGGATAACCCGGCTGCTGCGTCGCTTCCAGCAGCGAACGCAACAGGGATCCGGTGCCGGAAGCCAGCACCACGACGCTCGCGGGCGCGGTCGGCGGCAGCTGCGGGGCGGGCGTGGACGTCAGCGCACTACTCCCTGTCGATCGGAGCGGGATGGGGACGGCGGAAACGAACCCGCCGCCTCAAGCCTAACGACCGTCCACTTGCTACTTGTCCGGCAGGTCTCCCTCTACCACTTCCGCGTCGACGATGTCGGGGTTGTCGGTGGATTTCACAGCGGCCGCGGCGGCGTACTCGTCCTGGTCGTCGACCAGTTCGGCGTCGAGGGCGCCGTCGAGATCCTCGTCGCCGTACCAGCCGCCCTCGTCGTCGAAATCCTCGTCGTAGTCGTCGTACTCGTCATCGTCGTACTCGTCATCGTCGTAGTCGTCGTCCGCGTACTCGGCGTCGTCGTCCGCGTAGTAGTAGTCGTCCTCGTAGTCATCGTCATAGGCGTCGTCGAAGGCCGCCGGGGCCACCACGGCCGGGCCGCCGAAGAACCGGGCGCCCAGCATGCCCACGTATCCGGCGACGGCCAGCCAGACGAACACCAGCGCCGCGCCCACCGCGTTCGGCGCGATCCGGCCGAAGGTGCCCAGCTCGCCCCCGGCCACCACACCCAGCAGCGCCACCACGACGGCCGCCACCCCGGCGGCGGTCAGCGTCGCCCAGGGCGCGGTCGCCCGATCATGCGAGGTGCGTCCGCACTCCAGGCCCGACAGCACCCCGATCGCCGCGGGCGCGAGGAGCAGCACCAGCCACCACACCGCCACCGGACCCGACGGCACCGCGGCCGCCACCGGCACCGCGGGTACCGGCGCGCCCTGAATCGCGAACAGGCTCAACGATCCCGGGCCGATCTGTACCTGGCCGCCGGCCAGCACGCTCACCGCGTCGACCGCGACATTCGGCAGGTAGGCCAGCGACAGCAGCGTCAAACCCAGTGCGCCGACCGCGTTTCCGGCCGCATGGTAGGTGTCGCCGAGGCGGGACCAGTGCAGCAGGAACGACACCACGGTCACCGCGGTCGCCGCCAGCAGCAGGCGGCCCACTGCCCGCAGCCCCGTCCGGAAACCGGGAACCACCCAGTCCGGCAAGGGAATCGGCAGCAGATCGGCGAAGTCGCGCCAGCGTCGCGCACCGATGCCCACGAGCGCCGCCAGTAGATTCAGCCCGAGCACCCAGGCGAAGGCGGCCAGGGTGTCCGGCGGCTGCAGCGACACCACCGCCGCCGCGTCCTCGGCCACCGCGAGGCACACCGCGGTGATCAGCAGCGGGCCGCCCACCGCGGCGCCCAGCACCCAGCCCAGCTCGGCGGTCTCGCACTCGGGCCCGGCCGCCTGCGCGCTGTCCCGCGCCACCAGCCACAGCATCAGCAGGGTCGGCAGCAGCGGCCACAGCCCGATCCCGGTCTTGCCGATCACCAGCGGAACCTGGTGCACCGCAAGCCAGCTCGCGGCGATCGCGCCCGACGAACCGCTCATCCCGCTGCCCGCCGCGAACAGGGTGGCGTACACCAGGCCGAAGATCACCAGCAGCGTGATGGCCGAGGCGCGCGCGGCGACCAGCATCAGCACCCGGGCGCGTTCCGGGGTCAGCGATCCGAAACCCCCGCCGCCCCCGACGCGCCGCCGGACCGGGGGCCGCGGCGGCTCCCGGAGATCGGGATCGCTCAGGCGAGCCAGGGCAGTTCTGGGGGCATTCATGGACATCCAGCGTGGCAGCATCTCGGAAACCGTGGGGTCAGGCGCGCCGGAACGACCGGCGCGCTGGCAAAAGAGAACGGCCCCCGGTCACATACCGGAGGCCGCTCCTGACGGGAGGCGAAACTACTTGTCGTCCTGGCCCGGCCGGAAGGCCCGGGTGGCGTCCGCCGACGGATCCGCCGCCTGCTCGCCGCCGAACGGCTGCGCCGGGCGCTGCGCCTGGGCGCCGAAATGCTGGGTCGCGTCCGCACTCCCGGCCGGCTGCTGCGGCGTGCCGTACGGCGACGGCTGGCCGTAACCGGGCTGGGCGGGCTGCTGACCGTAGGACGGCGGCTGCTGGCCGTAGGTCGGCTGGGAACCGGTGCCGTAGCCCGCGGGCTGCTGACCGTAACCGGCCGGCTGACCGTAGGACGGCTGCTGCGGCTGCTGACCGTACCCCGCCGGCTGACCGAACGACGGCTGCTGACCGTAGCCGGGCTGCTGACCGAACGCCTGCTGCTGATACTGCGGACCGGTGGAGCTGAACGGCTGCGGCGGCTGCTGACCGTAACCACCCTGCGGCGCGGCCGGTTTCGGCTCCGGCGCCTTCACGATGCCGAGCTCGAACAGCAGCGCCAGCACGGCCACCACGGCCTGCACGAACGACAGGAACAGGATCACCCAGCCGCCCCACTTCAGCGTCACGCTGTCGCCGAGGTCGAAGGAGCCGAACAGGATGCCCAGGAACGCGCCGAACGAGGCGACCGCCACGATGCCGGTGTTGCCGCTCTGCTTGGGCAGCAGCGACAGGCCGGCCAGCAGACCCGCGATCAGCAGGATCGTCACCAGCGCCGCGGAGCCGGTGCTCTCGAACAGGCTGAAGCTGGTGTCGCCGCCGACCCGGGTGTTGCCGATCTCGACGGCCTTGGTGCCGATATAGGGCGCGAAGCCGAGCAGGAAGTTGATGACGCCGAGTGCGGCCACGCCCACGGCGAGGAAGAACGGCAGGCCCTTGCCCGCAACGGGCGACGTGCCCGACCCGGCAGCAGGGGCGCCCATGGGCTGCGAGCCGTAGCCGGGTACGGAGGAGGGCGTCGGCTGGGGCGCGTTGTATCCCGAGCCCCCGGTCGGGTATGACATGTCGTCGTCTCCTATCGAGTCGTTCACGAACCTCCACCGACGCTACTGCACTCGACGGCAGCGGGCACCATCTACCACCAGCCGTGGCTCGACCGCAATACCCGAATCGGCGCGGTGCACAACCGCGTTACCCGGACCGTCGCACCCGCAAACCCCCGCCCCGGGCCGGTTTCGTCACAGGACCGCGAATCACGAAGGCCGCCCGTCGAATTCGACAGGCGGCCTTCGTATTCAGCCAATCAGATCTCGCCCTGTGCCCTGCTTCCGCCAGGAAACAGGGCACAGGCATTCATCAAGCGCTGATGCTCGCCTTCTCCAGGATCTCGCGCGCCAGGGCGGCGGTCTCGGACGGGGTCTTGCCGACCTTCACGCCCGCGGCCTCGAGGGCGTCCTTCTTGGCCTGGGCGGTACCGGCGGAGCCGGAGACGATGGCGCCGGCGTGGCCCATGGTCTTGCCCTCCGGCGCGGTGAAGCCCGCGACGTAGCCGACGACCGGCTTGCTGACATTGGCCTGGATGTAGGCCGCGGCCCGCTCCTCGGCGTCGCCGCCGATCTCGCCGATCATGACGATGAGCTTGGTCTCCGGGTCCTTCTCGAACGCCTCGATGGCGTCGATGTGGGTGGTGCCGATGACCGGGTCGCCGCCGATGCCGATGGCGGTGGAGAAACCGAAGTCCCGCAGCTCGTACATCATCTGGTAGGTCAGGGTGCCGGACTTGGAGACCAGGCCGATCGGGCCCTTGCCGGTGATGTTGGCCGGGGTGATGCCGACCAGCGACTCACCCGGGGTGATGATGCCGGGGCAGTTCGGGCCGATGATGCGGGTCTTGTTGCCCTTGTCCACGTTGTAGGCCCACGCGTAGGCGGTGTCCTGCACCGGGATGCCCTCGGTGATGACCACGAGCAGCGGGATCTCCGCGTCGATGGCCTCGATGATGGCGTCCTTCGAGAAGGCCGGGGGAACGAACGCGATGGAGGTGTCCGCGCCGGTCTTCTCCATGGCCTCGGCGACGGTCGCGAAGACCGGCAGCTCGACCTCGTTGCCCTGGGCGTCGACGTGCTTGACGGTGGTGCCCGCCTTGCGCGCGTTGACACCGCCGACCACGTTGGTGCCCGCCTTCAGCATCAGGGCGGTGTGCTTGGTGCCCTCGCCGCCGGTGATGCCCTGGACGATGACCTTGTTGTCCTTGTTCAGGAAGATAGACATGTTGGTTCGTGTCCTTACTTGGCCGCAGCCAGCTCGGCGGCCTTGTCGGCGCCTTCGTCCATGGTCTGAGCGAGGGTCACCAGGGGGTGGTTGGCGTCGACGAGGATCTTGCGACCCTCCTCGACCTTGTTGCCGTCGAGGCGGACGACCAGCGGCTTGTTGGCCTCGGCGCCCAGGATCTCCAGGGCCTGCACGATGCCGTTCGCGACCGCGTCACAGGCGGTGATGCCACCGAAGACGTTCACGAACACCGACTTGACCTGCTCGTCGTTGAGGATGACGTCCAGGCCCGCGGCCATGACGGCGGCCGAAGCGCCACCGCCGATGTCGAGGAAGTTGGCGGGCTTGACGCCGCCGTGGTTCTCACCGGCGTAGGCGACGACGTCCAGGGTCGACATGACCAGGCCGGCGCCGTTGCCGATGATGCCGACCTCGCCGTCGAGCTTCACGTAGTTGAGGTCGTTCTGCTTGGCCTTGAGCTCGAGCGGGTCGGTGGCGTCGATGTCCGCGAACTCGGCGTGGTCGGGGTGGCGGAACTCGGCGTTCTCGTCCAGGGTCACCTTGCCGTCGAGGGCGAGGATCTCGTCGTTGGGGGTACGCACCAGCGGGTTGACCTCGACCAGGGTCGCGTCCTCCTTGATGAACACCTCCCACAGCTTCTGGATGGTCACCGCGGCGGCGTCGAGGATGTCGGCGGGCAGGTGGCCCTGCTCGGCGATGGAACGGGCGAAGGCCAGGTCCACGCCCTTGACGGCGTCGACCGGCACCTTGGCCAGGCGGTCCGGCTTGGTGGCGGCCACCTCCTCGATCTCCATGCCGCCCTCGACCGAGCACATGGCCAGGTAGGTGCGGTTGGAGCGATCGAGCAGGAAGGAGATGTAGTACTCCGAGGCGATGTCCTTGGCCTCGGCAACCAGGATCTTCTTGGTGATGTGGCCCTTGATGTCCAGGCCCAGGATGTTCTGCGCGTGGGTGAAGGCGTCGTCGGGGGTGGCGGCGTACTTCACGCCACCGGCCTTGCCGCGGCCACCGACTTTGACCTGCGACTTGATCATCACCGGCTTGCCGATTTCTTCCGCGATCGCACGGGCGTCCTCGGCCGAGTCCGTGACGCGGCCCTCCGACGAAGGCACTCCGTGCTTCACGAAGAGTTCCTTCGCCTGATATTCGAAGAGATCCATGTACTCACCGTCTCGTCTGCGTTGTTGTGACAACGTCTTGGTTGGCGGCCCGTCGTCGGAGGCGGGTTGGCTCGGACTCTAATCAGTCACATGGAGCGGAAATCAGCCGCATACAGCCTAAGTGGCGCAGGTCACGGTACTGTCTCCGCGGCCGCAAAAGCCCTAGTCAATGCTACTCATCGGTAGCTTGTTGACCCCGCGCCAGGTGGGACACACGAATCCCGGACCGTGATACTGGCTACTACGTTGCGTCGTTGACAAAACTCACTCGGTTACCCGAAGCACAGTGAGCGCATTCCCGCTCGGAACGTGATCAATATCACAGCAGCGTGTCGAACCAAGTCCATCGCTTGCTGAGCCGCAATCGTTTCGTTACCGTCGTTGCGGTCGATGTCACAACCCGGTCACGGACAGGAGGACGGCAGGCTTGACGCAGCACAGCGCTCCCAAGGTAATGAGCCGCTTCGCAGGCGACTTGTCGGCCCCGCAGCACTCTCCGGACCGGCGCAAATGAGCGACGGCCCCTTCCCCTCGCAGCCCCGCGCCCGTCGCGGACACCGCTATCGCGAGGACGCAGAGAATTACGGCGGCGCGACCACCTTCGATGCCCCGTCCCCGACGCACAGCGGGGTCGCCCACGGCGACTGGGATGCCACCCAGGCCTGGAACGGCGACACGCAGTGGGATTCCGGCTCCGAGTGGAATTCCGATGCGGACTGGAACGGCGGTCAGCAGTGGGGTGAGACCCCGCAGTGGGACGAATCCGCCGACTGGCAGCCCGAACCGAGCTGGGACTACAACGCCCAGACCACCGTGAACGGCTGGGCCGCACCGAATCCGAGTGATTGGGCCCCGCAGTCGCGGACCAACTGGGATCCGACCGCGGACCCGACCCCCTCCGACGAGTACCGGCCGGTCTACACGTTCAAGACCGCGTCCGGCGAGAAGCTCCAGTTCTCCGGCGACGGCGCCCGCCTGAATCGCAGTGCGCGGGCGGCCGATGTCGAGCACGACGCCGACTACGACGACGAGCCGCGCCCGACCCGCTCCGGCGGCAAGCGCCGCTCCGGCGGCACCCACCGCCTACCCGCCCCGCCCACCGCCCTCAAAGGCCGCGCCGCGGTCGTGGCGGTCGCGGCCGGTGCGGTCGTGGCCGCGGGCCAGGCCACCATCGAGTCCACGGGCCATGACAACAGCAATGTCGACTACCAGGCCGCCAACCAGGTCAAGGAGGTCGCTGCGACCTCGGTGGTCGGCGACGGCGCCCCCGGATCGCCCCAGGTGGTGAGCCCGAACGCGCCCGCGAGCCTGGACCAGTTCAACGACATTCTGGCCAAGGGCAAGCAGTTCGCCGCCGACATGGCCAACCAGGAGGCGTCGAAGAACCGGCCGCTGTGGACGAAGTTCGCCGCCGGCACCTTCACCTCCGGCTTCGGCATCCGCTGGGGCGTCGCCCACCAGGGCGTGGACATCGCCGCCCCGATCGGCACCCCGATCTACGCGGTCGCCGACGCCACCGTGCTCGAGGCCGGTCCCGCTTCCGGTTTCGGCATGTGGGTCCGGCTGCTCCACGATGACGGCACCGTCACCATCTACGGCCACATCGACACCGCGACCGTCTCGCAGGGCCAGCGCGTGCTGGCCGGCGACCAGATCGCGACCGTCGGTAACCGCGGCTTCTCGACCGGCCCGCACTGCCACTTCGAGGTCTGGCTGAACGGCGTCGACAAGATCGACCCGCTGCCCTGGCTGGCCTCGCGCGGCATCTCGCTCGGCCCCGAACGGGACTGACCCGCAACCGAACCCGATCCGAAAGGCGCGCCCGGCAGGGCGCGCCTTTCGGCGTTCCGGGCGGCTCCCCGCGGAATCGGGCTGACCGGCGACCGGATCGAACCCGTTATGCGGACCGTGCCGATCGATGTATGCGGACCGTGCCGATCGATGTATGCGGACCGTGCCGATCGACGTATGCGGACCGTGCCGATCGACGCCGAGGCGTCGTGGCGGACGGCCCCATCGCGCGGCCCTGACGGCCCCGGAGCGGGTCAGGCTGCTGCGCGCCGAGGTCACCGTCGGGGTGATTGGATCCCGTTGCGGTACGGGCGATTCTGGACGCTCTGCTCGGGCCGGCAGGCGGGCATTGCCGACGAGTGACGCCCGATCAACGCGGTCCGGGCCCGATCAGCCGCGGTTGGAGCGGTACCAGCGGATCAGCGCGTCGGTGGACGAATCCGATTGCGGCGCGGGCTCTTCCGCCGCGGTCAGCAGCGGTTCCAGGGCCAGCGCCTGCTGCTTGCCCAGTTCCACGCCCCACTGGTCGAAGCTGTCGATGCCCCAGATCGCGCCCTCGGTGAAGACCTGGTGCTCGTAGAGGGCGATCAGCTGGCCCAGCACCGACGGGGTCAGCTGCGGCGCCAGGATGGCCGTGGAGGGCCGGTTACCGGGCATCACCTTGTGCGGCACCAGGTTCGGGGCGGTGCCCTCGGCCGCGATCTCCTCGGCGGTCTTGCCGAAGGCCAGCACCTTGGTCTGGGCGAAGAAGTTGCTCATCAGGATGTCGTGCATGCTACCCGAGCCGTCCATGGTGGGCAGATCGCTGACCGGACGGGCGAATCCGATGAAGTCGGCGGGCACCAGCCGGGTGCCCTGGTGCAGCAGCTGGTAGAAGGCGTGCTGGCCGTTGGTGCCGGGCTCGCCCCAGAAGATCTCGCCGGTGGAGGTGGTGACCGGGGTGCCGTCGGCGTGCACGGACTTGCCGTTGGACTCCATGGTCAGCTGCTGCAGATAGGCCGGGAAACGGGCCAGGTCGTTGGAGTACGGCAGCACCGCGCGGGACTGCGCGCCGAAGAAGTTCGAGTACCAGACGCCCAGCAGGCCGAGCAGGATCGGGCCGTTCTCCGCCAGCGGCGCATTCGCGAAATGCTCGTCCACGGCGTGCATTCCGGCCAGGAACTCGGCGAAGCGCTCCTTGCCGATGACCGCCATGACCGACAGGCCGATGGCCGAGTCCACCGAGTAGCGGCCGCCGACCCAGTCCCAGAAGCCGAACATGTTGGCGGTGTCGATACCGAAGTCCGCCACTCGCTGCGCGTGGGTGGACACCGCGACGAAATGCTTTGCGACAGCGTCCTCGCCGAGCGCGGCCACCAGCCAGCGGCGGGCCGCGGTGGCATTGGTGAGCGTCTCCAGGGTGGAGAAGGTCTTGGAGGCGACGATGAACAGCGTGGTGGCCGGGTTCAGGCCGTCCAGCTTCGCCACCAGATCCGACGGATCGACATTCGAGACGAACCGCGCCGAGATGCCCGCGTCCGCGTAGTGCCGCAGGCCCAGCGTCACCATGGCCGGGCCCAGATCCGAGCCGCCGATGCCGATGTTCACCACCGTGGCGATGCGCTCGCCGGTGGCGCCGCGCCACTGCCCGGAGCGCACCTGGTCGGTGAATTCGCCCATGCGCCGCAGCACTTCGTGCACGTCGGTCTCGACGTCCTGGCCGTCCACCGTGAGCGGCCGGCCGACCGGCCGGCGCAGCCACACGTGCCCGACCGAGCGGTCTTCGGAGGTGTTGATGCGCTCGCCCGCGAACATGGCGTCGCGGCGCTGCTCGACCCCGGCGGTCTGCGCCAATTCGGCCAGCAGGTCCAGGGTTTCGCGTGTCACCCGATGCTTGGAGTAGTCGATGTGCAGGTCGGCGACCTGCACGGTCAGCTCACGACCACGCTCGGGATCCTCGGCGAAGAACTCACGCAGATGCCGCCCGGCGAGAGAGGCGTGGTGATCGTGCAGTTTCCGCCAGACCGCCGATGCGGTGATGTCGCTGCTCACGATCGCCGAGGTTACAACCTTCACCTTGCGACGCGCAGGTAACAAGACGTCATTCGCGGGATTCTCCCAGCGCAGAGCGATTTTCGGCCGACAGCGGGGGTGCGGATTCCACGGACTCCGGCGGCTCGGACACACACGCGCCTAGGCTCGTCTCATGGTGACCGAAAGCGCCCTACTCTCGTCCATTCCCACGCGACTTTGGATCGGCGGACCGGTGGATGCCACCGGTGGCGCGACCTTCCCGGTGCACAATCCGGCGACGGGTGAGGTCATCGCCCAGGTCGCCGACGCGACACCCGAGGACGCGGTGCGCGCCCTCGACGCGGCCGCGGCCGTGCAGGCCGAATGGGCCGCTACCCCGGCCCGGCAGCGCGGGGAGATCCTGCGCGCGGTGTTCGAGGCGATCACGGCGCGGGCCGAGGAGTTCGCCCTCCTCATGACCCTCGAAATGGGTAAGGCCCTGCCGGAGAGCCGCAATGAGGTTCGCTACGGCGCGGAGTTCTTCCGCTGGTTCAGCGAGGAGGCGGTCCGCATTCACGGCCGCTACCAGCCCGCTCCGGCCGGGACCGGGCGAATCCTGGTGCACAAGCAGCCCGTCGGCCCGTGCCTGGCCATCACGCCGTGGAACTTCCCGCTGGCCATGGGCACCCGCAAGATCGGCCCGGCGCTGGCGGCGGGCTGCGCCATGATCGTGAAGCCCGCGGGTGAGACCCCGCTGACCATGCTGCTGCTGGCTCAGCTCTGCAGCGAGGCCGGCCTGCCCGACGGCGTGCTGTCGGTCATCACCACCTCGCACTCGGGTGCGGTCACCGCGCCGCTGCTGAACGACCCGCGGCTGCGCAAGCTGACCTTCACCGGTTCCACGCCGGTCGGCAAGAAACTGGTCGAGCAGTCCGCGCACGGCCTGCTGCGCACCTCGATGGAGCTCGGCGGCAATGCCCCGTTCGTGGTCTTCGACGATGCCGACGTGGATGCCGCCGTGCAGGGCGCGCTGCTGGCCAAACTGCGCAATGGCGGTGAGGCGTGCACCGCGGCCAACCGCTTCCACGTCCAGAATTCGGTTCGCCAGGAATTCACCGACAAGCTGGTGACGGCCATGGCGGAGTACCGGCTCGGCAATGGCGTGGACCCGGACACCACGCTGGGCCCGCTCGTCAACGAGAACCAGCTCGACACCGTGAGCGAGCTGGTCGACGACGCGGTGTCGGCGGGCGCGCAGGTGAAGCTGGGCGGCAAGGCCCCCGGCGGCCCGGGCTGGTTCTATCCGGCCACAGTGCTCACCGATATCCCGGCGCAGGCCCGCATCCTGCGCGAGGAGGTGTTCGGCCCGGTCGCCCCGATCGTCGGCTTCGACACCGAGGAGCAGGGCCTGGCCGCGGCCAACAACACCGAATTCGGCCTGGTCGCCTACGTGTACACGCGCAGTCTGGACCGGGCGCTGCGGGTGGCCGAGGGTCTGGAGAGCGGCATGGTCGGGGTGAATCGGGGCGTCATCTCCGACCCGGCCGCGCCCTTCGGCGGCGTGAAGGAATCCGGTTTCGGCCGGGAGGGCGGCTTCGAGGGCATCGAGGAATACCTCGACACCAAGTACATCGCCCTGCCCTAGACAGGAAAGAGCCGCCCCGGGGTCGAGACACCCGGGGCGGCTTTGGGGAGGCTGCATCCGTGGCACGCATGCAGCGCGGTCTGTGTGGGGCCGCACTTCGCGACGCACCGCATGATGTATCGAGCATGCGATGCCCGGCGTTAACGGGCCCTGCCGAAGGCGGCGGGGCCGGGGGTTTCAGGGGTTCCGGGTGCGCAGCAGGCCCCCGAGAGCCTTACGAGAGTTGTCAGTGTCCGAGGCGGCCGCGGCCCAGGCGCAGCAGCAACATCGCGAGGGTGTGGCCCTCCTGGCCCAGCTCGCTGAATCGCTCGAGCACCTTCATCTCGCGGGAGTGGACGAGCTTGGGCCCGCCGTTCGCCATACGCGTTCGCCCGATGATGCGCGAGACCTCGGTGCGGCGCTTGATAGCGGCGAGGATTTCGGCGTCCAGCTTGTCGATTTCCAAGCGCAGCTTGTCGATCTCAGCCTCGGAGGGCAGGGCGGAGTCCGAGCCGGTGGCAGACTCGGAATGTCCCGTCGTCGAGATGCTCATTCTTCAACTCCTCGTGGTCCAGAACGTCGATCGGCGGGTGGACCCAACCTGTTACCGATCGGTTCTTCACCAAGAATCAGACCTGTTGGCCATACATTGTCCCCCTGGGACCGCACCACATTGTCCCCCCGGGATCGGGCTCAGGTGCAATGCGTCGCCTTGGAGCCGGTCATGCGACGAGTGTGCCATGCATAGGGACCTATGCAAAACAGGTACGTTTGTGAATCTCCTGAGTTTCCCGACCTGGTGCGGTTCACCGGATGTTCGCCGGACCGGCACTTATCGGACACCTGCGCGGTCCGCCCCGCCGTCTGTCGGTGCGCGCCGGTAGCGTGGATGGGCGATGAATACGACGGTGGCACAGGACGAGCAGAAGACCGAGCGGTTGCTCGAGGGATTGAATCCGCAACAGCGCGCCGCGGTGATGCACACCGGCACCCCGCTGCTGATCGTGGCCGGGGCCGGATCCGGAAAGACCGCTGTCCTCACCCGTCGCATCGCCTATCTGCTCGACGCTCGCGGGGTGCGGCCCGGCGAGGTGCTGGCCATCACCTTCACCAACAAGGCCGCCGCCGAGATGCGCGAACGGGTGGCCGGGCTGGTCGGCCCGCGCGCGGCCGGCATGTGGGTGTCCACCTTCCACTCCAGCTGCGTGCGCATCCTGCGCACCCAGGCGTCGCTGCTGGCGGGGCTGAACTCCAACTTCTCCATCTACGACGCGGACGATTCCCGGCGGCTGCTGGGCATGATCATTCGCGATTTCGAGATCGACGCGAAGAAGTACTCGCCGCGCCTGCTGGCCACCGCCATCTCGAATCTCAAGAACGAGCTCATCGACCCGCCGCAGGCCGCGGCCGACGCCGAGACCGAGGACAGCGAGCTGCCGCGCATCGTGGCCCGGGTCTACGACGAGTACCAGCGGCGGCTGCGCGCGGCCAATGCCCTCGACTTCGACGATCTGATCGGTGAGACGGTGTCGCTGCTGCAGCGGCATCCGCAGGTGGCCGAGTACTACCGGCGGCGCTTCCGGCACGTGCTGGTCGACGAGTACCAGGACACCAACCACGCGCAGTACGTGCTGGTGCGTGAACTGGTGGGCCACCATCGGGGCGGGCCGGGTGACGATGTCGCTGCCGAGGATCGGGTGCCGCCCTCGGAGCTGTGCGTGGTGGGTGACGCGGACCAGTCCATCTATGCCTTCCGCGGCGCCACCATCCGCAATATCGAGGAGTTCGAGCGCGACTTCCCGGATGCGGAAACCATTCTGCTGGAACAGAACTACCGCTCCACCCAGTACATCCTGACCGCCGCCAACGCGGTGATCGCCCGCAACGAGGGCCGCCGCGAGAAGAAGCTGTGGACCGACCAGGGCGACGGCGATCTGATCGTCGGCTATGTGGCCGACAACGAGCACGACGAGGCCTCGTTCGTCGCCCGCGAGATCGACAGGCTGGTGGATCAGGGCGACGCCAACTACGCGGATGTGGCGGTCTTCTACCGCACCAACAACAATTCGCGGGCGCTGGAGGAGATCTTCATCCGCATGGGGCTGCCCTACAAGGTGGTCGGCGGGGTGCGCTTCTACGAGCGCAAGGAGGTTCGCGACATCGTGGCCTACCTGCGCGTCCTGGAGAACCCGGATGACGCGGTGAGCCTGCGGCGGGTGCTCAACACCCCGCGCCGCGGCATCGGCGACCGCGCGGAGGCCTGTGTGGCCGTGCACGCCGAACAGCGGAATATCGGCTTCGCACAGGCGCTCCGGGACGCGGCCGCGGGCAAGGTGGCGCTGCTCAACAGCCGCTCGCAGCGGGCCATCGCCGGATTCCTGGAGCTGCTGGAGGAGATCCGGGCGGCGGGCGCGCAGGCCGACATGGACTTCCCGGATGTGGGTTCGGTGGTGGAGGCGGTCCTGGACCGCACCGGCTATCGCGCCGAGCTGGAGGCCTCCGACGATCCGCAGGACGGCGCGCGCCTGGACAATCTCAACGAATTGGTCAGCGTCGCACGCGAATTCAGTTCCGAGGCGCGCAACAATGTGGAGGCCGCGCGGGCCGAGGGCATGCTGCCCGAGCAGGCCGAGGGCGAACCGGAACCGGGTTCGCTGGCGGCGTTCCTGGAGCGCGTCTCGCTGGTGGCCGACGCGGACCAGATTCCCGAAGAGGGTTCGGGCGTGGTCACGTTGATGACCCTGCACACCGCCAAGGGCCTGGAGTTCCCGGTCGTGTTCGTGACCGGCTGGGAGGACGGCCAGTTCCCGCACATGCGCGCCCTGGGCGATCCGACGGAGCTGCAGGAAGAGCGCCGGCTGGCGTATGTGGGCATCACGCGCGCCCGCAAGCGCCTGTATCTGACCCGGGCCGTGGTCCGTTCGGGTTGGGGGCAGCCGGTCTCCAATCCGGAATCCCGCTTCCTGCAGGAGATTCCGGGCCATCTGGTGGATTGGCGGCGGCTGGAGCCGGCCCCGTCGCAGACCTCGCGCGGTTTCCGCCGGCGCGGCGAAGACGAAGGGCTGGAGCGGGATTGGACCCGCGGTGACGGCTGGTCGGAGCCCCGCCCCGGTCTGCGCGATCGCGGCGAGCGGCGGCCCGCGCCGGCCGCCGCGGGGGTCAAGCGCAACAACACCGGTCTGGTGCTGGCCGTCGGCGACCGGGTCAACGACGACAAGTACGGCCTGGGCCGGGTGATCGCCGCCGAGGGCTTCGGCTCGCTGGCGACGGTCACCATCGACTTCGGCACGGCCGGCAAGATCCGGCTGATCCCGCAGTACAGCCGGACCCTGACCAAGCTCTGATCAGTTGGTGTGGCGGCTGAGGACGGCGTAGGCGCGCACGGCGTCCTCGGGAAAGACCAGGATCCGGAAGCGGTCCTTGATATTTCGCCAGCGGTGGATGCGCGCCCGGCCCATGGTGGCGCGTACCCCGTGAGAGTGCAGCAGCTGCCGGACGGCGCGCGCGGACTGCATGTCGTAGACGGTGGCGGCGGGCACCAGCAGCCCGTATTCCTCGTCGCCGGTGCGTGTCCGGAGTTTCATCCTCGACTCCCGTTGTCCTGCTTGGCTTTCAGCATTGCGAGCTGTGCGTGCTCCTCATCATGATGCTGGGCGGCCAGGAGCGCGCGCTCCTCGGGTGGGTCGGCGGTGAGGAACCCGCCGGGTCCGGGTTTGCCCGCGGAGCCGAGCTTGCTCATCTTCTTGGGGACGGCCGCGCCCTGGTACGCCAGGGGAATCGGATGGCCGTGCCGGTCCACCGGCCCGAGCGCCTGGTGCACCTCGATGTACTCGCCGTGCGGCAGCCGTTTGATGATGCCGGTCTCGATGCCGTGCTCGAGCACCGCCCGGTCGCCGCGCTGCAGGCCCAGGCAGAACCGGTAGGCCACGGCGTAGGCCAGCGGCGGCAGGGTCAGCAGCGCGATCCGGAAGAACCAGGTGGTCGCGTTGAGGGAGACGTCGAACTTCAGCGCGATGATGTCGTTCACGCAGGCGAAGGTGAGCACCAGGTAGAAGGCGATGGCCATGGCTCCGATCGCGGTGCGCACCGGCACATCTCGCGGCCGCTGCAGCAGATTGTGGTGCGCGGTGTCCTTGGTCAGCCGCTTCTCGATCCACGGGTACAGCGGAATCACCGCCAGCACGATGCCCATCACCACCGCCACCCAGAAGGGCGCGGGAATGGTGTAGCGGCCCAGGTAGATCTCCCAGGGCGGCATGAGCCGGGCCAGGCCGTCGGTCCACATCATGTAGAAGTCGGGCTGGGATCCGGCCGACACCTGGGCGGGGTTGTAGGGCCCCAGATTCCAGATCGGGTTGATCTGGAACAGCCCGCCCATGAGCGCGACGGTGGCCAGGGTGAAGGCGAAGAACGCGCCCTGGTCCAGGGAGAACACCGGAACGATGCGCGCGCCCACCACATTTCGCTCGGTGCGGGCGGGCCCGGGGAACTGGGTGTGCTTCTGGTACCAGACGAGTGCGATGTGAGCGCCGATGAGCGCCAGCATGATTCCCGGGAACAGCAGCACGTGGGTGATGTAGAGGCGCGGGATCAGGACGGTGCCGGGGAATTCCCCGCCGAAGAGGAAGAAGTGGATCCAGGTGCCCACCACCGGGACCGCCATGGTGATGCCGCCCAGCGGTGACCGCAGGCCGGTGCCGGAGAGCAGGTCGTCGGGCAGCGAATAGCCGAAGTAGCCCTCGAACATGGCCAGGATCAACAGGACCGCGCCGATCACCCAGGTGGCCTCGCGGGGTTTGCGGAAGGCGCCGGTGAAGAACACCCGGAACATGTGGATGATGATCGACGCCGCGAACAGCAGGGCGGCCCAGTGGTGGACCTGCCGCACGAACAGCCCGCCGCGCACGTCGAAGGAGATGTCCAGCACGCTGCGGTAGGCGGCCGACATCTGGACGCCGCGCAGCGGCTGGTAGCTGCCGTTGTAGGTCACCTCGGTCATGGACGGCTCGAAGTAGAGCGTCAGGTAGACCCCGGACAGCAGCAGGATGATGAAGCTGTAGAGCGCGATCTCCCCGAGCAAGAACGACCAGTGGGTCGGGAAGACTTTGTTGATGGAGCGTTTCAGACCCGCGGCCAGGTGATACCGCTGGTCGGCGGCATCGGCGCGGTTCGCGGTGGCATTCATGAACATGAGACGCCGGAGCGGGCCGAAACGTGACACCTGGATCGAGGGGTTGTCCCGGATCACACCCCGCGCGGTGTCGTCGGGGCGGGTGTCAGCCGATGCTGGTCTCGGTGCCGAGGGTGAAGGTATGGCCGTGCGACGTGCAGGTCATGCCGCCGCCGTGCGGACGCCCGCCGAGGCAGTTCGCGCCCGCGTAGTCGAACTGGGTTCCGGCGTAGACGTTTCCGGGCGGGCGCGGCACGTCCCAGAGCTGACGGGCATTCGGATTGCCGTGCCGGCCGCCGAGGCCGAAGGTCGGGTGGGCGGGGCACAATAGTCGTGCGCCGCGGGCGCATTCCGAACAACAAAGGCACAGATCTGGCTGGACTACTGGTTCGGCTGATGCCGGGGCGGCTATCGATCGCCGCCCACGGCCATGACCTCGTGTCAGCTCAGTCGACGTAGGCGCGCTGGATGATCGCCTCGGTGTCGACGCCGGTGGGCAGCGTGCCGAAGGCGATGCCCCAGTCGCCGCCGAACCTGGTGCTGCAGAAGGCGTCCGCGACGGCCTGGTGGCCGTGCCGCACCAGCTGCGCGCCCTGCAGCACCAGCGCCATCAGCTCCACCACGCGGCGGGCGCGGTACTCGATATCGGCGAAGTCGGTGAGCTCCTTGCCGATTCGGTCGATGGCCTCGTCCAGGTGGCGGTTGGCGCCGCGGGACAGGTTCACCTCGGTGAAGAACGCCTCGACCGTCTCCGGCTGCCGGCCCATGGCGCGCAGCGCGTCCAGCGCGGCCACGTTGCCCGAGCCCTCCCAGATGGACATGAGCGGGGCCTCCCGGTACAGCCTCGGCATGCCGGACTCCTCGGCATAACCGTTGCCGCCGAAGCATTCCAGCGCCTCGGCCGCGTGCGCGGGGGCACGCTTGCACACCCAGTACTTGGTGACCGCCAGCGCGATGCGGCGCAGCGCCGCCTCGGCGGGATCGGTGTCGGCGCGATCGGTGGCCCCGGCCAGGCGCATCATGACGGTGGTCGCCGCATCGGATTCGATCACCAGGTCCGCCAGCACATTCCGCATGGCGGGCTGGTCGACCAGGTGCTTGCCGAACACCTGGCGATGCCGGGCGTGGTGGGTGGCGTAGACGGCCCCGGCCCGCATGCCGGTGGCCGAGCCGATCACGCAGTCCAGCCGGGTCATATTGACCATTTCGATAATGGTCTTCACGCCCGCGCCCTCCTCGCCGACCAGCCAGCCGATGGCGTTCTCGTACTCCAGTTCCGAGGAGGCGTTGGACTTGTTGCCCAGCTTGTCCTTGAGCCGCTGGATGCGCAGCGCGTTGCGGGTGCCGTCGGGCAGCACCCGGGGCAGCAGGAAGCAGGACAGGCCGCCCGGCGCCTGGGCCAGGGTCAGGAACAGGTCGCCCATGGGGTGCGAGGTGAACCACTTGTGGCCGACGATGCGGTAGGTGCCGTCGGCGAGCGGGGTGGCCGTGGTGGTGTTGGCGCGGACGTCGGAGCCGCCCTGCTTCTCGGTCATGGACATGCCCGCGATGAGACCGGCCTTGCTGGACGGCTCGCGCAGGCCGAAGTCGTAGACGCGGGAGGCCAGCAGCGGCTCGAACTTCGCGGCCAGTTCGGGGTTGTGGCGCAGCGCGGGCACCACTGCGTAGGTCATGGAGATCGGGCACATGTGCCCGGCGTCGGCCAGGCCCCAGGTGAAGAACTTGGCGGCGCGGGCCACGTGTGCGCCGGACCGGTCGTCCTGCCAGGGCGAACCGTGCAGACCGTGCGTCACCGCGGTGTCCATGAGGTTGTGCCAGTACGGGTGGAACTCCACCTCGTCGATGCGGTTGCCGTAGCGGTCGTGGGTGTGCAGGATCGGCGGGTTCTCGTTGGCCAGCCGGCCCCACTCCTGCGCGGCCGCGCCACCCGCGAGCACGCCCAGCTCCCGCACCTCGGCCTCGGCCCAGCCCGCGCCTTCCCGGTGCAGGCCCTCGAGCAGCGCGGGATTGCGCGAATTGTCGAAGGGGACGATGGGCGGCACCTGGTTGAAGACGTCGTGCGTGTGCATTGCGGGTGACTCCTATTCGTGTGGGACGCCGCGAGATTCGGGGTGGTCGCCGGAGGCGTATGGCTGGACGCCGAGGGCGCGCAGGGCGAAGGCGACCAGTTCCGGCAGCACCGATTCGCTCTGGAGTTGTTCGGAGAGCGGGCCGACGAGCACCTCGCCGATGGCCCCGACCAGCGCGGTCGCGGAGGTGCGCGGATCCTGCGGCGGCAGTTGACCGGTGGCGATGCCGTCGGAGATGGCGGACACGTAGGTCTCGGCGAAGGCCCGGCGGAAGCGCAGGCGTTCAGCGTCGACGGCGGCGTCCACCGGTTCGGCGAGCAGCACGTAGGCGAGTTTGGGGTTCTTGAGGGCGCGGCCGGCGAAGGTCTCGACGGCGGCGGTGACCCGGTCCGGGGCAGTACGCCCCTCCCCCGCCGCCCCGGCCGCGGCGACGGCGTCGACCTCGCGGGTGACGACCTCGCGGAAGACGGCGGTGACGAGCTCGGCCTTGCCGCTGAAGTTCTTGTACACCGTCCCGGTGGCGACTCCGGCCTCGGCGGCGACCGCGGCCATGGACAGTCCGGCGAACCCGTCGCGGGACAGCACGGTCATGGCGGCGCGCACGATCGACCCCGCCTGAGCATCCAGGCGGGCCTGGACAGCGGGGGTTCTGCGATAGGCCACACAAGAAGTGAACCACCAATTCATTTCTTGACGCAAGCCCACCTGTCGCCCACGACCACCCTCGACCGAGGCGCTCCGCGCCGCTGTGCAGAACCCACTGACGGCGTACTGTCGGCCACGTGACAGTACGAGTCGAGCGCAACGGCCCCGTCTACACCGTGATCCTGCACCGCCCCGAAGCCCGCAACGCGGTCGACGGCCCCACCGCGAAAGCCCTGGCCGACGCCTTCCGCGACTTCGACGCCGACCCCACCGCCGCGGTCGCCGTGCTGTGGGGCGACGGCGGCACCTTCTGCGCCGGCGCCGACCTCAAGGCCCTCGGCACCGAACGCTCCAATGCGGTCACCGAGGACGGCGACGGACCCATGGGCCCGACCCGCATGAAGCTGTCCAAGCCCGTCATCGCCGCGGTCTCCGGGTACGCGGTCGCGGGCGGCATCGAGCTGGCACTCTGGTGCGATCTGCGAATCGCGGAGCAGGACAGCACCTTCGGCGTGTTCTGCCGCCGCTGGGGCGTACCGCTGATCGACGGCGGCACCGTGCGGCTGCCCCGCATCATCGGCGAGGGCCGCGCCATGGACCTGATACTCACCGGCCGGGCCGTCGGCGCCACCGAGGCGCTGCAGATCGGGCTGGTCAACCGGGTGGTGCCGAACGGCGAATCCCGCCGCGCCGCCGAGGAACTCGCGCTCGAGCTGGCCACGCTGCCGCAGACCTGCCTGCGCTCGGACCGCATGTCGGTGCTGGAGCAGAACGGCCTGGAGGAGTCCGAGGCCATCGCCAACGAGCTGCGCCACGGCATGAAGGCCCTGATGGACGGCGCGCTGGACGGGGCGCAGCGCTTCACCTCGGGCGCGGGCCGCCACGGCCACCCGGCCTGATCCGGGCTCCGGTTCGCCGGTCGTGCGAAAGCCCCGAATACGCGCGGCAGCAGCCCATGGAACCGATCGGTACGCTAGCCGTTCGATGGATCGGCTGAGCGTGCTGGACGAGATCTTCCTGCGGTCGCATCGGGGCATGGGCACCCCGATCGTCCTGCAGGGACTCTGGCGTACCGCCGAACCGGTACATCCGGCCCTGCTCTGGCGGGTGCACCGCGATCTGCGCACCGGGCCGCTCGGCCGCCGGGTGGTGCGCTCGCGGGTGCCCGGGGCACGGCGGCGCTGGCAGCCGAACGAGACCGCGCACCCGTTCACCATGACGCCGGAGCCGATTCCGCGTGCGGCCGTACTGGATTGGGCCGACCGCCAGGGCGCGGACCTCGATCCCGAGGCCGGGCCGGGCTGGCGGCTGTCGGCGGCACGCCTCGACGACGGCGGCTGCCTGGTCGCGCTGACCTGTTCGCACGCGCTGGCCGACGGCCGCGCGCTGACCCTGGCCATCGACAACGCACTGTCCGGCAGCCCGCTCGCGGCGCCCCTTGCGGGACATTCGGATTGGGCCGACGCCCGGCGCATGTGGGCCACGGTCCTGGGTGGGACCGCTCGCGCGCTGCGGCGCGGCCTTCCCGCACGCCCGGCCACACCCGAAGCGCGAAAGGTGGTGCCGGGCACCGCGAATGCCCTGCCCGGAACCGCCACCACCTGCGGGACGGTGCTGGAGATCCCGGCCCGGGACTGGAACCGCGTCGCGGTCGCGCACGCGGGCACGGCCAACAGCCTGTTCGTCCATCTGATCGCGAAGATGCTGTGGTCCAGCGGTTTTCCCGCCGACACCATAGCCGCCAGCCTCCCGGTCGACACCCGTGACGAGCCGCGTGTGGACAACGACATGTCCATGACCGAGGTCGCCATCACCCGCGACGACACCCCGGCGACCCTGCGCCGCAAGGCCCGTGCGGCCTACGAGCACCGCATGACCAGCCCGGGCGGCATCCCCGAGGAGATCCTCCAGGTCATGCCCGACCGGTGGGCGTATCGGCTGGCCCGGGGCGCGGGCGAGCGAGACGTCCTGTGCTCCAATATCGGCAACCTGCCCGAGTCGCTGCTGGCGCTGGGCCCGCACTCGTGCACCGGGGTGGCGGCCCGCGCCATCCACCCCGGGCTCCGGCCCGACGCCCTGCCCCGGACCCGGCTCTCGGGGTACCTGACCCGGATCGCCGACACCTACACACTGTCGCTGATCGGCCTGGATCCGGACGCCATCCCGACCTCCGCCGCGCTCACCGCGCTGGCCGAGACGGAACTGTCCGCACTCGGCCTGTCCGGTACGGCCTGGTGACCGCCGCTCAGGTGAGGGCGGGGATCCGAACCCCCTGCCACGCCAGGCGTTTGGTGCGGTCCGGGTCGAGTTCGACGCGGCCGGGCGAATCGATGATCAGCGTCGCGCGCTGCTCCTCGGTGTAGGCGGGCCAGGCCGGCAGCGGAGTTCCGGTGCGGGCGAAGGCCAGCCAGTTGTCCTGGAACTGGCTCGACACCTCACGGAAGCCGCGGTGGCCGCCGAGCGCGGTCATGGCACGGCCGAAGGACGAATCGACCGCGCCGAAGACGGGGATCAGATCCAGGGCGTGCGTGGCGCCGAAACCACTCAAATGGATTGCGCGCGGGGCGAAATCGTAGCGGTACGCGTAGGTCGGCGCGTACCGGCTGTGTGCCTCCATGACGCGGACGGAGGGCCGCCAGAAGGTGAAGTCGCCGCCCATCCGGACGGAGGCCCGCTTGCCCGGAAAACCGGGATAGGCTGCGGTGACCCGGGATTCGACGGCCGCGCCGAACTCGGCCAGCGTCTGGTGCAGCCGCTCCTGCGAGGTCGGCATGGACTGGCCGAGTTTGGTGAAGATGGGGCTGTCGCCGCCCTCGCCCAGGGCCTGATCCACATGGCGCAGCAGCCAGCGCATGCGATCGGGGGTGGTGGGCAGGGTGTCGTCGAAGCGCACGAAAAGGGTGGCCTCGTCCCGGTTGGTCCCGATGATGAGCGGCACCCGGTGCGCGGTGCCGGTGGCGAACGCGGCCAGCGGTGCGGCGGGCAGGAATTCGCCGTCCACCACCGGGGCCACCGGAAACAGGCCCGGCTGCTGGTGCATGATCCGGGCGACCGCGTGATCGACGGCCTTGCGGATGTCGTTCGCACCGGCGGTGCGCAACGCCTTGGCGGCGTCCCCGGGGGCGATGCCGAGGTCGTCGAGGCAGCGGCGGGCGAACAGCCGGGCTTCGGCCTGACTCGGGGCCCAGTCCGCGGGCGCGCTCTGGGCGATGCCGCGGTGGAACAGCCCGGCCGCGGCGGGGGTGGCCATGAGGGCCAGCACCGCGTGCGCCCCGGCCGATTCGCCGAAGATGGTGACATTGTTCGGGTCGCCGCCGAACGCGGCGATATTGCGCTGCACCCATTCCAGGGCCGCGACCTGATCGCGCAGGCCCAGGTTGGAGTCGAATCGGCTGTCGGGCGTGGAGTATTCACCGAAGTCGACGTAGCCGAAGGCGCCGAGCCGGTAGTTGACCGACACCACGATGACATCGCCGCGAAGCGCCAGCCGGGCGCCGGAATACAGCCGCAGCGCGGAGGTTCCGATCATGTAGCCGCCGCCGTGGATGAACACCATGACCGGGCGGGGCGTGGCCGACGGCGCGTTCGGCGCGGTCACGTTCAGCGTGAGGCAATCCTCGCCGGTCGGCTGTGCCTGCCGCGGCCCGATCCGCGCGCCGTCCCGGTGTTGCATTGCGGCATAACCGAAGTCGGTGGCGTCGCGCACCCCGCTCCACGGTTGCACCGGTCGCGGCGCCCGGAAACGGAACTCCCCGACCGGAGCCGCCGCGAAAGGAATGGACCGCCAGCGTGAAACGCGGCGGCCCCGGAGTCCGCGAACCGTGCCGTCCGCGGTCGTGATGTCTGTCGTTGCCACCATTCACAAAGGGTAGTCCCAACTCTCGGGGGCTCCCAGGGCCTCGGACCACGGAGCAGAGGGTGGCGGGAACGGACGACCCGCCGGCCGGCGGGAACGGCCGGACGGCGGGGTGGGCGGTTACTGCAGGTAGCCCTCGACCTGGCGGGCGGGGTTGACCTGGGCCTCGTCGGGGTTGCGCCCCTGGTCCATGCGGGCGCGGCGCTGACGCAGCAGGTCCCAGCACTGGTCGAGCTGGACCTCGATCTCGGCCAGCTGGCGGCGCTCGGCCTCGGGGTCGAGTTCGCCACCGGTGGTCTTGGCCCGGAGCTCGTGCTCACGATCCACGAGTTCCTTGATGCGCGCGTGGATGTCCTTTTCGGTCATGCGGACCACTCTACGACCCGGGCCAGCGCCGTCCCCGCCGACCGAACCGCGCGTGGCAGCTCCGCCGCAGGCAGCGCGGCATATCCGAGGGCGATGCCGAAGGTGTGCCGGGCGCCCAGATGGTGGCGGGCCAGCGCGTCGAGGTGGACGCCGAGCTCGCGGGCGGTGGCCACCGCGCGGTCCTCCTGCTCCGGGGCGGCGAGCGGCACGAAGACGTGTGATCCGGCGTCATCGCCACGCACGTCCAGGCCACGGCCGCGCAGCTCGTCCACCACCAGGGCGCGGCGGGCCGGCATGTCGCGGCGCAGGCGGCGCAGATGCCGGGCCAGGTCACCGTGCCGGGCCAGTTCGGCCACCACCTGCTGCCCCGCCGGGGCCGGACCGGTGCCGGTGAGTTCGCGATGGGCGAGCACCGCCGCGGCGACGGCCGGATCCGCCACCAGCCAGCCGATGCCGAGGGTGGGCGTGAGGATCTTGCTGGTGGTGCCCAGATGTACGACCACATCGGGGGCCAGGGTGGCCAGCAGTGGCAGCGGCGCGGTGTCGTACCGCAGTTCGCCGTCGTAGTCGTCCTCGACCACGAGTGCGCCGGTGCGGCGGGCGAATTCGATGAGCTCGACCCGGCGGGCGGCGGGCATGCGCGCGCCGAGCGGAAACTGGTGCGCGGGAGTGCAATACACCAGGCGCGCGTCCTCGGGTAGCAGCTCCACCCGCAGGCCCTCGGCGTCCACGGGCACCGGGACCGGCCGCATGCCCGCCGCCCGGAACGCCCCGGCCGCCCGCTGATAGCCGGGATCCTCGATGGCCACCACGTCGCCGGGCCGCAGCAGCGCCGCCGCGAGTTCGCCTGCGGCCGCGCTGGTTCCGGCGGTGGCCAGCACGGTGGTCCCACTGCCCGCGCCCAGCCCGCGATGCCGCAGCAGGTGTTCGGCGACGGCCTCCCGATAGTCGGGCTCCCCGCGCCGGTCCTTGCGGATCAACGGCATTCGATCCGAGGCGGCCCGCCACGCCCGCCGCCAGGCGGCGGGGTCGATGGCCTCGATGGACGGCGCGCCCGCGCCGAGATCCAGCAGTCCCGCCAGCGGTTCGGGCAGGTCGGGCCCGCCGGTCTGCGCGCCGACCGGTGCCGGCGCGGCCGTCAGGTAGGTGCCCGAGCCGTGCCGCCCGTCCAGCCAGCCCTCGGCGTGCAACTGGTCGTAGGCGGCGGTGACGACGGTCCGGCTCACCCCCAGCCGATTGGCCAGCTCACGGGAGGACGGCAGCCGATCACCGCCGCGCAGCGCACCGGTGGTGGCGGCCCGGCGCAGTCCGTCGGCCACCTGAACGGCCAGCGGCACGCCGCTGTCCCGTTCGACGATGAACGGTAGATCGTCGTCGACCAGCCGATTCACTCGCAAGTGGCCTCCTGATCATCCGGCAACTGGTGGATATCAGAATGCCACTCCGCGCACGACAGTGCGATCAACGATGTCCCCTGGCGGCCGAAGTTGCCGTGGAAACGACCGCGTACACCACGAAACCCGTTGCAGCGCTGGTGATTGCGTAGATCAGCACGTGCCGCACGCAGTCGTAGAGACTGACGTGCGCCACCGGATCGGTTCGGGCGACGAGACCGGCGAGCACCGCCACCGCGAGCAACGCAGCCAGCACCAGGGCGCGCCGGGGATCCGGCGCGACCGGCCGGGCTCGCCGGTACCAGGCGGCGAAATAGCCCGCGAGCAGCAGCATTCCGCCGATCGAGGAGATGTAGCCGATCACGTTGTACACCCGGTGCGGTCCGATCACGGACTCCCGCAACACGTCCCAATGACGCACGGCCGGACCGTCGGTATGAGTGAAGGCATCCCAGGCGAGGTGGGTGAGCGCCCCGATGAGGAGAGCCGCCACCGCCGCCACCGGCCCCGGCCTACTCGCGGTGATCTCCTTGCCGATCATGCCCGAGACGGTGCCGCGCAGCGCCCACCCGATGGCCACCAGGATCGCGCCCAGCAGCACGTCCACCGGAAGCCCCCGGAGCGCATGCGTCAACTCGCCATCCACGCCTATCCGCAGGTAGTACGGAAGGTCGGGCGCGATGCTCCCCGCGACAAGTCCTGGAAACCAGAGCACCCGGCGCATGGGCAGCACAGCGGCCGGATGTGCGAGCGTGAACGGCACGGATCCCCCCAAGTGGTCTGTACATCTTGCGGAGAATTGGCTATTCAGGAATGCCATTTCCCCCTCGAAACTGGTCCTATGAGTGAGACAGCTTCGAACCGGACCCCATTGTCACCGACCCCGCGCAGCAGCCTCACCCGGTCCAAGGAGCGGGGTCGCACCGAGCGCGCCGAACTGGACGCGGTCCTCGACGCCGGGCTCATCTGCCACCTGGGCGTGGTCCTGAACGGCAGCCCGGTGGTCATCCCGACCATCTACGGCCGCGACGGCGACACGCTGTACCTGCACGGCTCCACCGGCTCCGGCAATCTGCGGGCCGCCCTGACCGGCGACGTCTCGCTGACCGTGACGCACGTGGACGGCATCGTCTACGCCCGCTCCGCCATGCACTTCTCCATGAACTACCGCTCGGCGGTCATCCACGCCCGGCCGGTCGAGCTGACCGACCCGGACGAGCGCAGGCACGCGCTGCGCGTCATCGTCGAACAGGCCGCACCCGGCGCGTGGGACGCGGTCCGCTCGCCGAACAAGAAGGAGCTGGCCGCGACCATGGTCCTGGCCCTCGACCTGACCGAGGCCTCGGTCAAGGTCCGCACCGGCGGCCCGCGCGACGAGCAGGCCGATATCGACACCGGTGGCGTCTGGGCCGGCGTCCTGCCGCTGCGTCAGGTCTTCGATGCCCCGATCCCGGCCGCGGATCTGGAAGCGGGAGTGGAGATTCCGGCACACGTGCTGGACCGCCGCACCGACGCGGTGGCCGTGGTCTAGGGGCTACTTCAGCAGCCGGGACATGCGGCGGTCGGCCAGGATCTTGCCGCCGGTCTGGCAGGTCGGGCAGTACTGGAACGACTTGTCCGCGTAGGAGACCTCGCGGACGGTGTCGCCGCACACCGGGCACGGCAGGCCGGTGCGGGCGTGCACCTGGAAACCGGAACGCTTCTCGCCCTTGAGGCGGGCGGCGTCCTGGCCCACCGAGCGCAGGATGGCGTCGGACAGCGTGGCACGCATGGCCGCATACAGGCGCGCCACCTGTCCGGCGTCCAGCGAGCCGGAGGCGGCGAACGGCGAAAGCCTTGCGGTGTGCAGGATTTCGTCGGAGTAGGCATTGCCGATACCGGCCAGCAGGCTCTGATCGGTGAGCGCGTTCTTGACGCGCTGCGAGGTGCCGCGCAGGATCTCGGCGAATTCCGGTTCGCTCACGGCCAGGGCGTCGGGTCCCAGCCGCGCGATGCCGGGCACCGAGAGCGGATCGCCGGTGACCCACACGGCCAGCCGCTTCTTGGTGCCGGCCTCGGTGAGATCGAAAGCGGGGGTGGCGCCTTCAGGAGTGAAGAAGTGCACGCGCAGGGCCAGCGGTCCCTTGCCGGGCTTGGGCGGACCGACCCCGGGCTCGTCGATCCACCGCAGCCAGCCGCCGCGCGACAGGTGCGTGATCAACCACAGCCCGTCGCAATCCAATCCGAGGTGCTTGCCCCAGTGCCCCACCCCGGTCACGTCGCGCCCCGACAGCGCGGTCACCGGCGGATCGAAGGTCTTCAGCACGCTCAGGGCCGCCACGTCGACCCGCCCGACCACCGCCCCCACCGCATGCTCGGCCAGGAACTGCTCGAGCGCCACAATCTCCGGTAGTTCGGGCAACGGATCTCCTCCAATGGGCGACCATTTCCGTCGTCCACCCTAACCGCACACCCCGACACCCGGCGGATTCAGCGCGCGGCGCCCGCCTGCCGCAGCAGGTAGATGTCCATGATCCAGCCCTTGGCCTCGCGCAGGGCCGCCCGCCGGCGGGCGATACGGCCCTCGACCACGCGCAGCGGGCCCTCCACGATCACCTCGTCGGGCATGCCCAGGTACGCGCCCCACCAGATGTAGACATCGTCGCCCGGCACCTGCGTGAACGAGCACTCGCCGTCCAGCATCACCAGCGTGGACTGCCCCGGGACCAGCCCCTCCTCACGCAGCCGCCGCCCGGTGGTGATGTGCAGCGGCTCGCCGATCTCGTGCAGCACGATGCGGTGCGCGGCGGCCAGCGCCTGCGCGCTGGTGACGCCGGGAATCACCTCGTACTCGAACTGGATGCGCTCGCGTTCGAGCACCCGCTCGACGATGCGCAGCGTGCTGTCGTACAGCGACGGGTCGCCCCACACGAGGATGCCGCCCACCCCGTCGGTTTCCGTGAAGGCCCGCTCCAGCAGCTCGGCCCGCGCCTCGTGCCAGTCCGCGACCGCGCCCTGGTAGACGGCGTCCGCGCCGCTGGCGGGCACGCCCCGGTCGCGCGGCGGGTCGACGATCTCTACTATCGAGTGCGGCTGGCGCGCGTACTCGGCCAGGATGGCCGACCGCACGTCGGTGAGCTCCTGCTTCTCGGCCCCCTTGCCGATGAGAAAAAACACGTTTACCTGGCACATCGCCTTGATGGCCTGCACCGTCACCTGGTCCGGGTCCCCCGCCCCGATTCCGATCACAAACAACTTCCGCACGGTGCGTAAGCTTGCCAGGCGTGGAGAGCGCCCGAGATACCCAGTACGAGGACCTGCTCCGACTGGTGCTGGAGTCCGGCACCGCCAAGGCGGATCGGACCGGAACCGGCACCCGCAGCATTTTCGGGCATCAGCTGCGCTACGACCTGTCGCAGGGCTTTCCCCTGATCACCACCAAGAAGGTGCACCTCAAGTCGATCGTCTACGAGTTGCTGTGGTTCCTGCGCGGTGACTCCAATGTGCGGTGGCTGCAGGAACACGGCGTCACCATCTGGGACGAATGGGCCGACGCGCAGGGCGAATTGGGCCCGGTCTACGGCGTGCAGTGGCGGTCCTGGCCGACCCCGGACGGCACCCACATCGATCAGATCTCGCAGGTGCTGCAGACGCTGCGCACCGATCCGGATTCGCGGCGCATCATCGTCTCGGCGTGGAACGTGGCCGAGCTGAACAAAATGGCGCTGGCCCCCTGCCACGCCTTCTTCCAGTTCTATGTGGCCGACGGCAAGCTGTCGTGCCAGCTGTATCAGCGCAGTGCGGACCTGTTCCTGGGCGTCCCGTTCAATATCGCCAGCTACGCGCTGCTGACCCACATGGTGGCCCAGCAGACCGAGCTGCAGCCCGGTGACTTCATCTGGACCGGCGGCGATGTGCACATCTACGACAATCACCTGGCCCAGGTGCGCGAGCAGCTGACCCGCGAGCCCTACCCGTTCCCGCAGCTGCACCTGCGGCCCGCGCCCACGCTGTTCGACTACGCGTACGAGGACGTGGAAATCCAGGGCTACCAGCATCATCCGGCCATCAAGGCGCCGGTGGCGGTATGAGTGGCCAGGGCCGGAGGCGCCGCTCCACCTCCCCGCGCTTGCGGAGTGTAACCATGGAGGCCCCCAGCTCATACCCGGCGGGCACAGCATGAGCCGGACCATCGGGCTGATCTGGGCCCAGACGCCGAGGGGAATCATCGGGCGGGACAACACGATTCCGTGGCGCGTGCCCGAGGACATGGCGCATTTCAAGGACGTCACCTTCGGGCATCCGGTGATCATGGGCCGCAAGACCTGGGATTCGCTGCCGGTACGCTTCCGTCCGCTCGACGGCCGCCGCAATATCGTCGTGACCCGGCAGGCGGACTGGTCCGAGGCCGGGGCGGAGCGGGCGGGCTCGCTGGCCGAGGCCCTGCACATGACCGGCGAGAAGTCGGTGTGGATCATGGGCGGCGGCGAGATCTACCGTGCCGCAATGTCTTTCGCGACCGAGCTGATGGTCACCGAGATCGACGCGGACATCGACGGCGACACCCTGGCGCCGGCCATCGATCGCGCCTGGCAGACGGATGCGGCCGACTGGCGCGAGTCGTCGACGGGTCTGCGGTATCGCTTCCGCCGCTATCGCCGCGCCACCCCGGGCTTGCGGTAACGCCTGTATTCCTAGTCCGGCAATTCCTGCAAACACCGCCTCGAAACCGCCGATCGGCCCGGGTGCGTCCGGCATACTCAGCGATATTCCGGCGAAAGGCAGTCCATGGACAAGAAATCGCTGACCGCGGTTGCCCGCCAGCAGTTGAAGCTGGCGGCCACCGCCTCGAGCGGGCGCAGTTCGTTGACCATCTATGGCGGCCACACCCACACCCTGCGCCAGACGGTCATCGCGATGACGGCCGGACAGACGCTGGCCGAGCACGAGAATCCGGGCGAGGCGACCCTCGTGGTGCTGAGCGGGGTGCTGGTGGTGATCAGCGGCACCAACGAGTGGAAGGGCTCGGCGGGTGACCTGATTGTGATCCCCAACGCCCGCCACAGCGTGAAAGCCATCGATGACGTGGCATTTCTGCTGACCGTCGCCAAATAGTCCGGGGGACGCGGGCATACCGGACGGGTCGGCGGTCGGCCGCACCGCATAAGGTGGTGCCCATGGGTGAGCCACAGCCGATCCTCGACCCGCTCACACCGGCCGCGATCTTCCTCGTCGTCACCATCGACGAAGGTGGCGAGTCGGTGGCGCGGGATTTGCTCGCAGATCTGCCCGGGTTGCGCCGCTCCGTCGGATTCCGGGTGCCCGGATCCGGCCTCGCGTGCATCACCAGCATCGGGTCCGCCGCCTGGGACCGCCTGTTCTCCGGGCCGAAACCCGCACAGCTGCACGAGTTTCCGGGTTTCATCGGTGAGCGGCACCAGGCCCCGGCCACGCCGGGCGACCTGCTGTTCCATCTCAAGGCCGAAACCCAGGACGCCTGTTTCGAATTGGCGATGAAGATCGCCGAGCGGCTGTCCGGCGCGGCCACCATCGTGGATCAGACGGTCGGCTTCCGCTATTTCGAGCAGCGCGATCTGCTCGGATTCGTGGACGGCACCGAGAATCCGGAGGGCCGGCTCGCCGCCACCGCCGCGCTGGTCGGCGACGAGGATCCCGAGTTCGCCGGTGGCAGTTACGTCATCGTGCAGAAGTACCTGCACGATCTGGGCTCGTGGAAGGCGCTGTCCACCACCGAACAGGAAAAGGTCATCGGGCGAACGAAACTCGACGACTTCGAACTGTCCGACGCCGACAAGCCCGCGAATTCGCATGTGGCCGTGAACGATCAGGACGAGATCGGCAATATCGTGCGTGCCAATATGCCGTTCGGCTCGATCCAGGACGGCGAATTCGGCACCTACTACATCGCCTACGCCGACGACCCCGCCATCACCGAGAACATGCTGGTCCGCATGTTCCTGGGCACGGCCGACGCCGCCTACGACCGCATCCTGGATTTCTCCACGGCGGTCACCGGCACCTCGTTCTTCGCCCCGCCCGCAGGTTTTTTCGACGCACTGCCGGATGCACCCACCGCGTCCGCGGCCCGGCTCGATTCTGGACTGCGCTCCGCCTCCCCGCGCTTGGAGCGGGGGAGCGAAGCGGAGGAGCGGAGGAGGGAAGAATCGAGCTTGCAGGGCCGCGGACAGCCGGAGCGAAGCGGAGGCAAATTGGACACAGGATCCCTCGGCATCGGGGCCCTACGCAATCGTTGAACCGCCGCTACGGAATCGTTGAACCGAACGGAGCTGACGCATGAACAACCTGCATCGCGAACTCGCGCCCATCACCTCGGAGGCCTGGTCGGCCATCGAGGAGGAGGCGACGCGAACCTTCAAGCGGCACATCGCCGGTCGCCGCGTGGTCGATCTGTCCGGCCCGCACGGCACCGACTACTCCGCCGCCGGACTGGGCCGTACCTCCACCATCACCTCCCCCGGTGACGGGGTGCAGGCCCGCCAGCGCGTGGTGCTGCCGCTGGTGGAGCTGCGGGTGCCGTTCACGCTCTCCCGCGAGGAGCTGGACAATATCGAGCGCGGCGCGCACGACGCCGATCTGGATCCGGTGAAGACCGCGGCCAAGAAGATCGCCTTCGCCGAGGACCGCGCCATTTTCGAGGGCTATCCGGCGGCCGGGATCATCGGCGTCCGGGCCTCCACCTCGTGCGAGCCGGTGAAGCTGCCCGGCGACCCGCGCTTGGCCCCGGAGGCGGTCGCGCAGGCGCTGAGCAAGCTGCGGCTGGCGGGTGTGGACGGGCCGTACTCGGTGCTGCTGTCGGCGGATCTGTACACCGCGGTGAGCGAGACCTCCGATCACGGGCACCCGATCCGCACCCATATCGAGCGGCTCATCGACGGTGACATCATCTGGGCGCCGGCCATCGACGGCGCGTTCGTCCTGTCCACGCGCGGTGGCGATTTCGATCTGCAGATCGGCCAGGATCTGTCCATCGGCTATCTCTCGCACGATGCCGAGACGGTGCAGCTGTACTTCCAGGAGAGCCTGACGTTCCTGGTGTACACCGCCGAGGCGGCGGTCCCGCTCGAGGCGTGACCAGCTGATCCGGGACGAAACTAGGTGAGCCGGAAGCGGTTTCGATACTCCGTCGGCGTGGTGTCCAGTACGCGCCGGAAGGCCCGGGTGAGGGTGTCGGTGGTGTTGAAACCGCTCAGGGTCGCCACCCGTTCGAGCGTGTGATCGGTCGTCTCGAGCTGATTGCGCGCGAATTCGACTCGGGCGGACTCGATATAGGCCGCCGGGGTGGCGCCGAGATCGGTCTTGAAGATGCGGGTCAGCTGCCGTTCGCTGACATGGGCCTGCGCTGCCAGATCCGCGACCGTCAACGGCTCGGCGAGATGGCGGGCGATGTAGTGGCGCAGGTCGTCGATCCGGCGCGTGGTCGAGATGGGTTCGAGTGACACGCTGAACTGGCTCTGCCCGCTGGGCCTTTTCAGGAACATGACCAGCTGCCGTGCCACGCGCAGTGCGAGGGCGTCGCCGAAATCGTCGGCGACCAGTGCCAGGGCCAGGTCCAGGCAGGCGGTGAGTCCCGCACCGGTCCAGACGTTCTGGTCGCGGATGAAGATCGGATCGGCGTCCACGGTGACGGCCGGATGTTCCGCCGCGAGCTGCTGCGCGGTGGACCAGTGGGTGGTGGCGCGCTTGCCGTCCAGCAGCCCGGCGTCGGCGAGAATGTGCGCGCCGACGCAGACCGAGGCGACGCGGCGGCTGTCGGCGGCCAGCTTCGCCACCCACGCCACCACCCGCGGGTCGCTGAGCGCGCGCACCCGGCCGTCGCCGTCCACCTCCACCGAGCCGGGCACCACCAGCGTGTCGATCGCGCGCCCGGCGAGGTCGGCGAAGGTGTTGTCGGGCAGCACTCGGACTCCGGCGGAGGTGGTGACGGGGTCGAGGGTCTCGGCGGCCAGCGCCACCTGGTACCCGGTGTCCCCGTTCATCTCTCGCTGGAGCAGCGCGAAAACCTCCGGCGGCCCGGTCACATCCAGCAGATCGACCCGGTCGAAGAGCACGATGACGACGAATCGCGCCGGTGCAGCCACGGTTCCTCCCTCCCTCGGCATGTCCGAATCTGCAGGCTACATGACATTTCCGACACGCCCGCCGGCCCATAGCGTGGAAAACGTCCACCGCACAGGGCGGTTCGGATGTGCAAACCCAGGAGGATCTCCATGCCCGCGCAGACCCTGCGTGACCTCAGCGGCTTCGATCAGACCCCGGCCACCCTGGCCGACGCGACCCTGATCCTCGTCGACTACCAGAACACCTACACCCGCGGCGTGATGGAGCTGACCGGGTGGCAGCCCGCCCTCGACGCCGCCGCCGGCCTGCTGGCCCGCGCCCGCCGGGCCGGCTCGGCGATCATCCACATCGTCAACGACGGCGGCCCCGGCACCCCCTACGACATCACCGCCGAGATCGGCGCGATCCACCCCGCCGTGGCCCCGGCCGACGGCGAACCCGTTGTCGTCAAACAGGTTCCGAACAGCTTCCACGACACTGACCTGGCCGCCCGGGTGGACGCCGCGGGCAACAAGAACCTGATCATCGCCGGCTTCATGACCCACATGTGCGTCACCTTCACCACCGAGGGCGCCTTCCTGCGCGGCAACCACCCCACCGTCGTGGCCGATGCCTGCGCCACCCGCCCCCTGAAGTCGGCCGTCGGCGAGGTGACCGCGGCACAGCTGCACGACAGCGCGCTGGCCACCATCGCCGATCTCTACGGTGTCGTCGTGGCCTCCGCCGCCGAGCTGAACTGACCCGCGGGGCCGTCCGGGTATCACCCGTCCGCGTCGAATTCATCGGCGATGCGCACCGGCGGGTACGGTGACCGGCAGTCGGTTTCGGGAGGCGGAATGACGATGGTGCGGGCGGGCGTGGTGCCGGGGCGGCGCATGGCCGGGTACGTGGCCGCGGGGATACTCGCGGTGGCCGTCGTCTGTGCGGGCACGGTCGGGGTTTTCGGGCTGCATCGGGTGTTCACCGGACTGTTCTTCGGCGCGGCCGTCGCGGTGGGGCTGATGGTCGCGCTGTTCGGGCGGGACCGGGTGGAGCTGACCGAGGATGCGATCGTGCGGCGGACCCCGTGGGGCGCCTCGACGGTGGCGTGGGATCGGGTGGTGGCCGGACGGTTCGCGCTGGGCGAGAAGGGCCGCTGGACCCTCGCGCTGGATCTCAACGGCGGCGACGAGCCGCATCGGGAACTGGTGCTGCTGTCCATCCCGCCGGTGCAGCGGCCCATCGCCAACGCCTACGACATGCGCAAGCATGAACAGGTCGACGAGATCCGAACCATGTTGCGGCACAAGCGGATTCCGGTGACCATCCTGCCGGAGATCGCCGACGCCCTACAGCGGCACTGGAAGATCGCCCCGCCCACCCGCTGAGCCCGCACACCTAGGGGATCTCCCTGAGCGACCGGCGACCACCGGACGATGCGTCCGCCCCGGTCACAGCGCGAGAATCCTTGGTGTGGCTGGTGATCGCAGCGTCCTCTACGGAACCTCACAGCCACGGCGGATCGGATGCACAGCCGTAGGTGTGAGGGTGATGATCGTGGCGTTGAGCGTTGTGGCGGAGGACTTCCGCCAGTATGGATGGACGATCGAGACGACCGGCGACGGCGTCGACTTGATCACCGGCGAGCAGATCGCGGCCATCGAACTCACCGGGTCCGTCGCTGCCGGGGTGCGCCGGTACCTGCGCGCCAACAACCTCTCCGGACCGGTCATCGAGGTCCCGGGTCCGCAGCGGCGGGAAATCCATCTGGTCGTCGGCGTGGCCAAGGCCGCACGGGCCATCGAGAGCCTGCGCGCCGCGGGGGCGATCGTGCACACCGACGGTGACCGGGTCCCGCTGCCGCAGCCCGGCCGCGGGACCGCGTGGAGCGTCATGCCCCACGAGGCGCGCTGGGTGCCGCCGGTGGTCGCCATCGCCGCGGCCGTGCGCGCCGTCGCGGCCGGCGACCGGGCGCGGCTGCGGACCGTGGCCTGCTGACACCGGCCCGATGACACCGCGCCCGCGCCTCCGCGCTACCGCGGCTGGCTAGGGTGGGACGGGTGATTCGCACCGCGGCACTGGCGCATATCCGGGATCGTCGCATGTTGCAGACCCGGTCCACCGGCAAGGACGTCTTCTATATGGCGGGCGGCAAGATCGATCCGGGTGAGACCCCGGAGATGGCCCTGCACAGGGAGATTCACGAGGAACTCGGGGTGGCCGCCACCGGCGTCAGCGAGCTGGGCGTGTTCGAGGCGGAGGCCTACGGGCACGCGCCCGGCACCCGCCTGCACATGACCTGCTTCCTCGGCGAGCTCACCGACGAGCCGCGCCCCTCCGGGGAGATCGCCGAACTGCGCTGGTTCACCCTCGGCGAATACGCCGCCATGAACGCGGTCGCCCCCGGCTCGCTGCTGGTCTTCCGGCGGCTGCACGGGCTCGGCCTGATCGACTGACCCTCGCACTGTAACCACCCGCGCTACTTCTGAATGGCAACTACGCCAACCGGATCCGCGCCCCGAGATGCGCCGGTCCGGATTCCGGATCGCACCGAATCAAGGGTGATTGCAGTGATCAAACCGCTTACTCTGCTCGCGACGGCCGTGCTGGCCGCGGGTGGCCTCGGCTTCGGCACCGTGGCGGACACCCGTTTCGACTCCGGCGCCGACTGCCTGTGGGCGGGCGGCGCGCACCCGCAGGGGTCACAGGTGGTGGCGGGCGGCTCGGCCTTCACCTGCGGCAGCGACGCAGCCGGTCCGCACTGGTACCGGGGCGGCGCGGCGGGCGGGAGCACCGTGCCGAATCCCGGGGCGGATGCCAATCCGGCGGGCCGCTTCAGCGCGGGGGCGCGCCAGCCCGGCACCGATTACGACGACTACTGCGTCGGCGATCAGCTCATCCCCGGTGTCGGGGACGTCTTCGAGGCGGTCCCGACCAGCGGCGGCCTGCTGTGGAAGTCGGCGGGCCCGGTCTCGCAGTGGACCTTCGACCCCGGTGTGGTGCAACCGAGGACGTCCACCCGCTCGTCCGGGATGTGCCTCGACGGTCAGCTGCTCTGAGCCTCCTCGTCCTCGTCCGCCGCCGGGTAGGGCCGGTTCGGGATGAGGGCGGCCGAGGCCAGGCCGACGAGCAGGAACAGCGCCGCGGCCAGCAGCGCGGTCCGGGTGGAGTCGGTGAAGGCCCGGCTCAGCGCGTCCACGATGGCCGCGGCGCCGTGGTGGTCCCGCAACCCGCTGATGGCCCCACCGGCCGACTGCCGGGTCGCGGTGGCGAGGGTGTCGGCGGCCGGCTTCTGCAGATCGGGCACGTGTGCGAGCCGTTTGGGCAGATCGTGGGCCAGCGCCGCCGACAGCAGCGCACCGATCACCGCGGTACCGAAGGCCGAACCGATCTGCCGCACCGTGGACTGGGCGGCCGATCCCTGGCCCGACTGCTCCGGCGGCACATCGGCGAGCACGGTCCCGGTCAGCTGCGCGGAGGCCATCCCCAGCCCGATGCCGTACCCGATCAGCAGCACCGCCAGCCACCAGCCGGAAATGTGCGGGGTGACGAACAGCGCGGCCAGCACCACGGCGACGGCCTCGAAGACGAGGCCCAGCTGCACCACCCGCACCGGTCCGAACCGGCGCACCAGCCGCTCGGCGAGCCCCGCGGCCAGGAGCGCGCCGACCGCCATGGCGGCCAGCACATAGCCCGCGCCGAGGGTGGACAGCCCGAGCACGTTCACCATGAACAGCGGCAGCACGAACAGCAGGCCGAATTCGCCGAGCGCCACCAGGAACGCGGTGATATTGCCCCAGCGGAAGCTGGGGATCCGGAACAGCGCGGGATCCAGCAGCGCCGAGCGGCCGATCAGACGGCGGTGCTGCTCCCAGCGGATGAACAGGTACAGCGCCACCACCCCGAGCACCAGCAGGATCGGGATCAGCGAGACCGGCGCGCTGGCCGGCCAGTTCCACCCGACGAGCGGGAATTCCCGCAGCGGCTTCCCCCAGCCGTAGGTCTGACCCTCGATGAGCGCGAACACCAGCAGCGCGAAACCCGCTGCGCTGAGCAGGAATCCGTCCACGTCCAGGCCCGGCGCGGCCTTGCCCATGCGGGTCTCCGGGACGTACAGCACCAGCCCGATCAGCACCACCGCGCCCAGCGGCAGGTTCACCAGGAAGATCCACGGCCAGGTGAAGTAGGTGGTGAGCCAGCCGCCCAGCAGCGGGCCGATGGCGGCGACACCGGAGACGACCGAGCCCCAGACCGCGAAGGCGATCACCCGGTCACGGCCCCGGAAGAGGGCGTTCATGGTGGCCAGCGTGCCGGGCAGGACACCGGCCGCGCCGATGCCCTGCACGGTGCGTCCGAGGAGCAGGGGCCAGGCGCTGTGCGCTGCTGCGGAGAGCACGCTGCCGAGTACGAAGATCACCACGCCCAGGGCGAACATCCTGCGCCGTCCGAGCCGGTCGCCGAGGCGGCCGCTGGTGATCAGCAGCGCGGCCAGCACGACCGCGTAGATGCTGTTGATCCATTGCGCCTGAGTGAAATTCAATCGCAATTGGTCGATGATGACGGGCAGGGAGACCGCGACGATGGTGCCGTCCAGCACCACCATGGACAGTCCCAGCGCCAGGACACCGAGGGTGATCCATTTGTTGCGACCCAGGTCGAGCTGCGTTTCCGTCATTCGTCGCTCCCGCCGCTGAACAGCCGTCCGAAGAGTCCGATTATCCGTTAGCCGCCTATGCGCCAATTGTCCGTTCAACAGTGTATGTCGAGGCGGCTGGGCAGCCGAATATTTGCCGAGAGGTGACCTCTGAACGGCGGATGTCCGGATCGGATACGTTGGATCGTGTGTCGATGCTGAAGGGTTCCAACGTTCCGGTGGTGGTGTCCGAGATTCGGATCGAACTGGGGTGGCAGTCGGGACCCGGGGTTCCCGACGCCGACGCCTCCGCACTGCTGCTGTCGAGCGGCCGGGTGCGCTCGGACGCCGATTTCGTCTTCTACAACCAGCCGCTGCACGCGTCGGGCGCGGTCCGCCACCACGGCAAGCAGACGGGACCGCTGATCGTGGACGCCCTCTCGGTGCACCTGGGCCGGGTGGAACCGCAGATCGACGCCATCGTGCTCGCGGCCTCGGCCGACGGCGGCACCTTCGCCCAATTCCAGGGCCTGCACGTGCGTTTGGTGGATACGGGCGGCGTGGAGCTGGCCCGCTTCGACAGCACCGACGCCACCTCGGAGACCGCCTTCGTACTCGGCGAGCTGTATCGCCGCGACGGCGGCTGGAAGTTCCGCGCGGTCGGTCAGGGCTACGACTCCGGATTGGCAGGGCTGGCAACCGATTTCGGCATCTCGGTCGATGAAGCGCCTGCCCCGCAGCCGAATACACCGCAGCCCCTCACGCCCCCGCAGCCGGTCACCTCGCCCCAGCCCGCGGCCACCCGACCGCCGATCGCTCCCCCGCAGCCGGTGCCGGCGCCGCAACACAATTTCGGGCCGCCGCCGACGCCTGCACCCCGGCCGAACACCGGCAAGATCTCGCTGACCAAGGAGGCTCCGGCGGTCTCGCTGACCAAGCAGGGCGCGACCGGCGGGATCATGCGGGTCAACCTGAACTGGTCGGTGCCGAGCTCGGGTGGTTTGTTCGGGCGCAAGCGGGCGAACGGCGGGCTCGACCTGGATCTGTGCGCGTTCTGGGAACTGGCCGACGGGTCGAGGGGCTGTATCAGCGCGCTGGACACCTTCGGCGATCTGTACAAGCCGCCGTTCATCGCGCTGGATCGCGACGATCGCACCGGCGGCAGCGCGACCGGCGAGAACCTGTCCATCAACCTCGATCACATCGCGGATTTCCGCCGCATCCTGGTATTCGCCTCGCTCTACGAGGGCGCGCAGGACTTCCGTGGCGTGCACGCCACCGCGACCCTGTTCCCCCGCAATACGCCGCCGATCGAAATGGAAGTCGGTGGCTGCCAGGATGATTCGCGCGAGATGGTGTTGGCACTGATCGAGAACGTGCACGGCGAGCTGGTGGTGCGGCGGGAGGGCCGGTTCGTGCGCCCGCCGGAGGGCCGCCGGTTCTGGGGCAAGCTGGCGGTGGATCAGGCCTACGGCTGGGGCCTCAAGTGGGGCACCTCGAAGGGCAAGTCCTGACGCGGATCACTCCGGAGCGAGTCGCCGCGCCAATTCCAGTGCGGCGACCCGGGTTTCGGCCAGTGAACCGGGCCAGCAGAGCAGTCGCAGGATGGCGTCGGGAATGAGCTGCTCGGCGTACTCCGGCGCCGCGCCCTCATCGGAGCGCATATTGATGACCGACTCCACCAGCCGGAACGGCAGCAGTTCGGCCCCGGCCACCGCGCCCGCGCCGGCCGCGGCGATGACGGACCCGGCCTCGGCGATCACGGCGGCGGACAGCGTCTCGTAGTGGCCGCGCAGCTCGTCGCGGCGTTCCCGGAAGCGGGCGAAGCGTTCGCTGCGCAGCTCCGGCAGCAGGTACAGCGCGCCGAGATTCCAGCGGCTGGCGCACAGCTGGCTGACGTCGTACCAGGACAGCGCGTACAACCGCACGGCCGCGGGCTCGGTCCGGCCGGCCAGCACGCCCGCCAATTCCAGTGGCGTGGTGACCGTTTCGGCGAGCAGGGCGTCGAGGATGTCGTCCTTGGCGGCGAAGTGGTGATACAGCGAGGCCTGCCGGATGCCGACGGCGTCGGCGACCGCGCGGGTGGAGGTATTGCCGTAGCCGTGACTGGTGAACAACTCGGCGGCGGCGTCGAGGATTTCGGCGCGCGGTGTCTGGCCTGCACGCCGGCGCGGTTCGAGGCGAGGACGGCCGGGTCCGAGTTGGGTCACCCTGCCATTCTGTCCTACCCGCACCATCGGCCTGCCTACACGCATAGCCGGCCCGCCCACCCGAGCGGCCGACCTGCACAGTGAGGTTCCTGTCATTCGACAGAAATACCGGCAATACAGAAGTTACGGCGGGCCATCCGACCGATACAGCGGCGTCACCTGAGCCGCGATCGCGACCGGAAACCTTTCAAGCGATAGATATTCGCCTCGCGAAAGACTCACCGCCATGGTTGCCTCCGCCGACGCCATCATTCCCCAGCCCCCACCGGCCATCGCCGGGACCAGCCCGAACAGCGCCGAAACCAGCTCGGACAGCGCCGATCTGGCGCGCTTCGGCTATCAGCCGGTGCTGCACCGCAAGCTCGGCCGCTACGCCTCCTTCGCGGCCGGATTCTCCTTCGTCTCCATCCTGACCACGATCTTCCAGTTCTTCGGCTTCGGCTACTCCTTCGGAGGCGCGGCCTTCTTCTGGACCTGGCCGATCGTGTTCGCGGGCCAGTTCCTGGTGGCGCTGAACTTCGCGGAACTGGCCGCCCGCTACCCGATCTCGGGCTGCATCTATCAGTGGTCGCGCCGGCTGGCCGGGGAGATCGTCGGCTGGTTCGCCGGCTGGATGATGATCATCGCCCAGATCGTCACCGCCGCGGCGGCCGCGATCGCGCTGCAGGTGGTGCTGCCGACCATCTGGTCCGGATTCCAGCTCATCGGCACGAACAGCGATCTCACCTCCCGCGACGGGGCGTCGAACGCGGTGCTGCTGGGCAGCGTGCTGCTGGTGATCACCACCCTCATCAATGTGGTGGGCATCGACTGGATGGCGCGCATCAACTCGCTCGGGGTGACCATCGAGATCATCGGTGTGATCGCGGTGATCGCGGTGTTCTTCACCCACACCGACCGCGGGCCGGGCGTGGTCACGCACACCGATCAGGCCGCGGCCGGGCCGTACTGGGCCGCCTTCCTGGCCTCCGGATTGATGGCCGCCTACGTCATGGTCGGATTCGATTCCGCCGGTGAGCTTTCCGAGGAGACCAGGAATCCGCGGCACGTCGCGCCGCGCACCATTCTGTCGGCGCTGGCCGTGTCCGCGCTGGGCGGCGGACTCATCCTGCTGGGCGCGCTCATGGCCGCACCGAGCCTGTCCGACGGCTCGCTGGCCAGTGGCGGGCTGGCGTACGTGATCGAGGCCAAGCTGACCAGCGTTCCCGGCAAGGTGGTGCTGGCCTGCGTGGCGTGCGCGATCACGGTGTGCACCCTGGCGATTCAGACGGCCGGTTCGCGCCTGCTGTTCTCGATGGCCCGCGACGGGCGGCTGCCGTTCGCCAAGCCGCTGTCGACGGTGCATCCGCGCTTCGGCACTCCGGTGTGGCCCGCCGTGGTGATCGGCGTGCTGGGTATCGGCCTGCTGGTGGTGAACCTGGGCAATGCCGCCATCTTCGCGACGCTGGCCAGTGTCTGCATCGTCATGCTCTACCTCGCGTACCTGCTGGTCACGGTGCCGCTGCTGGTGCGCCGGATCAAGGGCTGGCCCGCCGATATCGCCGGCGACGCCGGCGGCACGAAACTGTTCGCGCTGGGCCGCTACGGCATTGCGATCAATGCGCTCGCGGTGATCTGGGGCATCGCCATGGCGGTGAACCTGGCCTGGCCGCGCGCCGCGGTCTACACCCCGACCGGCGGCGGCTGGTGGATGCTCTGGGCCGCACCGCTGTTCGTGCTGCTCACGGTGGCGGTCGGCGCGGTGGTGCATCGGATGGTGACCCCCGCGCGCGGCGTAGTCACCGATCCCATTCCCCAAATCGCCTGATCCACAGGATATTCCGATGATATCGCCGGAGACCCGGCCAACGCCTGCACCGCCGGCCGGGTCTCCGGCATCCCCGAGAAACGGAGTAGCAATGAGCACAGCCAACACCACCGGCGCGCGGGATCATGCCCGGTCCCAGGCGGCCGCCGCCGAACGCGTCGGGCCCGAGCTGCCCGTGGACGTCGACATCGCGAAAATCACTTTCGCCCAGCGGATTCCGGCGGGCGGATACGCGAATGCGGTGCTCGCGCGTGGTACCCGGGTGCGGCTGTCGGATCCGTTCGGCGCGGCGTGTGCGCATCTGCTGCTGCTACGAGCCGAATCGCCTTGGGAACGGCTCAATGTCGCCGACACGGTAAAGGTGCCGTGGCAGGCGTATCTGGGCGTCGGTCATCCGCTGCTCTCCGATCAGGGGCGGGTGCTGGCCACGGTGATCGCGGACTCCTCCGGCCGTCACGACACCCTGTGCGGCCCGTCGCCCGCCGCGCGCCAGAGCCTGCGACTGGCCGGGGTCAAGCAGGGGCTCGAGCCACGGGATATCGGTCCGACGGTGTCGTTCTTCCGGGGTGTGCGCGTGGAATCCGATGGCGCGCTGACGATCACCGGCGGCGCGGCGGCGGGCACGGCGGTCGACCTGCTCGTGCACCTGCCGGTGACCCTGCTGGTCGCCAATGCCGAACACCCGCTCGACCCCACTCCCCCGACCGAGCTCGACCTCGTGGCGTGGTCCGCCCCGGAAGAGCTCGCGCACGCGCACGGTACCGACCCGGAATACCTGCGCGCGGTGGAGAACACCGAACAGGACTGGCACGCACGCACTCTGGAGGCCCGCGCATGATCACCACCGCCCGCACCGTCGTACTCGACGAGACCGTCCCCGCCCGCGCCGCCTGGTCGGCCGTGGTGCGCGCGGGAGACCAGCTGGACATCATCGATCTGCACGGCAATCAGGCGGTGGACTGCCTGCTCTACAACGCCGCCGATCACACCGACCGGTACAGCGCGCAGACGACGATCACGGCCCAGCGCAATATCTTCCTGACCACCGGCAGCGTCCTGCTGACCGAGGCGGGCACCCCGCTCATGACGGTGGTCGCCGACGAGGTCGGCAATCACGACACCGTGGCCGGGGCGTGCTCGCAGGAGTCCAATACCCTGCGCTACGGCCACCACACCCGCCACCAGCACGCCTGTGTGGAGAACTTCCTGGCCGAGGGTCTGAAGTGGGGGCTGGGCAAGCGTGACCTGGTCTCGAACATCAACTGGTTCATGAACGTTCCCGTCGAGGCGGACGGCACGCTCGGCATCGTGGACGGGCTCTCGGCGCCGGGCAAGAAGCTCACGCTGCGCGCCGAGATCGACACCCTGGTGCTGGTCTCCAACTGCCCGCAGATCAACAACCCCTGCAATGGCTTCGACCCCACCCCGGTGCGCATGGTGGTGACCCGATGACCGCCGTGCTGCCGGACCTCACCGCACCCGAGCACTCGTCCCCGGCCGCGACATTCCAGGTGATCCGGCCGGGCATGCAGACGACCATGCAGGATTGGCCGGGCCGGGTGGGCTACTGGCATGTCGGGGTGCCGCCGTCCGGCCCGATGGACGACCTGTCGTTCCGGCTCGGCAATCGGGCGCTCGGCAATCCGGAGGGCGCGGCCGGGCTGGAGTGCACCCTGGGCGGACCGGCCCTGCGCTTCGACGCCGCCACCTGGGTGTGCGTCACCGGTGCACCGGTGCCCGTGACCGTGAACGGCCGCGCGGTGCGGCAGTGGCGCAGCGTGCTGGTGCCGGCGGGCAGCGTGCTGGACATCGGCATGGTGCGCGGGCCGGGAATGCGGTGCTACCTGCTGGTGGCCGGCGGTATCGAGGTGCCCGAATACCTGGGCAGCCGTGCGACTTTCACCCTCGGCAAGTTCGGCGGCGGCACCGGCCGAGCCCTGGCGGCGGGCGATGAGTTCACGCTCGGCGTGCCCGGGCGGGTGACGGCCGGGGTGACCGGCGACGATCAGCCCGTGCTGACCCGGCGCTGGGAGCTGGCGGTCACCGAGGGACCGCACGGCGCACCGGAGTTCTTCACCCGCAGCGATTTCGACACCATCATCGGCACCGATTACGAGGTGCACTTCAACTCCGATCGGACCGGGGTGCGGCTCATCGGCCCGAAACCCCAGTGGGCGCGGCGGGACGGCGGCGAGGCGGGACTGCACCCGTCCAACATCCACGACAACGCGTATTCCGTTGGCGCGCTGGACTTCACGGGCGACACCCCGATCCTGCTCGGCCCGGACGGCCCCAGCCTGGGCGGCTTCGTCTGCCCGGTCACGGTGGTGGCGGCCGAGCGCTGGAAGCTGGGTCAGCTCACGCCGGGCGACCGCGTGCGCTTCGTCCCGGTCCGCGCCGACCACGCGGCCTCGCTGCGCGAGCTCGGGGCCGAGCGCCGGGCCGCCTGGCCGGTCGTGCTGTCCACGGGCGGCGACGGTGACGACGGCGTCCTGGCCCGCCGCGACGGCGCGGACACCGCGGTCACCTATCGGCGCGCGGGCAATGACGGCCTGCTCGTCGAATACGGGGACATGACACTGGATCTGGAGCTGCGCGCCCGCGTGCACGCTCTGCACCAGGCGCTGCTGGAACGGTCCGAACCGGGGATCACCGAACTGACCCCGGGCGTGCGATCGCTGCAGGTGCGCCATGATCCCGGCCGGCTGCCCACCCGCACCCTGCTGGGCCTGCTCGCCGAGGTGGAGGCCGAGCTGCCGCCCGCCGACGAGCTGGTGGTCCCCAGCCGCACCGTGCGGCTGCCGCTGTCGTGGGACGATCCGTCCACCCGCGAGGCCATCACCCGCTACATGCACGGCGTCCGCGCGGATGCCCCGTGGTGCCCATGGAATATCGAGTTCATCCGGCGGATGAACGGATTGGCCTCCGTGGACGAGGTTTTCGACACGGTATTCGCGGCCGAATACCTGGTCCTCGGTCTGGGCGACGTGTACCTGGGCGCACCCGTGGCCACGCCGACCGATCCGCGGCATCGGCTGGTCACCACCAAATACAACCCGGCCCGCACCTGGACGCCGGAGAACGCGGTCGGCATCGGCGGCGCCTACCTCTGCATCTACGGCATGGAGGGTCCGGGCGGCTACCAGTTCGTCGGGCGCACCACCCAGGTGTGGAACCACCGCTCCAGCGGCGTCGGCGAAGACCCGTGGCTGCTGCGGTATTTCGACCGCATCAGCTGGTATCCGGTGAGCGCCGAGGAGCTGCTCGACCTGCGCGCCGACACCGCGGCGGGCCGCGGCGAGTTGCTTGCCGAGGACGGCGAGTTCCGTCTCGTCGACTACCGGAAGTTCCTGTCGGACAATGCCGCATCCATCGACGAGTTCCGCGCCCGGCAGGCCGATGCCTTCGCCGCCGAACGCAATTCCTGGCGCGAGGCGGGCGAACTCGCCGAAACACCCTGAGCGCCTCGGCCCGTTCGCTCCCATCCCAGATCTAGGAGAACCCATGACCGTGTGGATCCACCACCGCCCGGACGCCGAGGTGGACGCCGAAATCGCGACCGCCGCAGGCGCTCTGGCGGGACTGCGCCTCGCTGTCAAGGACAATGTGGATGTCGCGGGCCTGCCGACGACCGCCGCCTGTCCCGACTTCGCGTATACGCCGGATCTGGACGCGCCCGCGGTCGCCGCGCTGCGCGCGGCCGGTGCGGTCGTGGCCGGGAAGACCAATCTCGATCAGTTCGCCACCGGATTGGTCGGCACCCGCTCGCCCTACGGCGTCGTGGAGAACGCGCTGCGGCCCGGATACGTCTCGGGCGGTTCGAGTTCCGGGTCGGCGGTCGCGGTCGCGACCGGGGCGGCGGATATCGCCATCGGCACCGACACGGCCGGGTCCGGACGTGTTCCGGCCGCGTTCCACGGCCTGGCCGGTATCAAGCCCACAGTCGGCGTGATCTCCACCGAGGGCGTCGTCCCCGCCTGCCGCTCCTATGACTGCGTGACGATCTTCGCCGCCGATCTGCGCCTGGCAAGTCGGGCCATGGGCGTCATGGCCGCGGGTGCGCCGGGCCGGCCGTGGCCCGCCGACACCCGGCTGGCCGCGCCGCCGCAGCCGGTGATCGCGGTGTTCAGCGCGCTGCCGGAGCTGGATTCGCAGTGGCACAGCGCCTTCGAGCGGACGGTCGCGGGACTGCGCGATCGGGGCGCGACCATCGTGGAAGTCGATCCGGAGCCTTTCCTGGCCGCCGCCAGACTGCTGTACGACGGCGCGCTGGTCGCCGAACGCTATGCGGCGGTCGGCGAATTCATCGACGCACACCCCGAATCGGCCGATCCCACGGTCGGATCCATCATCCGCGCCGCCCGCGAGCTGCCCGCGCATCGGCTGGTCACCGATCTGGCCGCGCTCGAACGCCTGCGCGCCACCGCCATGGCGAGCCTCGCGGGGGCGGACGCGCTGCTGACCCCGACCGCACCGGCCCACCCGACCATTGCCGAGGTCGCCGCCGAGCCCATTGCCGTGAATGCCCGGCTCGGCACCTACACCAACTTCTGCAATCTCTTCGACCTCTGCGCGGTCGCAATCCCCACGGATGAGCCGCATTTCGGCGTGACCGTGCTGGCCCGCGCCTTCGAGGACGCCGTGGCGCTCGATATCGCCGCCCTGATCACCGGCACCCCGCTCGACCCCGGCGAGCCGTGCTGGCCCGCGACGGTCGCGGCCGCGCACGATCTGGTCGTCTTCGGCGCGCACCTGCGCGGCCAGCCCCTCGAACACCAGCTGATCGACCTGGGCGCGCGCTGGTGTGGCCCGGTCGAGACCGCTCCGCACTACCGCCTGGGCGCGCTGGACACGGTGCCGCCCAAACCGGCCGTAACCCGGGTCCCCGCAATGGAATCCGGTGTCGCGGTGGCCGGGGAACGCTGGCTGCTCTCGCCCGCCGCCCTCGGCCGCTTCCTCGCGGCCCTGCCCGCCCCCATGCAGCTGGGCGCGGTCGAACTCGCCGACGGCACCTGGCACACCGGGTTCGGCTGCACCGGCGCGGCCGCCGAATCCGCCAAGGACATCAGCGAATACGGCGGCTGGCGCGCGGCGCTGGCGGCGGGGGCGGTGAGCTGACGGTCCGTCAGTTCTGCCAGAGCGCCAGGACGCGGTCCGCGTCCGCCTTGCCCTGCGCGCGACCGGCTTCCAGGGACGGGACCCGGGTGGCGGTGTCGAGCGGGTTGAGGCCGAAGGCCGCGGTGGCCGCCTCGTCCGGGGCGATCACCTCGACCCGGGCGCCGGCCGCGACCAGGCCCGCCACCTGGGCCTCGAGTTCCGCGTCCGGCATGGGCGCGATCACCAGTACCCGGGCGTAGCCGGTGGCGAGATCGGCGTTCACCGACGTCCGGACGCCGCCATCGGTGTAGCGCGCGCCGTCGACGGTGGCGCAGGGCCACACCATGGGGACCGCGGAGCTGGCGGTCACGGCGTCGACCAGTGCGACACCGGAGTCCTTGTCGAAGATCCGCAGCTCGCCCGTCTCGGCATTCACCGAGACGATCCGGACATCCCGATCGGACCATTCGTCCACGGGCAGCCGGGTCTCGATGACGGCCCGCCGCTCCGGCTCCGGGACCGACTCCGCCCGCAGCGCGAGCGCGCCGATGCGCTGCCGGCGCTCGACCGAATCCACCTGCAGTTCCTCGATGATGGCGGCCAGCGTCTCCCAGAGCCCGGCGAACTTCTCCATCGAGGGCACGATCTCGCGGCTCTGCACCACCGGATCCACCTGCCGCCGAACCAGTTCCGCGAGTTCGAGCCCGCTGCCCACCTGGGCGGCCACATTGGACCCGGCGGAGGTGCCGAGCAGCAGATCCGCCCCGGTCACGTCCGCGCCCGCATCCGCCAGCCCGGCGAGAATGCCCGTCGCCCAGGAGATCCCGGCCACCCCGCCGCCGCCGATCACCAGCGCACGTTCCGTCGTCATACCCGCACTCACTCTCCTACCCGCTGCGAAAGACACCCTGCGGTACGAAAACTACCGGCCAGGCCGCCGGAGCGGTGGCTATGGCTCGATTTCCACCACTCATTCCGAGACGTGCGTCGCGTCGGGATTGGTGGCGTCGCGAATGATGCGCAGGCTCGCGGTGAGCTGATCGAGTTGCTCGGGGCCGAGCAGGCCGGTGAACCAGCGGTCCACGCCGTCGAGGTAGGCGGGCAGCACGCGCGCCACGCGGGTGGCCCCGGCGGCGGTGAGCACCGCGTACGAGCTGCGCCGGTCGGCCGGATCGGCCTCGCGACGGACGAAGCCGTTGCGCTCCAGGCGGTCCACCAGCCGGGTGACGCCGGAGGTGGACAGGCTGGTCTGGGTGGCGAGATCCGTCATGCGCAGCTTGCGGCCCGGTGAACGGCTCAGGCGCAGCAGGGCATTCAGGTCGAGTCCCGACAGGCCATTGCGCTTCCAGGTCTCCTCGAGCCGGTCGATGAGCCCGTCGTGAGCCTCGTAGAGCAGGCCGATCGCGGTCAGCCGGGGGTCGTCGAAGAGGTTGGGATCCACGGTGACCAGCCTAGACCAGACGTTTTCAGTGCGGATAGTTGACACGCGGAACATTTTCGATATCTTGTTGCTAACGCAATATTCCGCAACGCAACTACATGGAGGTTCCGATGACGACCGAGCGCTGGGTGGCGGGATTCCGTGCGCCGCTGGTGAATCCGGCCGAGGAGATCAAGCTCGCCGAGCCGCGGGCCTTCGCCGGCGAGACCGTGCGGCAGGTGGTGCGGGTGGCCGGCGGCGGGTCACGGCTGCGCGTGCGCCTGACCAATCGCTACGGCACGGACGAACTCGTGATCGGCGCGGCGCGGATCGCCGTGCGCAAGACGGGCGGCGAGATCGTGCCCGAGACCGATACCGCGGTGCGGTTCGCGGGGTCCGCGGCCACCCGGATCCCGGCCGGGGCCGATATCGTCAGCGACCCGGTGGACCTGGCCGTCGAGGCGGGAACCGAACTCGCGCTGAGCGTGTACCTGCCCGAACCGGCGCTGCCCGCGTTCGCGCAGTTCCCGGTCGAGAGCAGCTGGATCAGCGCCGGCGATCGGACGGGCGACGGCGCTCCGTCCGATGCCGAGGACACCGCGGCGCGGTTCCTCCTCACCGGAATCGACGTCGCTGCCGACTCCGAGGTTCCGGTGCTGGTGGCCTTCGGCGACTCGTGGTTCGAAGGCTTCGGCTCGACCCACGGCGCGAACCGCCGATCGGTGGATGTGCTGAACCAGCGGCTGGCCACCGGGTGGGCGGTCAATCAGGGCATCGGCGGCAACCGGCTGCTCACCGACGAGATCGGCGAGCACGGGCTGGCCCGGTTCGAGCGGGACGTGCCGTCGGTGCCGGGAGTCGCGGCCGTGTGGGCCAACTTCGGCATCAATGACCTGATCCTGGCCGGCACCGCGACCGCCGGGGCGCTCATCGCCGGCTTCACCGCGCTGGCCGAGCGGGCGCACGCGGCCGGACTGCCGATCTACGCCAACACCATCGGACCGTTCGGCGGGGCCATCTACCCGGGTCTGGCGGTGGCCGAGGGCATTCCGGTGCGGCGCGCGGTGAACGAGTGGCTGCGCACCACCACGGTGTTCGACGCCGTCTTCGATGTGGCCGCGGCCGTGGAGAATCCGGCGGATCCGGACTTCATCCGGCCCGAGTTCGACAGCGGCGACGGCATGCATCTCAATGACGACGGGGCCCGGGCCATGGCGGAGGCGGTGGATCTCACCGCGCTGCCGCCGGCCTTCCGGTGAGCGGCCGCTGTTCAGCGCGGTTTGACCTCGGCGAGCAGCTCGGGTCCACGGGCCTCCAACCGAGCGGTCGCCCAGCGGATTCCGAGTGCGGCGCCCACCCCGCCCAGCAGTACGCCGATCGGCAGTGCCGCCCACTGGAGTAGCGAATTATGGAGTGCCACACCGATTCCCAGTATCACGAGGACCGGGGCCGCCGTCAGCAACTGCACCAGGCCCACCGCGAACTGCATGAGGATCTTCAGGCAGCCGGGATTGCCCGAGCCCGCGAACGGGTTGCCGCGCTGCGGGGGCAGGGCGAAGGCGGCATGCGTGGACAGGAACACCACGGCCCCCACGCCCACGCCGACCAGCACCGGCAGCGTCGACAGCGCCCAGACGTACAGGTACGGCCGGCCGAGCGCGCCGGGCAGGATGAGGGTGGCGAGCACCGACGGCGGGGTGACCAGGAGCAGCCAGGCGTAGGCGCGGCCGCGCACATCCGCACGTGGCGCGCCGGGCGTCACCAGCGTTTGCCAGATCGCGGTGCCGTCGAATCCGTACAGGTTGGTGCTGGACATGGTGGCCAGCCACACCACGAAAGCGCCCGAGAACGGGATGGTTCCACTACCGCCGGTGCGGAGCGACAGGAAGATCGGCAGCACGAAACCGATGAGCAGCAGCGGCAGCAGGGCGGCGCGGCGGCGGCCGTCGCGCCACCAGGTGCGCAGCTCCTTGGCGACCACGGCGCCGACCGCGGTGGCGGGGATGAAACGGTCGAGCAGCCCGCCGCCGGTGTCGACCACCTGGCCGGCGGGTGCGGCCGGGGTGGTGAGACGGCGTTCCAGCAGGACCGCCCAGGACTGCCACAGGATCAGCGACAGCAGCGCCAGGCCCAGCAGGGGCAGCAGGGCGAGCAGGTAGTTGCCGCGGGCCGCGGCCTCGACGGCGTAGGGCGCCCAGCCCGACGGAACCGCGCGCAGCGTCACCGACAGACCGCTGTGGTCGCTCTCCAGTTTCGGGCCGACAGCCGAAACCAGCAGGTTCAGTGGGTAATACGCCAGGCCGATGAGGGCGGCGAAGAGCACGCCCAGGTCCTTGCCGCGCCGGGACCGCATGGCCGCGCCGAGCCAGGCCACCACGACCCGCGACAGCAGGACCACGAATAGCAGTTGCAGGACCGCGCCGAGCGCCGCGATCGCGGTGACGCCCAGGCCGATCGGCGCGGCGAGCAGGACCAGGCCGCCGAACGCGATCAGGTTGACGATGGGCGCCGGCCCGACGAAGGCCGCCGCGCCGAGCCCATAGGCCAGTTGCCGAGTCGTCAAGGGCAGCAGGCGGAATTGCTCGGGTTGCAGGGTCTCGTCGCTGCTGCCGGTGAGCACCGGGCCGCAGATCCAGCCGAGGGTCCAGGCCGCGAAGATCGCCGCCGCCACCGTCACTCCCCCGTGCACGGTCTCGCGCGCGCCGGCGATGATGAGCGCGGTGGCCACCGCGGCGATCAGGCCGAAGATGCTGCCGGTCCAGAAGTTCAGTGCCGCACGGCCTTCCCGCATGTGCCGCGCGGTGATACGCAACCGCATGCGGATCAGGACGCCAACCACGACAGCCCCTCCTCGCCGCCCACGCGTCCGCCCACCAGCCGCACGAAGGCCTCCTCCAGCGTGCCCTCGCCGCGCACCTCGGTGAGCGTCCCGCCCGCCACCACCCGTCCTCGGTTGATCACGGCGACCCGGTCGCAGATCGATTCCACCAGTGCCATCACATGACTCGACAGCACCACCGATCCGCCCGCGGCCACGAACCGCTGCAGAATCGTTCGAATCGTTCCCGCCGACACCGGATCCACCGCCTCGAACGGCTCATCCAGCACCAGCAGTTTCGGTGCGTGCAGCAGAGCGGTGGCGAGGCCGATCTTCTTCCGCATGCCTGCCGAATAATCAACCACCACAGTGTTTTCCGCGCCGTCCAGCTCGAGCACGTGCAGCAGCTCGTCCGCCCGCCCGACCACGGTCGCCTTGTCCATCCCGCGCAGCAACCCGGTGAAGTTCAACAACTCTCGCCCGGTGAGGCGCTCCGGCAATGCCAAGCCGTCCGGCAGCACCCCCACCGCGGTCTTCGCCCGCACCGGATCCGCCCACACCTCGTGCCCGAAGATCCGGGCCGCCCCATGATCCGGCCGCAACAACCCCACCGCCATCGACAGCGTCGTCGTTTTCCCCGCCCCGTTCGGCCCCACCAACCCGAAGAACGACCCGGGCGGCACCGCCAGGCTCACCCCATCGACCACCCAAGGCCCGCCGAACTTCTTGTAGAGCCCGTCCAGCTCGAGCGCCAGTTGCCCATCGACAGTCATATGCCCTCCTCGGAGCCCCCACCTACCGCCCTTTCACGATAAGCATGCTGCTCCACTGCCAGACATATCGCTCAACGCGCACTCCACCGCAACCGGGCGCTCGAATCCGGCGCTCGCGCATCAGGGCGCGCTATGGCCGGAGCGATGCGGGGTCGAAGGCGATGTCGAAGGGGAGGTTCAGGGCGGCAATCCGGCCGGCCGGGCACCGAGCGACCAATTCGTATTCGCCGCTGTCGGTGAGCGCGTACGCGAACAGGACCGGGAGCTCTTCGCTGGACAGCTGCCCCTTGAAGCGATTGGTCTCGATCCGCCAGAAGTTCGGGATCCCGCCGTCTGCGTAGAGGTCCGGTTTCATCCGGCGATCCATGGCGGCGGTCGAGCGCGAGACGACCTCCACCGCCAGTGCGACCTGCGCCGCAGGTATCCCCCGCTCGTCCCAGGGGACCGGGCCCGCACACACCAGCAGATCCGGGATCGGCTCATCGTCGCCGATGAGCACCCCGACCCCGGGGATCATGAAGAGCCCGTCCGGTAGCGCCGAGTCGAGTATCCGCCCCAGCTGGGACACCATCAGCTGATGGATGGGTTTCGGCGCGGCATTCACGACAAGCTGCCCATACACGACCTCGTACCGGAGTCCGTTCTCGGGAAGGTGATCGAGATCGGCCGCGGTCCAACGATCGGAAGCAGGCACATGCATAGACGAATTGTCTGGCTCGAGTACCGGCATCGCCAAGGCAAACACCCCCTTTTCCCCAATCTGGTTGCACACCACCGCCAACAAGGCTGAACGGTAGCTCGATCCCTACAGCGACTCGCCGGTGACGAACATTTGTTCGCTCATCACCGGCGAGTTGCAGCGCGCTCCGATCAGCGGGTGAGGGTGGTGAAGAATTCGCGGATGTCGCCGGTGAGCAGGTCGGGGACTTCCAGGGCGGGGAAGTGGCCGCCGGAGTAGAACTCCGACCAGTGCACGATGTTGTGGGCCTTCTCCGCGAAGCGGCGGATGGCGAAGTCCGCGGTGGTGAATACCGCGACGCCGGTCGGGACCGTGCCCTTCGGCTTCGGGGCGAACATCGTGTAGTCGTGGAAGCGTTCGTAGTAGTAGTTGGCGACACTGCGGGCGGTGTCGGTGAGCCAGTAGATCGCCACGGTGGTCAGGATCTTGTCCCGATCGATCGCGTCCTCGGGCAGCTCGTGGCCGGCGTCGGTCCACTCCTTATACTTCTCCACGATCCAACCCAGCTGTCCCGCAGGCGAATCCGCCAGCAGTTGCGCGATAGTGTTCGGCCGCGACCCGGCCAGGTTCATGTAGGCGGAGCCGTCGTCCTGGAACTGCTTCATCGCCGCCAACCGCTGCAGTTCCGCCTCGGTGAGCGCGGCCATGTCGGCCGGGTCGCCCGTGGGGAAAGTGACCAGCGCATTGACGTGCACCCCGATCACGCGGTCGCTGAAATCGCGGGCCACACGCGGCGCGACGAATGCGCCGTGGTCGCCGCCGTGCACCCCGAACCGCTCATACCCGAGCCGGGTCATGAGCTCGGCCAGGGCGGCAGCGACTTTCCCGTCGTCCCAACCGGTTTCGGTCAGCGGCCCGGAGAAGCCGTGCCCCGGCAGGGTCGGGATGACCAGGTGGAAGGCCGGGGCGGCGGCCTCGCCGTGGGCGGCCGGATCGGTCAGCGGGCCGATCATGTCCAGGAAGTCGGCGGGGGTGCCGGGCCAGCCGTGGATGAGCAGCAGCGGGGTCGCGTCGTCCCGTTCGGAGCGGATGTGCAGGAAGTGCAGGCGCTGCCCGGCGATGGTGGTGGAAAACTGCGGGCGGGCGTTCAACGTGGCTTCGATGGCCCGCCAGTCGAACTTCCCGGCCCAGTAGCCGGCGAGTTCACGCAGGTAGGAGGTGGGGACGCCGCGTTCCCAGCCCGTGCCCGGGACCTCGTCGATCCACCGGGTACGAGTCAGGCGCTGGTTCAGGTCGTCGAGGTCGGCCTGCGGGATGTCGATGCGGAAGGGGCGGATGCCGGTGTCGCTCATGACATCGAGTTTTCCGATAAAGAGGGGCCCTCCACATCACGACAATTCGTTATTCCCCGCACCGCACCGACCCACGACCGCCCACGCCGCAACTCCGCCGCCGACGAACCCGGCGCCCGCCGCTTCGAACTGAGCACCGACGCCGACAACCCCAACCGCTTCTACCTCGACGAGGCCTACGACGACGAGCCCGCCTTCAACCTCGACGCCAAGGGCCCCCACTTCGCCCGCTTCTTCGACGTCATCAACTCCTTCGCCACCGGCCCCACCTGGCTCATCAGAGGCACCCGAATCGAAGACCCCCAGTCGTAACTCTCCACCCACCAACCAAGATCAGGGAGCCCTGGGCGCGGAAATCCAGACAAATCCCACACCCAAAGCTCCCTGATCTTGAACTAGTCGAAAACCTGCTCGGCGGAATCCACCTCGAGCGTCCGATCGAGCCAATGGGCAAGCAGGTCAGAATCGGAACAGCCCACGATGCGCGCTCGAACGGCAGCGTCGACAGCCAGCCCACGACGTTCGAGAATCCGCAACACCGACCCGGCCAACGCTTCGGCCCGGCCCTCGGCGCGGCCGATGGCCTGGTGTTCGCGGGCGAAGTCGCTCTCCCAGTGGTAGTTCTCGATTGCGATGGCCACGAGCTCCTCCCACTCCTTCCGGTACCGGGAAGGTACGCATTACCGGCAGGCCGAGCACGTTGCGGGCGATCCGGGGTGCCACCTCGGGTCTGTGACGCAGCAATTGCAGCGGAACTTCGTGGCGGATGGACGGCACAACAGCAACGTATCGCCTTGCCCGAGTGCATATTTCGAGTTCCAGCGAACTGTCCGTTTCATCCGCGTGCCCGATGTCCGGCGTGTCCCACAGGTTGAATATTCGGATGTGGGCGGGTCAGCGGGTAACCGCGCGAACGCCGGCCGGATGAGAGGGCTTGGTGCACAAACCATCTGGCGGCGAGACCGATGGCGGCCCAGAGACATCCGCTGCTGCCGATGTGGGTATCGATCGCTGGTCGATGCGGATAACGATGTGTTGCCGGCCGGACAGGAAAGTGTGCGGCCGGTAACGGGGCAGGGGTCACTTGGAACGTCGAGGATCTCGATCGCACCCCGTGATGTTCACAGTGGTGTTGAGTTCGTGGGGGTACATGCCTCCAGTTGATCTGCGAGTTGTCGGGGGCGGGCGAGCGCGATCATGTGGCCGCCGTCGATCTCGTTGGGAACGACGCCGAGGCGTTCGGCGACGATACGGCGCATGAACGCGGCGGGCAGGAAGCGGTCATGACGGCAGAGCAGGAAGGTCGTCGGTGTCGCCGGCCAGGTGGGCAGGGGCCAGGGTTCGGTGAACGGGGTGGCGGATTGCCGACGGCTGTGTTTCCGGGCCTGGGCTACCAGCCCGGGCGGGACATCGTGGAAGAACAGAGCATCCTCGTCGTCGGGGTGTCGGCCGTCGCATTCGTCCTGCCGACGGCGGGCGTGCTCGTAACCGGTATTGGCCCACCACTCACCGGGGGCTTCTCCGGGCCGCGGGATCATCGCGGACAACAGCACCAGTCGCCGGACCGGGACGCGCTGGCAGACCAGCGGTGCGGTGAACCCGCCGAAGGAGTGGGCAACCAGCACGGTGTCGGTGTGATCGCTGATGGCAGCGGCCACGGTTTCGGCATACTCGGGCAGCCCGGCCGCGTCGTCGTCGCAGGGCAGGTCGGGAGTGGCCACGCGGTGGCCGCGGGACCGTAGCTCGCTCGCGAGCCGGTGCCAGTACCAGGAATCGGTCCCGGCCCCGGAGATGAACACGTACTCGGTCACGCCCGCCCCCATCGCGTCAATATGTCCACACCCAGCTCCTCGGGGTCATCGACCACGCCGGTCGCGGTCGTGCCCCTGTGAGACCGGCAGTGCGCGAAAAAGGAATCGGAGCCGAATCAGGGCAGGGCCGCAGGCAGACCGAAGGCGGCGAACACCTCGGGCCCGAACGCGGTGATCTCGACGATCTGCCCGTCCTCGACACGCACCGCGTTGAGCACCTGTGCCCGATAGACCTGCTCATCCGGTCGGCAGAGGTAGCCGGCCATGGCCGGCTGCCGGTTCGCCCGAACCGGCACGCCCCGCCACTTCCCCCTATACAAGGTCGAGCCCGGCCCCAACGCGTTCTCGGCGAACGCGGCGACCTCCGAACGGCCGACGAAGGAGTACGGCAACGGCGGCATGGACAGCCGCACATCCGCGCTCAACAGCCGCGCGAACGCCGCGATATCGGCGCGCTCGTGGGCGGTCATGAAACGCCGCAGCAGCTCCCGCTCTTGCGCAGTCATAGCCTGCCCGGAGCCGCGTTGCGGCAGATGCGCCCTCAGCACAGGTCGTGCCCGCTGCAACGCGCTCTTCACCGCGGCCACGCTCATGCCCAGCAACTCACCGGTCTCCGCCGCTGACCAGCCGAGCACGTCTCGCAGGATCAACACCGCGCGCTGCCGAGCCGGCAAGTGCTGGATCGCCACCAGGAACGCCAGCTCGATGGTCTCCCGCGCGACCACCACGGCCTCCGGCTCCGCTTCCGGGTCGGCCACCGGCTCCAGCAACCGATCCGGAAACGGCTGCAACCATCCCACCTCGGCCGGTCCGCCGGCCCCACCCGCCACCGGCTGCCGTGGGTGCCGGTCGAGGAAGTCCAGGCACACATTCGTCGCGATGCGGTACAGCCACGACCGAAACGTGGAGCGGCCCTGGAAACTTCGCCGATAGCGCCACGCCCGCAGCAACGTCTCCTGCGTCAAGTCCTCGGCCTCGTCGAACGAGCCCAACATCCGATAGCAGTGCACCCGCAACTCCCAGCGGTAACGCTCAGCCAGGCCCGCAAACGCCGCCTCGTCCCCAGCATCCGCCGCCGCGACGCTCTCACGCTCCACAACCCCGACCGTACCCACAGAGCTCAACAATCGACCCAGCCATCTGCTGGCCGCCCGGCATTCTCGGTGAGGAGCATCCGCATGCGCCAGCGCACGTCCACATCGACCCGGCTGAGGTTGCTCAACGAGTAGGCCGCTTGCCGCCCGGTGACGAACGGGGTGTTCGTCACCGGCGGGGCGGGGTCAGTCGATGAGGCGGATGTCTTCGCCTGCTTCGTCTCTCGGGTCGCCCGGGGTTGTGAACCAGTGGGTGACTTCGCCGTCTTCCAGGTCGGCGGGGGTGTTGCCGGTGGGGAGGACGGAGAGGGCGCCTGCGGTGGCGGAGGCCAGGAATTCGTCGATCGCGGGTTGGTCGGTGGAGGCGGTGGTGTACGTCGTGGACTCGTAGTCGACGTCGTTGTCGGCGCGCAGGGTGGCTGCGCGGTCGAGGGCCTCGGACTGGGTGAGGGTGGCCCAGGTGTCGGCGTCGCGGTAGACGAAGGCGGGGTCGGATTCGGACAGGGGGCGGACGCGGTCGGTGTAGGAGACCGGGTGCGCGGGGCGGGTGGCCAGGTCGGACTGGACCTTCGGGTCCGACGGGACCAGCCAGCGGACCGAGCTGGCGGCCGGTTCCTGGGCGATGCCGAAACCGGCTCCGGCGGCGAGGATGTCGCCGAAGGAGAGGCCGTCGGCGAAGAGCACCGCGGCACCGGCCTTGTGGATGGCCCAGACCGCGACCACCGCTTCCACCGTGTGCGGGAGGGCCACGGCGACGACGTCGCCGGGGCCCGCGCCGCGCTCGATGAGCAGGCGCGCCAGCTGGGAGCTGCGGCGATCCAGGATGGCGTACGCGATCTCCTGGCCGTCGGACAGCAGGGCGGGCGCCTGCGGGTCCTCTTCGACGACCTCGGCCAGCACATTGGCCACGGTCGCGGTGCCGACGCGCGCCGCGTCCGCCGCGGAATCGGCGGGGGTGACGGCGCTTTCGGCGAGGATGCGGGCGCGCTCGGTGGCATCGAGGATGTCGATGTCACCGACCAGGCCCTCGGCGGCTCCGACCAGCGCGTCCAGGATCCGGTTGAAGCGCGCGGCGAGGATGGCGACCTCGTCGGCGGTGAACCGGCTGCCCAGGTAGCGCATGGAGATGTCGATGGTCTCGCCCGCCATGATGACCAGGCTCATCGGGTAGTGGGTGTTGTCGTTGATGCCCACACCGCTGACGGACATGCCGTCGATGGAGCTGGCCGCGGCGATGGCGTCCTTGTCCACCGGGTAGGACTCGAACGCCATGATGGTGTCGAATTCCGCTCCGGCACCGGCCAATCGCTGGATCTCGGTGAGCCCGATGTGGTGGTGTTCGAGCAGATCGGCCTGATCGTGCTGAACCCGCTGCAGCAGCCCCGCGATGGTCAGCCGGTCGTCGACCCGGATGCGCACCGGCACCGTGTTGATGAACAGACCCACCATGGACTCGACACCGGGCAGATCACCCGGGCGACCGGAGACGGTCGCGCCGAACACCACGTCACTGCGCCCGGTGAGGCGGCCGATCAGCACCGCCCAGGAGGTCTGGATCAGCGTGTTCAGCGTGACATTGAGTTCCCCGGCGCGCTTGGTGAGCGCGCGGGTGCGGTCGGCGTCGATATCCAGTGTGTAGCGGCCGATTTCGTAGTTCTCGTCGCGGGTCGCGACGGGCGCGAGCTGGGTCGGCTCGCTCACCCCGGCGAGGGCGCGCTGCCAGGCGGCGAGCGATTCGTCCCGGTTCCGTCCGGCCAGCCAGGCCAGGTAGTTCCGGAACGACGGCACCCGCGGCAGCACCGACATGTCGCCGCGCACCGCGTACAGCACCAGCAGGTCCTGCATGAGCAGCGGCATGGACCAGCCGTCCACCAGGATGTGGTGGGTGGTGATGACCAGGTGCACCAGGTCGTCACTGATCCGGAACACGTTGAACCGCATGAGCGGCGCCGCGGACAGGTCGAAGTGATCGGCGCGATCGGCCTCGATCATCTCCCGCATGCGCGGATTGCGTTCGGCCTCCGGCAGATCCGTGAGATCGATGACCGTGAACGGCGCCTCGACCCGGTCCAGCACCACCTGGTGGGCCTGGCCGTCGGCGTCGGTGACGAACGCGGTCCGCAGGCTCGGGTACCGGTCCAGGATGGCCTGCGCGGCCACCTTCAGCCGATCCACGTCCACCACACCGCTCAGGTCGAGCACGGTCTGAATGGTGTAGACGTCCACCGTGTTCTGGGTGAGCAGCGCGTGGAACAGCAGACCCGACTGCAGCGGCGAGAGCGGCCACACGTCGGACAGCGCCGGGTACGTCCGCTCCCACACCTCGATGTCGGACTGCTCCACCCGCACCAGCGGCAGGTCGGACGGCGTGAAGCCGCCCGCCTCCGGCCGCTTGGCGTGCGCGGCCAGCGCGGTCAGCGCCGCCACGAACAGGTCAGCGAACTCCCGCACCCGTTCGCGTTCGAGCAGCCCACTCGGGTAGGAGAAGGCCGCGCCCAGCTCCGGGCCGTCCGCGCCGTCGGTGACGATGGCGTTGATGTCGAGGGTGGCGTTGGCGGGCATGTCGGCGTCCATGTCGCCGTCGAGGCGGCCCAGGTCGTCGACCGGCACCCAGCCCAGTTCGGCCATGCCCTCGGGCACCTCGCCCGCGGACATCCGGCCCAGGTAGTTGAAGCTGATCTGGCCGACATCGCGCAGCTGCGTGGCGGTTTCGGGGTTGAGGTAGCGCAGCAGACCCCAGCCCAGACCCTTGTCGGGCAGCGCCAGCAGCTGTTCCTTGACCGATTTCACGATGTCGCCCAGGGCGTTTCCGCCCTCGAAGGCATCGGCGAGATCCGCGTCGTTCAGGTCCAGTCGCACCGGGAAGGCGGCGGTGAACCAGCCGACCGTCCGCGAAAGATCCGCGCCCGGAACGATGTCCTCTTCACGGCCGTGGCCCTCGAGCTTGATCAGCGCCGAGCCGCCGGTGGTCTCCCCGCGCCAGCGCGCGACCGCCAGGGCCAGCGCCGACAGCAGACCGTCGTTGACGCCACCCCGGTACAGGCCCGGGACGGCGGTGAGCACGGCCTCGGTGACCGATGCCGGCACCGTGACCTCGATCCGCTCGACGGTGGCGAAGGTGTCGACCTTCGGGTCGAACGCCCGCGACCCGAGCAGCGGATCCGGCGTCTCGGTAACCCGCTGCCAGAACGGCAGTTCCGCGACCCGCGCCTCACTGCGCGACTCCTCGACCAGGGCGTGCGCCCAGCGTCGCATGGAGGTGCCGGTCTCGGGCAGCGCCAGCGGCTGCTCGAACGCCACCTGCGACCAGGCCAGGCCCAGGTCCGGAATCAGGATGCGCCAGGAGACGCCGTCGACCACCATGTGGTGCGCGACGATGAGCAGCACGTCCCGGCGGACGCGTGCCTCGTCGGAACCCTCGGGGGCGAAGGCGAACCAGACGAACTGCACCATGGCCGCATTCGCCGGATCCAGACGGCCCAGCGCCGCATCGAATTCTATGCTGCCGACCCGGGTCAGCTCCTCGTCGGAGATGTCCGCGGCCAGTTCGACCCGGTGCACCAGCGCGTCGACGTCGACGGCCCCGCGCGGCAGCGCCTCGAATTCGAAGCCGTCCGTTGCGTTCTTTGCACGGGCACTGCCGCGCAGACGTGACCGCAGCACGTCGTGGTGGTCGAACAGCGCACCGATGGCCCCGACCAGCACCGTCCGCGTGATGCCGTCCGGCAGTCGCAGCGGCATGGTCTGCGAGAACCGCTCGTACGACGACCCACTCGACAGGATCGCGTGCATGATCGGCGTCAGCGGAATGTCGCCGACCCCGCCGCCCGGCAGTTCCGCCAGCTTCTCCTGCGTGGTGTCCCCGCCCAGCGTGGCGATCTCGGCCAGCCCCGCGACGGTCCGCTTCTCGAACACGTCGCGCGGCGAGAACACGATGCCGCGCGCCTTGGCCCGGGAGACCAGCTGGATGGACAGGATCGAGTCGCCGCCGAGCGCGAAGAACGAATCGTCCGCACCCACCTGGTCGACGCCGAGCACGTCGGCGAAGACCTCGGCGATGCTCGCTTCCAGTTCGGTGACCGGCGCGCGGAAGTCCCGCGCGGTGAACACCGGCTCGGGCAGCGCCCGGCGATCCAGCTTGCCGACCGGGGTCAGCGGGATGGCGTCCAGGATCGTGATCGCCGTCGGCACCATGTATTCCGGCAGGCGGCCCGCGACATGCTCGGTCAGCGCCGGGATGTCGATGGTCCGGCCCGCCACCGGCAGCACGTAGGCCGCCAGGATGGTGGCCCCGGCCTCGGTCTTGTGACCGACGGTGACCGCGAAGTCGACGGTCTCGTGCGAGGCCAGCGCGGCGTCGATCTCACCGAGCTCGATGCGGAAGCCGCGCACCTTCACCTGGAAGTCGTTGCGGCCCACGTATTCCACCTCGCCGGTGGGGGTCCAGCGGACCACGTCACCGGAGCGGTACATCCGCTCGCCGGCCACGAACGGGTTGGCGACGAACCGCTCGGCCGACAGGCCCGGGCGGTCGTGGTAGCCACGCGAGAGCTGGATACCCGACAGGTACAGCTCGCCCGCGACGCCCACCGGCACCGGACGCAGGCGCGCGTCCAGGATGAGGGCCTGCATACCGCGGATCGGACCGCCGATGGTGACCAGATCGCCCGGCACCAGCGCATCGCTGATGTTGGTCATGATCGTGGTCTCGGTGGGGCCGTAGCCGTTGTGGAACGCACGAATCGTGCGGTTCTCCAACGGAATCGCCCACTTCTCGACCAGATCGGCCGGCACGGCCTCACCACCGGCGACCAGCACCCGCAGCGAGTCCAGACCCTTCGGGTCGAGGGTGGCGAGCGCGGCCGGGGTGATGAAGGCGTGCGTGGCCCGCTCGCGCTTGATCAGCTCGGCCAGTTCCTCGCCGCCATAGACGCCCGGCGGGACCACCACGAGGGTGCCGCCCGCGCCGATGGCGAGCAGGTACTCCAGCACCGACGCGTCGAACGACGGCGAGGCGAAATGCAGTGCCCGCGAACCGGAGTCGAGGTGGTAGCGCACGATCTGCTCGGTCGCGAAGTTGGCGAGACCGGAGTGCGTCACCACGACGCCCTTCGGCATGCCCGTCGTACCCGAGGTGTAGATCACGTAGGCCACGTGGTCCGGCCGGACCGGCGCCCACCGCTCCGCGTCGGTGACGGGTTCGGCGAAGTGCGAGGCGATCTCGGCCTGCACCATGGGATCGTCGAGCGAGATCCAGCCCGCCAGGCTCTTGACCGGCGGCAGCCCCTCGAGCTCGGCGTCGACCGTCAGGCCGAGCACCGCGCCGGAGTCGTTGACCATGTGCGCGATGCGGTCCGCCGGGTAAGACGGATCGACCGGCACGAAGGCCGCACCCGACTTGGCGACGGCCCAGATGGCCAGCACCGATTCGAAGGAGCGCCGGATGGCCACGGCGACACGGGTTTCCGGTCCGGCGCCGCGCTCGATGAGCACGCGCGCCAGGCGCGAGGAGGCCGCGTCGAGTTCGGCGTAGCCCAGGGCCTGGCCCTGGAACACGACCGCCTCGCCGACCGGGTTGTTGGCGACGGCCTCGGCCAGCAGCTCGGGCAGCACGCGCGGCTCGATGGCCGGACCGCCCGTGCGGGAGATCAGGTCGGCGCGCTCGTCGGCGGCCAGGATCTCCAGGTCGCCGACCGCGGTGCGCGGCGCGGCGATGATCTCGCCGAGCAGGCGGAGGAACCGCTCCGCGAAGCCCGCCACCGTCTCCTGGTCGAACAGGTCACGGGCGTAACCGAATTCGGCGTACATGCCGGCGTCCGCGTCGGCCGGAGCCTCGGTCAGGGTGAGCATGAGGTCGAACTTGGCGATCTCGTTCTCGAAGTCGACCGCCGCGGCCCGCAACGCGGGCAGTTCGAAGGAGCTGTCGGGCAGGTTCTCGAACGACAGCGCCACCTGGAACAGCGGGTGCCGCGCGGTGGACCGCTCCGGGTTGAGCAGCTCGACGAGCCGCTCGAACGGAATGTCCGCGTGCGCGAACGCCTGCAGGTCACTGTCCTTGGCCTGGGCCAGCAGCTCGGTGAAGCCGGCCTGTCCGCTCACCTCGGTACGCAGCACCAGGGTGTTGACGAACATGCCGATCAGGTTGTCCAGCTCGGCCTCGCCGCGGCCCGCGATGGGCGCGCCGATGGCGATGTCGGAGGTGCCGGACAGGCGCGCCAGGAACACCGCGAGGGCGGTGTGCACGACCATGAACATGGTCGCGTTGTTGGTGCGCGCGAGCTGCTGGAGTCCGCGGTGCAGGTCCTTGCCGATCGGGAACAGCACCCGGCCGCCGCGGAAGGACTGCGCGGTGGGGCGCGGGCGATCCGAGGGCAGGTTCAGCTCGTCGGGCAGATCCGCCAGTGCGGTGCGCCAGAATTCGGCCTGCGCGGCGATCAGGCTGGTCGCGTCGTCCTCGGAGCCGAGTACCTCGCGCTGCCAGATCGAGAAGTCCGCGTACTGCACCGGCAGCGGCGCCCAGCCGGGCGCGACACCGGCGGCGCGGGCGGCATAGGCCACCATGACGTCGCGGGTGAGCGGGCCCATGGACCAGCCGTCGGCGGCGATGTGGTGGGTGACGAAGACCAGCACATGCTCGACGGCGGCGGTGCCGTCGATGGACTCCGTTTCGGCACCGTCGACGCGGAACAGCTTGGCGTGCAACGGCACTTCCGCGGTCACGTCGAAGCCGGCGGTGACCAGCGCGGCGATCCGCTCGGTCACCGACTCGGCCGCGACGACGACCGGCGTCAGATCCGGAACCGCCTGCGCCACCGGCACGATCACCTGCGCGGCCGCGCCGTCCACCTGCGGGTAGACGGTGCGCAGCGTCTCGTGGCGGCCGATCACGTCGGCGACGGCCTGCTGCAGCGCGTCCACATCCAGCGCACCGGTCAGACGCACCGCCACGGGGACGTTGTACGCGGCCGACGCGGTGTCGAACTGGTTGAGGAACCACATGCGCTGCTGTGCCAGCGACAGCGGCACATTGTCGGGCCGCGGTGCGGCCGTGAGCGCCTTGCGATCTCCCGCACCAGCGTGCTGCTCGACCTTGGCGGCCAGCCCGGCGACGGTCGACGCCTCGAACACGGCGCGCACCGGTACCCGCGCGTCCAGGGCCGCGCCGATGCGCGCGGCGACCTGGGTGGCGAGCAGCGAGTTGCCGCCGAGGGCGAAGAAGTCGTCGTCCGCGCCCACGCGCTCGGCGCCCAGGACCTCGGCGATGACGCCCGCCACGATCTCCTCGATCGGGGTGGACGGCGCCCGGAAGGCGGTGGTCTCGAACTCCGGCTCCGGCAGCGCCTTCCGGTCCAGCTTGCCGTTCACATTGAGCGGCAGGGCATCCAGCACCACGAAGGCCGACGGCACCATGTACGACGGCAGCGCCGCCGCCAGCGCCGACTTCACCAGCGGCACATCGACACCCGAGCCGGACGGCACCAGGTAGGCCACCAGGCGGTCACCCGTCCTGGCGTCCTGCTTGGCCAGCACCGCGGTCTGCGCGATCTCCGGCAGCGCCAGCAGCGCCGCCTCGATCTCGCCGAGCTCGATACGGAAACCACGGATCTTCACCTGGAAGTCGGTGCGGCCCCGGTACTCCAGCTCGCCGTTGCCGGACCAGGCGACCAGGTCACCGGTGCGGTACATGCGCTCGCCGACGGCGAACGGGTCGGCCACGAAACGATCCGCGGTCAGATCCGGACGCGCGAAGTAGCCGCGGGCCAGCTGCGCACCGGCGAGGTAGAGCTCGCCGGAGACGCCGTCGGGCACGGGGTTCAAGCGCGCGTCGAGCACGTAGACCCGCGAATTCCATTCCGGCGCACCGATGGACACCGAACCCTGGTCGGCGTCGGTGACCCGGTGGCTGGTGATGGACACCGCGGCCTCGGTCGGGCCGTACAGGTTGAACAGCCCGGCGTCCGGATTGCCCGCACGGAAGCGCTGCGCCACTGTCGCGGGCAGCGCCTCACCGATGGCGAGCACCCGCCGCAGTGAATCGTTCAGCGTCCCTTCGGCCGCGGTGAGCAGCGCGTCCAGCATGGACGGCACCACGTGCAGGGTGGTGACCCGCTCGCGCGCCATCAGCTCGTCGAGGTACGCCGGATCCCGGTGCCCGTCGGCCGCCGCGATCACCAGGCGGCCACCGGACACGGCGGCCGACCAGAACTCCCAGACCGACAGGTCGAAGGTGGCGGCGGTCTTGAGCAGCACCGCGTCGTCCGCGCCGAGCTCGAATTCCGCGCTCTTCCACTGCAACTGGTTGGCGATGGCCGCGTGCGGCAGCGCCACGCCCTTCGGGCGACCGGTGGAACCGGAGGTGAAGATGACGTAGGCGGTGTGCTCGGGCCGCAGCGGGGCGACTCGCTCGGCATCGGTGACCGGGCCGGGGTTCGCGCCGGACAGCGCGAGCTCGTCCAGCCGCACCAGCGGCGCGATATCGGTCGTGAACTCGGCCGCGGCGTTGGTCAGCACGCACACCGGCGCGGCGGTTTCCAGGATGTACCCGGTCCGCTCGGCCGGCTGGTCCGGGTCCACCGGCACGTACGCGCCACCGGCGACCGAGACCGCGTACATGGCCACGACCAGGTCGACGGAGCGCCGCAGCGCCAGCGCGACCCGCGCCTCCGGGCCCACGCCCAGCGAGATCAGATGGCGGGCAAGGCCGTTGACCCGGGCGCCGAGTTCGGCGTAGGTCAGCGTCTCGCTGTCCGGTCCGATGAGCGCGATGGCGGTCGGCTTGGCCGCCACCGTCGCTTCGAGCATGGACACCAGCGTCGCGGCCGAATCCACCTGGTGCGCGGTGGCATTGCGCCGCTCCAGGATCTCGGTCCGTTCGGCCCCGGCCAGCAGCTCGATCTCGCCGACCGCGGTGCGGGGTGCGGTCACGATCTCGCGCAGCAGGTGCACGAACCGATCCGCGAAGCCGTGCGCGGTGTCCCGGTCGAAGATATCGGTGGCGTAGGTCAGGATGCCGGTGATGCCCTGGGCCGCACCGTCTTCGCCGTAGATGTCGGAGACGATGAGGTGCAGGTCGAACTGCGACAGCTCGGTGTCGACGTCCAGGCCGGACACGCTCAGGCCCGGCAGTTCCAGGGTGGAGCGGGTCAGGTTCTGGAAGGACAGACCCACCTGGAACAGCGGGTGCCGCGCGGTCGAGCGGGCCGGGTTGAGCACCTCGACCAGGCGCTCGAACGGCACGTCGGCATTGGCGTAGGCCTGGATATCGGTCTCGCGCTGGCGCGCCAGCAGCTCGGCGAACGGCTGCCCGCCGTCGACCAGCGTGCGGAACACCAGGGTGTTGACGAACATACCGATGAGGTCGTCCAGGACGGCCTCGCCACGACCGGCCATCGGGGTGCCGATGGCGATGTCGTCGGAGCCCGACAGGCGCGACAGCAGTACCGCGAGCGCGGTGTGCACGACCATGAACAGCGTCGCGCCCTCGGTGCGGGCCAATTCGACCAGCGCCGCGTGCAATCCGGCGTCGATGCGGACGTCGATCTTGCCGCCCGCGAAGGTCTGCACCGCCGGACGCGGCCGGTCGGCCGGGAGGTCCAGCTGATCCGGCAGGCCGGCGAGCGCCTGCGCCCAGTAGGCGACCTGCTTCGACGCCAGCGATTCCGGATCGTCCTCGCTGCCCAGCAGTTCGCGCTGCCAGATGGAGTAGTCCGCGTACTGCACCGCCAGCGGGGTCCAGCCCGGCTTCTGCTTGATGGAGCGCGCCGCGTAGGCGGTCATCAGGTCGCGGGTCAGCGGGGCCACCGAGGAACCGTCGCCGGAGATGTGGTGGATCACCAGGGCCAGCACGTATTCCGCGGGCGCGGGGCCGTCCGGGTCCACGACCGGGAACTGGCCGGTGGGCTCGATGTCGGCGAAGTCGAAGGTGTAGGCCGCCGCGTGCGCCGCGGCCTCCGACGGCCCGCGCGTCGCGGCACCGGACTCGGCCGCGGGAGCCGGGACCTCGCCCTCGATCTTGAACAGCGCCACCTTGATCGGCACCTCGACGGTCACGTCGAAGGCGGTGGAGGTCAGCTCGACCACCGCGCCCACGACCTCGTCGGCGGTGACGGTGCGCACCTCGAGCTCCGGCACGGCCTGCGCCGGCGGCAGGATGACCTGCACCGGCCCGTCCTCGGTCTGCGGGTAGATGGTCCGCAGGATCTCGTGGCGGGCAACCACATCCGCGATGGCGGCGCGCAGCGCGTCCTCGTCCAGCAGGCCCGACAGCCGCACCGCGACCGGCACGTTGTAGGCGGCCGAGGCGGTGTCGAAGCGGTTGAGGAACCACATGCGCTGCTGGGCCAGCGACAGCGGAACGTTGTCCGGCCGCGGTCCGGCGGTGAGCGCCTTGCGGCCGCCGGCGCCGGCGTCGCGTTCCACCCGGGCCGCGAGCGCGGCCACCGTGGACGCCTCGAACAGCAGTCGCACCGGCACCCGGGTGTTGAGCGCCTCGCCGAGGCGCGCGGCCACCTGGGTGGCGAGCAGCGAGTTGCCGCCCCACGCGAAGAAGTCGTCGTCCAGGCCGATGCGGCCGGATTCGACGCGCAGCACCTCCGCGAACACGCCCGCCACGATCTGCTCGATCGGGCTGACGGGGGCGCGGAAGACCGCCTTCTCGAAGGTGGGCTGCGGCAGCTCCTTACGGTCCAGCTTGCCGTTGGCGTTGAGCGGCAACGCGGTCAGCGGCATGAAGACCGACGGGATCATGTACGACGGCAGTTCGGCGGCCAGCGCCGACTGCAGCTGCTGCTTGTCGGGGTCGCCGTCGCTGCCGACGATGTAGGCCACCAGGCGGTCGCCGAGCACCGGATCGGTGTGCGCGACCACGGCCGCCGAGGCGACGGAATCCAGGCGCAGCAGCGCGGATTCGATATCGCCGAGCTCGATGCGGAAACCGCGGATCTTCACCTGGAAGTCGGTGCGGCCCCGGTACTCCAGCTCCCCGTTCTCCTGCCAGGCCACCAGGTCACCGGTGCGGTACATGCGGGAACCGTTGTCGAAGCGCGGGGAGGCGGAGCGGAACGGGTTCGCCACGAACCGGTCGGAAGTGAGGTCCGGGCGGCCGTGGTAGCCGCGCGCCAGTTGCGCGCCGGCCAGGTACAGCTCGCCGGAGACGCCCACCGGCACCGGCCGCAGGCGCGCATCCAGCACGTACACCTGGGAGTTCCACTCGGGCGAGCCGATGGACACCGACAGCTCGTCGCGGGCGGTGACCCGGTGGCTGGTGATGGACACCGCGGCCTCGGTCGGGCCGTACAGGTTGAACAGCTCGGTGCGCGGCCGCTCCCGCAGCACGCGCTGCGCCAGCGGGCCGGGCAGCGCCTCACCGATGGCCAGGATGCGCCACAGCGAATCCGGCAGCCCGTCGGCGAGCAGCGCGTCCAGCATGGACGGCACCACGTGCAGCGTGGTCACCCATTCGCGGGCCATGAGCTCGTTCAGGTACGCCGGGTCCTTGTGGCCGTCCGGCGCGGCGATGACCATGCGGCCACCGCAGGCGGCGGCGGACCAGAACTCCCAGACCGAGAGGTCGAAGGTGGCGGCGGTCTTGAGCAGCACCGCGTCGGCCGGGTCGAGGCCGAATTCGGTGACCTTCCACAGCAACTGGTTCACGACCGCGCCGTGTGGCAGCGCCACACCCTTGGGGCGGCCGGTGGAACCGGAGGTGAAGATGACGTACGCGGTGTTCGCGGCCGTCAGCTCGCGCACCCGCTCGGCGGCCGTGACCGGCTTGGCCGAGTGGCCGGACAGGTCCAGCTCGTCGATGCGCAGCACCTCGGCGAGTTCGGTCTCGAAACCGACTGCGGCCGTGGTGAGTACGGCCTCGGGCGCGGCCGTCTCCAGGATGTAGCCGACGCGCTCGGCGGGCTGATCCGGGTCGATCGGCACGTAGGCGGCACCGGACTTGGCGACCGCGTACATGGCGACCACCAGGTCGGTGGACCGTCGAATGGCCAGGGCCACCCGGTCTTCCGCGCCGATGCCGCGCGCGATGAGCTCGCGGGCGAGCTGGTTCACGCGGGCGTCGAGCTCGGCGTAGGTCAGCTGCTCGGTGCCCTCGGAGGTGTCGGCGACGATGGCCACGGCCTTCGGGTCGTCGGACACCGCCCGGTCGAGCAGCGAGACCAGGGTGGCCTCGGAACCGCCGTCCATGACCGACTCCACGTCCTGGGCGGTGTTGTTCCACCGCTGCAGGATTCGCACGTTCTCGTCCTCGCCCAGCAGGTCGAGGTCGCCGACCGCGACGGTGGTGTCGGCCAGGATGGCGTCCAGCACCCGCACGAACCGGTCGGCGAAGGACCGCACGGTCGATTCGTCGAACAGGTCGGTGGCGTAACCGAATTCGGTGAGGATCTCGGCCGGTGTGCCGTCCTCGGTGTACCGGTCGTAGAGCGTGACGTGCAGGTCGGTCTTGGCCAGCTGCGAGTCGAATTCGACCGCGGCCACGTGCAGGCCCGGCAGCTCGAAGGCGGTCTCGGCCAGGTTCTGGAACGACAGGCCCACCTGGAACAGCGGGTTGCGCGCGGTGGAGCGGACCGGGTTGAGCACCTCGACCAGGCGCTCGAACGGCACGTCGGCGTTGGCGAAGGCTTCGAGGTCGCGCTCGCGCACCTCGGAGAGCAGGTCGGCGAAGCTCGCGGCGCCGTCGACCTGGGTCCGGAACACCAGGGTGTTCACGAACATGCCGATCAGGTCGTCGAGTTCGCGCTCACCGCGGCCCGCGATCGGGGTGCCGACCGCGATGTCGTCGGTGCCGGACAGACGGGCCAGCAGTACCGCCAGGGCGGCGTGCACGACCATGAACAGCGAGGCGTTGTTGGCCCGCGCCAGCTCGTGCAGCTTGGCGTGACGCTCGGCGTCGATATCGAAGCGCAGCGCCTTGCCGTGGAACGACTGCGCCGGGGGGCGCGGCCGGTCGGTGGGCAGCTCCAGCTGGTCCGGCAGCCCGGCCAGGGCGCGGGTCCAGTACGAGACCTGCTTGGCGGCAAGCGATTCCGCGTCGTCCTCACGGCCGAGCACCTCACGCTGCCACAGCGCGTAGTCGGCGTACTGCACCGGCAGCGGAGCCCACTGCGGCACATCGCCGTTCACCCGGGCCACGTAGGCGGCCATGATGTCGCGCGCCATCGGGCCCATGGAGGAGCCGTCGGCGGAGACGTGGTGGACGGTGAAGGCCAGCACGTGCTGGGTGGTCTCACTGTCCGCGATGCGGAACATCTTGACGGCGAGCGGCACCTCGACGGTGACGTCGAAGGTGGTCATGGCGAATTCGATGACCTTGCCGAGCAGTTCGCCCTCGGTCACCTCCTCCGGCACCAGCGACAGATCGGTCTTCGAGGCGGGCAGCACGACCTGGTGCGGCCCCTCGGCCGACGCTCCACCTCCCTGCGCTTGTGGGTACACCGTGCGCAGCACCTCGTGGCGGGCGATCACATCGCCGATGGCCTGCTTCATGGCGTACAGATCCAGCGCGCCGGTGAAGCGGACCGCCAGCGGAATGTTGTCGACCGCCGAAGTGCTGGTGTCGAACTGGTTGAGGAACCAGTAGCGCTGCTGCGCCGGGGACAGCGGCAGGTGCGCGGGACGCTCACCGGGAATCAGGCGCGGCCGCGCCCCGGAACCGGCATTGCGCTCCACCCGCGCGGCCAGCGCCGCGACCGTGGACGCCTCGAACAGATCGCGCACCGCGAGCTGGGTGTCCAGGGCCGCGCCGAGGCGGGCGGTGACCTGGGTGGCGATCAGCGAGTTGCCGCCGAGCTCGAAGAAGTCGTCGTCCAGGCCGACCCGTCCGACGCCGAGCACGTCGGAGAAGGTGCCCGCCACGATCTCCTCGATCGGGGTGGACGGGGCGCGGAAGACCTTGGCCTCGAACACCGGTGCGGGCAGCTGCTTGCGATCCAGCTTGCCGGAGGCATTGAGCGGGAAGGCATCCAGCACCACGAAGGCGGTCGGAACCATGTAGCCGGGCAGGCCGTCCTGCAGTTCGGCGCGCACGGCGTCGAGGTCGACGCTGTGGCCGGCGGTCGGGATGACATAGCCGACCAGCTGCTCGCCGAGCCGATCGTCGCTGCGGACCACGACCACCGACTGGGCGATGGCATCGATGGCGGTGAGCGCGGATTCGATCTCGCCGAGCTCGATGCGCAGACCACGCAGCTTCACCTGGAAGTCGGTGCGACCCAGGTACTCCAGCTCCCCGCGGCCGGTCCACTTGACGAGGTCGCCGGTGCGGTACATGCGCTCGCCGTCGTGGAACGGGTCGGCGACGAAGCGATCGGCGGTCAGCTCCGGACGGGCGACGTAGCCGCGCGCCAGCTGGACGCCCGACAGGTACAGCTCACCCGCGACACCCGGGGCGACCGGGTGCAGGCGCGAATCCAGCACGTACACACGGGTGTTGAAAACCGGCGCGCCGATCGGCACCGACAGCGCGTCGGTGTCCTCCACCTCGTGGTAGGTGACGTCGACGGCCGCTTCGGTCGGGCCGTAGAGGTTGTGCAGTCGTGCGCCGGTGAGCTCGCGCAGCTTCTGCGCGGTCGGCGCGGGCAGCGCCTCACCCGAGGCGAAGACCTGCTGCAGCGAAACACATTCGGCGGCCTTCTCCTCCGCCACGAACACCGACATCATCGACGGCACGAAGTGCGCGGTGGTGACACCGGTCTCGATGATCAGGTCGGCCAGGTAGCCCGGATCGCGGTGACCGTCCGGCTTGGCGATGACCAGGGCCGCGCCGATCTGCAGGGGCCAGAAGAACTCCCACACCGACACGTCGAAGGTGGCCGGGGTCTTCTGCAAGACGACATCGTCGTCGAACAGGCCGTACTCGGTCTGCATCCACACCAGGCGGTTGACGATGGCCGTGTGGCTCACCGCCACGCCCTTCGGGCGGCCGGTCGAACCCGACGTGAAGATCACGTATGCGACATGGTCGCCGCGCAGCGGGGCGATCCGGTCGGCGTCGGTGATCGGGGCGTCCGAGTAGCCCGACACGTCCAGCTCGTCGATCAGCAGTGTGCGCGTGGTGGTTTCGAACCGATCCCCGCGGGTGCTGAGCACGCACACCGGCCGCGCGGTGTCGAGCACGTACTGGTTGCGCTCGGCCGGGTGGTCCGGGTCCAGCGGCACGTACGCGCCACCGGCGACCGTGACGGCGTACATGCCGACCAGCAGCTCGAAGGAGCGGCGCATGCCCAGGGCCACATAGGTGTCCGGTCCGACGCCCTCGGCGATGAGGTGGCGGGCCAGCTGGTGCACGCGAGCGGCGAACTCGCCGTAGGACAGACTCGTCCCCTCGAACACCAGCGCGGTGAGGTCGGGGGTCTGCTTCAGCTGGGTCTGGAACATCGACGCGAGGGTGACCTCGGCGTCGATCTTCTTGCCGCCCAGGGCGACCCGCTTGACGTCGTACTCGGTGGCGTTCCAGGTGCGCAGCACCTGGCGGCGCTCGGCCGCGTCCAGCAGCTCGACATCGCCGACCAGCGCGGTCGGCTCGGCGACCACGGTCGACAGCAGGCGCACCAGGCGCTCGCCGAAGGCGGCGATGGTGGCCGGGTCGAACATGTCGGTGGCGTAGGCGAATTCGGCGGTCATGCCGTCGCCGTCGGCCCGTTCGGTCAGGTTGAGGTGCAGGTCGAACTTGGCGGTGACCACGTCCAGCGGCACGCCCGCCACTTCCAGCCCGGGCAGGGCGAAGGTCGCCGCGCCGGTGTTCTGGAACGACAGCATGACCTGGAACAGCGGGTGCCGGGCCTGCGAGCGGGCCGGGTTGAGGATCTCGACCAGGCGCTCGAAGGGCAGGTCGGCGTGGCCGAAGGCGGCCAGGTCGGTGTCCTTGGTGCGGGCCAGCAGCTCGGCGAACTTCTCCCCCGAGTCGACGGCTGTGCGCAGCACCAGGGTGTTGACGAACATGCCGATGGCGTCGTCGAGCACCTGCTCGCCACGGCCCGCGACCGCGGTGCCGATGGCGATGTCGTCGCCGCCGGACAGGCGCGCCAGCAGGGCCGCGAAGGCCGCGTGCACGACCATGAACAGCGAGGCGCCGTGCTCACGGGCCAGGCCGTTGAGCCCGGCCAAGAGGTCGGCGTCGATCGAGAACTCGTGCACCCCACCGGCATTGGACGCCACCGCCGGGCGCGGGCGATCCGAGGGCAGGTCGATCTGGTCCGGCAGCCCGGCCAGTTCGCTGCTCCAGTAGGAGACCTGCTGGGCGATCAGCGAGTCCGCGTCGTCCTCGTCGCCGAGGGTTTCGCGCTGCCACAGCGCGAAGTCGGCGTACTGCACCGGCAGCGGCGCCCAGTGCGGCGCTTCACCGGTGGCGCGGGCCGCGTAGGCGACCATGACGTCGCGGGCCAGCGGGCGCACCGACCAGCCGTCGCCGGAGATGTGGTGCACCACGAAAACCAGTACGTGCGTGGGCTGTCCGGCATCCGAGACCCGGAACAGTCCGGCGCGCACAGGGGCCGCGGCGGTCACGTCGAAGCCGGTGAGGACCAGCTCGGCGATGTGCTCGCGCAGGTCGGCCTCGGCCACCTCGACCGCGGCCAGGCCGGTGCCGCCGCCGTGGATGCCGGCATTGGCGGCCGAGTCCAGGCGGACCTGGTCGGCGGGCAGGATGACCTGCACGCCACGGCCTTCGGCGTTCTCCGGGTAGATGGTGCGCAGCACCTCGTGCCGCTCCAGCACGTCGCCGACGGCGGCCAGCAGGGCGTCCACGTCGAGGTCGCCGGTCAGGCGCACCGCGAGCGGGATGTTGTTGACGGCCGAGGCGGTGTCGAAGCGGTTGAGGAACCACATGCGCTGCTGGGCCAGCGACAGCGGGATCTCGTCCGGCCGGGCCTGGGCCACCAGCGCGCGGCGGCCACCGGTGCCCGCCTGCGCTTCCACGCGCGCGGCCAGGGCGGCCACGCTCGGGGCGTCGAACAGGGTGCGGACGGGGATGCGGGTGTCGAGCGCCGCGCCCAGTCGCGCCACGACCTGGGTGGCGATCAGCGAGTTGCCGCCCAGTTCGAAGAAGTCGTCGTCCGCGCCGACCGGGTTCTCGAGCCCGAGCACCTCGGCGAAGACGCCGGCCACGATCTCCTCGGCACGCGTTGCGGCGGCACGGAACTCACGGGCGGCGAACTCCGGTTCGGGCAGTGCGCGGCGGTCCAGCTTGCCGTTGGCGCTGAGCGGGAACGCGCCCAGGGCCACGAAGGCGGCGGGGACCATGTAGGACGGCAGCTGCGCGGCCAGGTGCTCGCGCACGGCCTCCACGTCGAGGACGTCCGCGCCGAGCGCGACCGGTTCGGTCGAAACCGATTGCGCCGGAACCACGTACGCGACCAGCTGGTCACCGGTGCGGGCATCGGACCGCAGCACCACGACGGCCTGGGCGACCGACTCGTGGGCGGTCAGCGCGGCCTCGATCTCGCCGAGCTCGATGCGCAGACCGCGCAGCTTGACCTGGAAGTCGGTGCGGCCGATGTACTCCAGCTCGCCGTCCGCGGTCCAGGTGACCAGGTCACCGGTGCGGTACATGCGCTTGCCCGGCGTGAAGGGGTTGGCCACGAAGCGATCCGACGACAGGTCGGGGCGCGCCACGTAGCCGCGCGCCAGCTGCACGCCGGCCAGGTAGAGCTCGCCCGCCATGCCCGGCGCGACCGGGTGCAGGCGCGAATCCAGCACGTACACCTGGGTGTTGAACACCGGGCGGCCGATCGGCACGGTCTCGGTGTCGGCGTCGGTGACCTGGTGATAGGTGACGTCGACGGCCGCTTCGGTCGGGCCGTACAGGTTGTGCAGGGCGGCGCCGGTGACCCGGCGCAGCTGCTGGGCGGTGGTCGCGGGCAGCGCTTCACCGGAGGCGAAGACCAGCCGCAGGCTGTGTCCAATTCGCCCCTCCGCTTCGCTCCGGGGCGGGTTCGGGGTTTCTCCGGCTCGACTCTCGAGCTCCGCGACGAACACGGCCAGCATGGACGGCACGAAGTGCGCGGTCGTGACGCCTTCGCGGGCAATGGTCTCGGCCAGGTACACCGGATCGCGGTGCCCGTCCGGCTTGGCCACGACCAGCTTCGCGCCGATCTGCAAGGGCCAGAAGAACTCCCACACCGACACGTCGAAGGTGGCCGGAGTCTTCTGCAGCACCACGTCGGCGGCGGTCAGGCCGTACTCGGCCTGCATCCACACCAGGCGGTTCACGATCGCCGAGTGCGGCACCGCCACACCCTTCGGGCGACCGGTCGAACCCGACGTGAAGATCACGTAGGCGGTGTTCGAAGCCCGTAGCGGCGCACTGCGATCCGCGTCGGTCAGCACGGCGTCGGAGTAACCCGACAGGTCGACGGTGTCGACCGCGACGGTCGGGACGCTCGCGTGGGTGAATCCGTCCCGCTCGGTGGTGAGCACGCACACCGGCCGAGCGGTCTCGAGCACGTAGTCGATTCGGTCGGCGGGCTGGTCCAGGTCCAACGGCACGTACGCGCCACCGGCCTCGATGATCGCGTACATCGCGACCACCAGGTCCACCGAACGGCGAATGCCCAAGCCCACCAGGCTCTCCGGGCCGACCCCGGCCTCGATGAGCTTGCGGGCCAGCTGATGCACCCGTGCGGTGAACTCGCGGTAGGGCAGACCTGACCCCTCGAAGCTGACCGCAGTCGCCTCGGGGGTCCGCGCGGCCTGGGCCTCGAACAGTGCGACCAGGGTCTCGCCCGCGTCGCCGGAGGCGCTGCGCACGATCTCGCCCTCGGCCGTGGTCTCGCCCGACAGGGTGCCGGAGGTCAGTTCCGCCAGCACGGAGACGACGTCGGCGGTGGTGCGGTTCCAGTCGCGCAGTACCCGGGTGCGCTCGCCGGAGACCAGCAGGTCGATATCGCCGATGGCCCGTTCCGGCTGCGCGGCAATGGCCTTCAGCAGCCGGTCGAACCGGTCGGCGAAACGCTCCATGGTGGCCGCGTCGAACAGGTCGGTGGCGTAGATGAGTTCGGCGGTGATGCCGGACGGGGTCGCGCCGTGGCCGTTGCCCGCCACGTCGTGGGTTCCCAGCTGCTCGGTGAGGACCAGCTGCAGGTCGAACTTGGCGGTGTCGATCGGGAGATCGACGGCGCTCACGGTCAGGCCGGGCAGTTCCAGTTCGGTGATGCCGGTGTTCTGGAACGACAGCATGACCTGGAACAGCGGGTGCCGCGCCTGCGAACGCGCCGGGTTGAGGATCTCGACCAGGCGCTCGAAGGGCAGGTCGGCGTGGCCGAAGGCCTGGATGTCGGTGGCGCGCACCGTGTCCAGGAGCTCGGTGAAGCCGGCGCCGCCGTCCACCTCGGTGCGCAGCACCAGGGTGTTGACGAACATGCCGATGAGGTCGTCGAGGGCGCGTTCACCACGACCGGCGACCGGGGTGCCGATCGCGATGTCCGCCTCACCCGACAGCCGCGACAGCAGCGCCGCCAGGGCGGAGTGCATGACCATGAACAGGGTCGCGCCGCGGGTGCGGGCCAGTTCGGTCAGCTTGGCGTGGGTGTCGGCATCGACGGTGAAGACGTGCGTCGCACCGCGGCCCGACGCGACGGCCGGACGCGGCCGGTCAGCGGGCAGGTCCAGCTGGTCGGGCAGGCCGCGCAGTGAGTCGCGCCAGTACGAGATCTGCTGGGAGATCACGGATTCGGTGTCGGTCTCGTCGCCGAGCACCGCGCGCTGCCACAGCGCGTAGTCCGCGTACTGGACATCCAGCGGCTGCCAGCCGGGCTCGCCGCCCTCGACGCGAGCGCCGTAGGCGGTCATCACATCCCGGGTGAGCGGGCCCATGGAGAAGCCGTCGGCCGAGATGTGGTGCACCACCAGCGCGAGCACGTGCTCGGTGGGGCTGACCTCGAACAGGCGGGCCCGGAACGGCACGTCCACGGTGACGTCGAAGCCGCTCAGCACCAGCTCCGAGAGCGCCTGCGGCAGTTCGGCTTCGGAGACCTCGACCGGGGTCAGGTCCGGAATGACCTGTGCGGTGGGGACGATCTCCTGGAACGCTTGCGCTCCGCCTCCCCGCGCTTCGTCGATCTCCGGGTAGCGGGTACGCAGCGACTCGTGCCGCGCCAGCACGTCGGCGACGGCGATCTGCAGGGCCTGGCGGTCCACCAGACCCGACAGGCGCACGGCCGCCGGGATATTGTCCACGGCCGATTCGGGATCGAACCGGTTGAGGAACCACATGCGCTGCTGGGCCAGCGACAGCGGCAGCCGCTCCGGCCGCTGCTGCGCGGTCAGCGCCTGGCGAGTGCCCGCGCCGGAATGGGTTTCGGCGCGCGCCGCCAGGGCGGCCACGGTCGACGCCTCGAAGATCTCGCGCACACCCAGGTGGGTGTCCAGCGCGGCCGACAGGCGCGCCGCCACCTGGGTGGCGATGAGCGAGTTGCCGCCGAGGGCGAAGAAGTCGTCGTCGAGGCCGACCCGCTCCAGGCCGAGGATCTCGGCGAACACGCCGGCCACGATCTGCTCGACCGGAGTGACCGGAGCGCGGAACACCGCGGCCTCGAACACCGGCGCGGGCAGCGCCTTGCGGTCCAGCTTGCCGGAGGCATTGAGCGGGAACTCGTCGAGCGCCATCAGGACCGACGGCACCATGTACGCGGGCAGGCTCTCGCCGATCTCCAGGCGCACCTTCTCGACGTCCACGGTGTGGCCCGCCGCCGGGATGACATAGGCGACCAGCTGATCGCCGGTGTGCACGTCGCTGCGCACCACGACCACCGACTGCGCGATGGAATCCAGTGCGGTGAGCGCGGATTCGATCTCCCCGAGCTCGATGCGCAGACCGCGCAGCTTCACCTGGAAGTCGGTGCGGCCGATGTACTCCAGCTCACCGTCCGCGGTCCAGGTGACCAGGTCACCGGTGCGGTACATGCGCTCGCCGTCCCCGAAGGGGTTGGCCACGAAGCGATCCGAAGTGATGTCCGGGCGCGCGACATACCCGGTCGCGAGCTGATCGCCCGCCAGGTACAGCTCACCCGCGACACCCACCGGAACCGGCCGCAGACGCGAATCCAGCACGTACACCTCGGTGTTGAACACCGGGCGGCCGATCGGCACGGTATCGACGTCCGCGTCCACGACCTGGTGGAAGGTGACGTCGACCGCGGCCTCGGTCGGGCCGTACAGGTTGTGCAGCTCCGCGCCCGTGAGCTCACGCAGCTTGTGCGCGGGCTTGGGCGACAGCGCCTCACCGGAGGCGAAGACCTTGCGCAGGCTGGTGCAGCGCGCGGCGGCCTCCTCGGCCACGAACACCGCGAGCATGGACGGCACGAAGTGGGTGACCGTCACACCCTCGCGGGCAATGAGATCCGCGAGATACGCCGGGTCGCGGTGGCCTTCCGGCTTGGCCACGACCAGCGTCGCGCCGATCTGCAAGGGCCAGAAGAACTCCCACACCGACACGTCGAAGGTGGCCGGGGTCTTCTGCAGGACGACATCGTCGGCGGTCAGCCCGTAGGCCGCCTGCATCCAGACGAGGCGGTTGACGATGGCCGAGTGCGGCACCGCCACACCCTTCGGGCGGCCGGTCGAACCGGAGGTGAAGATCACGTACGCGTTGTTCGACTCCCGCAGCGGCGCACGGCGATCCGCATCGGTGAGCGGAGCGGCCGAGTAGTTGGCCAGCTCCAGCATGTCGATGCGGACCTGCGCGGTATCGATCGGCAGATCCTCGCCGGAGGTCAGCACGGTCACCGGGTCGGCGGTCTCGAGGATGTACTCGATGCGCTCGGCCGGGTGATCCGGGTCCAGCGGCACGTAGGCGGCACCGGCGACGGTGACGGCGTACATGCCGACCACCAGGTCGATGGAACGCCGCATACCCAGGGCCACGAACGATTCCGCTCCGACACCACGCTCGACGAGCCAGCGCGCCAGGCGGTGTACCCGGTCGGCGAACTCGGCGTAGGACAGAGTTGTAGCCGGTTGGGAGGTATCGGCGTGCTCGAAGCTGAGCGCGGTCGCGTCGGGCGTCCGCTCCACCTGCGCCTCGAACATCGCGACCAGGGTCGCGGCCTCGGCCGCCAAGCGCGGGGAGGCGGAGCGATCGGTGAGCACGGCCTCGACGTCGAAGGCGGTGTCGTTCCAGCGCTCGACGACCAGCTCGCGTTCGGGTGCGTCCAGCAGTTCGATATCGCCCACGGCCGCAGCGGGTTCCGTGGTGATGGCGGTCAGCACGCGCACCAGGCGGTCGGCGATGCGGTGGACGGTGTCCTCGTCGAACAGGTCGCGCAGGTAGCCGGCGCGGATGCGCAGGCGGGTGTCGAGCTGGGCGATGAGGGTCAGCGGGTAGTGGGTGGCGTCCGCCGCGTCCAGACCGGTGACGGCCATGCCGTCGATATCCGCGGCCTGCGACCGAATGCCTTCGGCGTCAACGGGATACGACTCGAACACCACCAGGGTGTCGAAGAGTCCGCCGATGCCGGCCGCCGTCTGGATGTCGGCCAGGCCCACGTAGTGGTGGTCGAGCAGATCGGCCTGCTCACCCTGGGTACGGGTGAGCAGCGCGCTCGCCGGCTCGGCCGGGTCGAAGGCGACCCGCACCGGCACGGTGTTGATGAACAGACCCACCATGGACTCGACGCCGGACAGCTGGGCCGGGCGGCCGGACACCGTGGTGCCGAAGAGCACGTCCTCGCGGCCGGTGAGGCGGCCGAGCAGGATGCCCCAGGCGACCTGGAGCACGGTGTTCGGGGTGACGCCGAGGTCGGCGGCCAGCGCGGTCAGGCGCGCGGTCGCGGCCTCGTCCAGGTCGAAGAAGTACTCGCCGGACAGGGCGGTGATCTCGCGGCCCGCGTCGGGGCGGGTGAGCAGGGTCGGCTCGGAGACGCCGTGCAGCGACCGCTGCCACGCCGCCAGCGAGGCCGGACGGTCCTGCTGCGCAACCCATTCCAGGAAGTACCGGTAGGACCGCACCGGCGGCAGCACCGCGGTGTCGGAGTGCGTGGCGTACAGCACCAGCAGGTCCTGCATGAGCAGCGGCATGGACCAGCCGTCGAGCAGGATGTGGTGGTTGGCCACGGCCAGCTGGTAGCTGTTCGCGGCGGTTCGCACCAGCGTGTAGCGGATGAGCGGCGGCGCGGTCAGGTCGAAGCGCTGCACCCGGTCGGCGGCGATGATCTCCGCCGCGCGTGCCGCGCGGGCTTCCGCGTCGGCGATATCGGTCAGGTCGTGGTTGGTCCACGCCACCTGCACGCCGTCGATGACCACCTGCACCGGAACACCCGACGCGTCGTTCACGTAGGCGGTGCGCAGGATTTCGTGGCGTTCGATGAGCGCCTGCGCGGCCGACCGCAGCCGGTCGGCGTCGACGCGGCCCTCGAGGGTGAGCACCGCCTGCGCGGTGTACACGTCGACCGAGGTGGCGGCCAGCTGCGCGTGGAACAGCAGACCGGCCTGCAGCGCGGACAGCGGCCACACCTGGTTCAGCGCACCGTACTGCTTCTCCCAGCCGTCGATATCGCGCTGGGTGACGCGCACCAGGCCGAAGTCGGACGGGGTGTGCCCGCCCGCCTGCGCGGAATCGGCATGCCGGGCAACGGCTTCCAGCGCCGAGGTCCACAGCGCCGCGAATTCGGCGATCTCCTGCGCACCGATCAGCGTGCTCGGGTAGCCGATATTGGCGGTCAGCTTCTCCCCGACCACGATGGCGTTGATGTCGATCGGGGCCATGGCGGGCATGTCGCCGTCGTAGGCGCCGGCCAGGTCCGCCAGCTCGGGAGCCGGGATCCAGCCGAAGCCGCGCAGCGCCTCCGGCACATCGCCCTCGTTGACGCGGCCCAGGTAGTTGAAGCTGACCTGGCCCGGCAGCTGCTTGGGCAGCTGCGAGGCGGTGTCGGAGTTCATGTAGCGCAGCAGGCCGTAGCCGATGCCCTTGTCCGGCACCGCGAGCAGCTGCTCCTTGACGGCCTTGATGGCCCGGCCCATGGCGGGCCCGCCGGTGAGGGCGGCGTCCACGTCGATGCCGGCCAGCTCGAAGCGCACCGGGAAGATGGCGGTGAACCAGCCGACCGTGCGCGACAGGTCGGCACCGGGCACGACCTCTTCCTCGCGGCCGTGGCCCTCGAGGCGGACGAGGGCTGTGTCCTGCCCCCCGGCCTTCTCCCCCAGGCCCTTGGCCGCGCGGAACTTGGCCACCGCCAAGGCGAGTGCGGTCAGCAGACCGTCGTTGACACCGCCGTGGAACAGCGCGGGCACGGTGGTCAGCAGCGCCTTGGTGGCCTCGGCCGACAGTTCGACGCGGTGCTTCTCGATGGTGGCGGTGACGTCGACGGCCGGATCCATGGGGCGCTCGGTGAGCAGCGGGTCCGGGCCCTCGACGACGGTGCGCCAGAACTCGAGTTCGGCGACGCGCTCGTCGGTGGCGGCCTCACGCTCGAGGGCGTGCGCCCAGGTGCGCATGCTGGTGGCGGGCGCGACCAGCTCGGGGGTCTGTCCGGCGGACAGCTGACCCCAGGCGGCGACGAAGTCCGGCACCAGGATTCGCCAGGTGACGCCGTCGACCACGAGGTGGTGCGCGGCGACGACGAGACGTCCGGCACGAGCGGTGCCCGATTCCCGGCTCGCCGTGGCGCCGGACGGCTCCAGCCACACGAACCGGATGACCTGTCCCGCAGCCGGATCCAGCTTGTCGAGGGTGGCATCCAGTGCGGCGGTGGCGATCTCGACCAGCTGTGCGTCGGTGACGCCCGCGTCGAACTCGGTGCGATCGATCAGCGCATCCGCGTCGATCGTTCCGGGAGCGGCGGTTTCGACAATCCAGTCCGCGTCCGGCACCCGGCGCAGGCGCGCCCGCAGCATGTCGTGGCGGTCGATGACCGCGCCGACGGTGGCGGCGATGCCCGCGCGATCGATGCCGATCGGCAGCTCCAGCGCCATGGTCTGGTTGAAGCGGCCGAACTCGCCCGACCGGCCCGCCATGAAGCGCACGACGGGGGTCAGTGGCATGACGCCCACGCCGCCGCCCGGCAGCTCGGTCAGCTGCGGGGTCGAATCGCCCTGGCCGTCCACGGATACCGTCGCGATGGCGGCCAGACCGGAGACCGTGCGCTGTTCGAACACGTCGCGCGGGCTGAACACCACGCCGCGCGCCTTGGCCCGCGACACCAACTGGATGGAGACGATGGAGTCACCGCCCAGGGCGAAGAACGAGTCGTCGATACCGACCCGCTCCAGGCCCAGCACCTCGGCGAAGACCTCGGCGATGGTGTGCTCGAGGGCATTGCGCGGCGCGCGGAAGACCACCTCGGTGGCGAAGACCGGCTCGGGCAGCGCCCGGCGGTCCAGCTTGCCGACCGGCGTCAGCGGCACCCGGTCGATGACCATGACCGCCGACGGCACCATGTACGCGGGCAGACGCGCCTCGACGTGCGCGGTCACGGCCGCCACATCGATCGAACGACCCGGCGTGACAACCACATACGACACCAGCGACGTCGCGCCCGCGGCGTTCTTGTGGCCCACGGTGACCGCGAAGTCGACGGACTCGTGCGAGGCCAGCGCGGCGTCGATCTCGCCCAGCTCGATGCGGAAACCACGCACCTTGACCTGGAAGTCGGACCGGCCGACGTACTCGACCAAGCCGTCCGGGGTCCAGCGCACCACGTCGCCGGTGCGGTACATGCGCTCGCCCGCCACATACGGGTTGGCGACGAACCGGTCGGCGGTCAGGCCCGGTCGGGCGTGGTAGCCGCGCGCCAGCTGAATGCCCGACAGGTACAGCTCACCCGCGACACCCACCGGAACGGGGCGCAGGCGGTTGTCGAGGATCAGCGACTGCATGCCCCGGATGGGACCGCCGATGGTGACCAGATCGCCCGGCACCAGCGCATCGCTGATGTTGGTCATGATGGTGGTCTCGGTGGGACCGTACCCGTTGTGGAAGGCACGAATGGTGCCGTCCGGCCCGGTCCCCTCGCCGATCGGCACCGCCCACTTCTCGACCAGATCGGCCGGGACGGCTTCACCACCGGCGACCAGCACGCGCAGCGAGTCCAGACCCGCCGGTCCGAAGGTGGACAGCGCGGCCGGGGTGATGAAGGCGTGGGTGGCCTGCTCGCGGCGGATCAGCTCGGCGAGCTCCTCACCGCCGTAGGTGCCCGGCGGGACGACCACGAGGGTGCCACCCTTGCCGATGGCGAGCAGGAACTCCAGCATGGACGCGTCGAACGACGGCGACGCGAAATGCAGTGCGCGCGAGGAGGAGTCGAGCGCGTACCGCTCGGCCTGCTCGACGCTGAAGTTGGCCAGACCCGCGTGGGTGACCACGACGCCCTTGGGCACGCCGGTGGAACCGGAGGTGTAGATGACGTAGGCCGGGTGCTCAGGGCGCAGCGGGCGCACCCGCTCGGCGTCGGCGATCGCGGTGTCCGCGAACGCATTCGCTCCACCTCCCAGCGCTTGCTCCAGCTCGTCCAGCACCAGCCACTCGACCGAGTCCGGCATGTCCGCGCGCACCGATGCCACGGTGAGGCCGACCGGCGAACCGGAGTCGGTGACCATGTGGGCGATGCGGTCGGCCGGGTAGTTCGGGTCCACCGGTACGAAGGCCGCACCGGTCTTGGACACCGCCCATTCGGCGAAGTAGGAGTCGTCCGACCGCGGCACGGCCACGGCGACCAGATCCTCGGCGCCGATGCCGCGCTCGATGAGCAAGCGCGCCAAGCGGTTCGAGCGCGCATCCAGCTCGCCGTAGGACAGACTCCTGCCCTGGAACACGACCGCGGTCGCGGCCGGATCGATGGCGACGGCGTCGGCGATGAGCTCGGGCAGCGTGCGCTCCGGGACGGCGGGCAGGCCGAAACGGGCCACCAGATCGGCGCGTTCGTCCTGGTCCAGAATGTCGATCGCGCCGACGCCGAGCTCCGGGTCGGCCGCGACGGCCTCGAGCACCCGCACCCAGCGCTGCGCGAATCCGGCCGCGGTGGCCTCGTCGAACAGGTCGGTGGCGTAGGTCAGCGCCAGCGCCATCCCGGAGTCCTGCTCCGACAGCGTGAACTGCAGGTCGAAGCGGGAGATGTTCTCGTCGAGGTCGAGCGTGGAGACGGTCAGCCCCGGCAGCTCGATGCTGGTGCGATCCAGGTTCTGGAACGCCAGCATGACCTGGAACAGCGGGTTGCGGGCCTGCGAGCGCTCGGGCGCGAGCAGTTCCACCAGCCGCTCGAAGGGCACGTCGGCATTGCCGAAGGCGTCGAGGTCGGTGTGCCGCACGCGGTCCAGCAGGTCGGTGAACGACTCGGCCGGATCGATGCCGGTGCGCAGCACCAGCGTGTTGACGAACATGCCGACCAGGTCGTCCAGCGCGGCCTCACCACGACCGGCGACCGGGGTGCCGACCGCGATGTCGTCGCCGCCGGACAGCCGGGCCAGCAGCACCGCGAGGGCGCTGTGCATGACCATGAACAGCGACGAACCCCGGCGGCGGGCAACGTCTTCCAGCGCCGCGACGAGCTCCGGCGACAGCGTGCGCTGCAGCGTGGCGCCGCGGTGCGAGGCGATGGCCGGGCGCGGGCGGTCGGTGGGCAGGGCCAGCTCGTCGGGCACGCCGCCGAGCACGCGCTGCCAGTAGGCCACCTGGCGGGCCATGATCGAGGACGAGTCCTCTTCGGAGCCCAGCACTTCGCGCTGCCACACGGCGAAGTCGGCGTACTGCACGGCCAGCGGGGCCCAGCCCGGAACCGCGCCCTGGTTGCGCGCGGTGTAGGCGACCATGACGTCGCGGGCCAGCGGGGACATCGAGAAGCCGTCGCCCGCGATGTGGTGCACGACCACCACGAGCACGTGCTCGGTGGCGTCCTCGCCGCCGACGCGGAACAGGCGGGCGCGCAGCGGAACCTGTTCGGCCACATTGAAGCCCAGCGTGGCGAAGGCGGTCACGGTGGCGGTCACGTCCGCGGCCGCCACGGTGACCGGCCGCAGGTCGAGGGCGATCTCCTCGGCCGGGACGACCACCTGCATCGGGGTGCCGCCGTGCTCCGGGTACCGGGTGCGCAGCGACTCGTGCCGGCGGACCACGTCCGCGACCGCGAGTTCCAGTGCGGCGGTGTCGAGTTCGCCGGTCAGGCGGATGGCCAGCGGCAGGTTGTAGGCCGCCGAGGAGGTGTCGTACTGGTTCAGGAACCACATGCGCTGCTGCGCGAACGACAGCGGCGCCAGGTCGCCGGGAGTCCTGGTCCGGGCCACCAGCTTGGCGCGGGACGCACCGTCGGCGTGCGATTCGATGCGGGCGGCCAGGGCCTCGACCGTGGTGGCCTCGAACAGGGTGCGCACCGCGACCGTGGTGTCCAGGGCCGCGCCGATGCGCGACACCACCCGGGTGGCGATGAGCGAGTTGCCGCCCAGGTCGAAGAAGTCGTCGTCCAGGCCGACCCGCGGTAGATCCAGGACCTCGGCGAAGACGGCGGCGACCGTCTCCTGCACCGGGGTCTCCGGGGCGCGGAAGGCCCGCGCCTGCGCGGCCGGAGCCGGGAGCGCCCGGCGGTCCAGCTTGCCGTTGACGGTCAACGGGATTCGGTCCAGCACCACGATGGCGGACGGGACCATGTAGGACGGCAGCAGCTCGGCCGCGCCGTCGCGGACCGCGTCCACGGCCGGCGCGATGCCGTTCTCCGGCACCACATAGGCCACGATGCGCTGATCGCCCGGCTGGTCCTCGCGCACGATGACCGCGGCCTGCGCCACGCCCGGCTGGGCCAGCACGGCGGACTCGATCTCACCGAGCTCGATACGGAAGCCGCGCACCTTGACCTGATCGTCGGCGCGGCCCAGATATTCCAGCTCACCGAAGCGGTTCCAGCGCGCCACATCACCCGAGCGGTACAGCCGCTCGCCCGCGATGCCGAACGGACTGGCCACGAAGCGGGCCGCGGACAGGTCCGGGCGGCCCAGGTAGCCACGCGCCAATTGCGGTCCGGCCACGTACATTTCGCCCGCGACACCGACCGGCACCGGGTGCAGCCGGTCGTCGAGAACGTAGACGCGCAGGCCCGCGATGGCCCGGCCGACCACCGAACCGGTGGCGGCGGCGATGGTGTCGGCATCGAGCACCCGCACGGACACATGCACGGTGGTCTCGGTGATGCCGTACATGTTCACCAGGTACGGCGAGGAATCTCCGTGGCGGGCAACCCAATCCGACAGGCGGCGCAGCTCGAGTGCCTCACCGCCGAAGACGACGTAGCGCAGCGCCAGCGACTGCTGGTCACCGGCGGCGGTATCCGATTCCCGGCTCGCCGAGGTAGCGATCCGGTCGGCCTCGGCCAGCTGGTAGAAGGCCGACGGGGTCTGGTTGAGCACCGTGACCTGCTCGCGGCGCAACAGCTCCAGGAACTGCTCGGGCGAACGGGACACGTAGTAATCGACCACGACCAGCTGGCC